>DWZJ01000090.1 GCA_019118245.1 Candidatus Oscillibacter excrementigallinarum
CACGCCTGCGGCCACGACGCCCACGCCGCCATGGTCCTGACTCTGGCGGAATACGCGGCGGAGCACCTGGCGGAGCTGCCCCGGAACGTGCTGTTCCTCTTCCAGCCGTCGGAGGAGACCACCGGCGGCGCCGGCAAGCTGTGCGAGACCGGCGTGCTGGAGCGGTACCGGGTCCGCCGGATCTTCGGCCTGCACCTGTGGCCGGGCCTGGAGGCCGGGGTCATCGCCTCCCGCCCCGGGCCGCTGATGGCCCGGTCCAACGAGGTCACCGTCACGGTGGAGGGCCGCAGCGTCCACATGTCCCGGGCAGACGAGGGCCGGGACGCCCTGACGGCGGGCATCTCCTATCTCCAGCGGGCCTATGACATGATGGAGCAGCTGCCCCCGGACCAGCCCCGGGTGCTGCGGTTCGGCAAAATGGTCTCCGGCACGGTCCGCAACGCCATCAGCGGCCACACGGTGCTGGAGGGCAGCCTGCGCACCTACCGGGAGGACACCTTCCGGTTCTGCCGCCAGCAGCTGAAGGACATCGGCCGCTCCCTGGCGGCGGAGACCGGCTGCACCGTGGACGTCCACCTCAGCGAGGGCTATCCCGCCGTGTGGAACCACGAGGAGCTGTATCAGAAGGTCGCTTCCCAGCTGGGGGCCGACGCGCCGGTCCTGCTGGAAAAGCCGGTGCTGGCGGCGGAGGACTTCTCCTTCTACCAGCAGTATGTGCCGGGGCTGTTCTTCTTCCTGGGCACCGGGGACACCCCCCAGCTCCACGCCCCGGACTTCGCCTTTGACGACGAGGCCATTCTCCCCAAGGGCGTGGACTTTCTGAAAAAGCTGCTGATGCTGCCGTGACCCTAGATACGACGGGCCGCCGGAGGATATTCCTCCGGCGGCCCGTTTTTGCCGCTATCGATCCGGCGTCTCCGCCACATAGCGGACGTAGCCCATGTAGGCCGTCCCGGTCTCCCCGTCACAGCAGGTCTGGTAGACCCAGATCTCCCCGGTGTCCTCCGGCAGGGCGAAGTAGGGGCAGATCTCGCCGGTGTCCGGCAGCTCCACTTCCCCGGCCTGGACCAGTCCCGCCGAGCAGGTCTCCGGCCAGGGACCGTCACGGTCCGCCAGCACGTACACCGTGCCGTCCACCGTGACCGTGGGGGCAACGGTCTCCGGAGCGGCGGCGTCTGTACCATCCGCCGCGTCGTCCATCCCGCCGCTGGACTCCTCCGCCGTCTCGTTCTGGACCTGGTCCCCCGCGGTGGCGGTGCTGCCGTCGCTGCCCCCCATCCCCATCTGGGACAGGAGGAATGTGGACCCAACCAGCACCAGTGCCAGGCAGGCCGCCACGGCGCCGGCCCAGGGGAATTCCCGCCGCTTCCGGTAGGCGGCCGACGGCGGCGCGGCCTCCCGGATGAAGTCGTCCCGGATGTCCCCCACGGCACGGAGCAGCTGTTCTCTCGTCATACGGTGAATCCCTCCCGTTCCAAGTGTTCCCGCAGCGCCTGGCGCAGGCGGAACAGCGCCGCCGACACCGTGCCCCGGCGCCTGCCGCTCCAGGCGGCCAGCTCCTCGATGGAGCAGAGATACCAGTACCGCCGGACGAACAGCACCCGCTTCTCCTGGGGGAGGCCCTCCAGAAAGCGGTCCAAGCTCTCCGCCAGGGCGGCGGCCTCCGCCGCCTGCTCCACGCCGCCAGGGGCGGAGAGGCAGTCCCCCAGCTCCTCCAGGGCCGCCTCCGCCTGACCCTGCCAGCGCTTCCGGGCCCGCTGGGCCCGCCACCGGTCCAGGGACAGGTTCCGGGTGATCTTCCCCAGGAAGGTGTCCAGCCGGCTGGGGCGGCTGGGGGGCATGGCCTCCCAGGCCCGCAGCCAGGTGTCCCCCACGCACTCCTCCGCGTCCTCCCGCAATGCCAGGATGCGGAAGGCGATCTGATAGCAGTAGCCGCCGTACTTGGCGCTGCTCTCCGAGATGGCCGCCTCATCCCGGTCCCAGTACAGTTCCACGATCCGCGCGTCCTCCAACGCCGTTCCTCCTCTCTATCCCTCTACACGCAGGCGGTGCCCGCCGATTACACGTTTTTTTCGATTTTACCACAATCTTCGCGGAATCGGAACGGTGTGTTTGTGGGAACCCTTGATTTGTTCACACTTTTCCTGTATCATGGGTCATAATTCGGCCCATCTGAAAAAGGAGGAATCTGGTTTCCATGCCATTCACATTCAACTTCGGCGGGTTCGACCCCGGCGCTTTTGGCTTCGGCGGCGGGGACGGCTCCCAGCCCCAGCGGCCCCAGCGGCAGCGCAAGCCCCGCAAGGCCATCGGCAACGCCCTCACCCGGACGCTCATCAACCTGGGCGTGACGCTGCTGTTCGGCCTGGGGTACTTCTATTTCGAGCTGCCCGCCCTGAACTTCCACGCGGAGGAGTTCTACGTCTTTCTCTTCCTGCTGTGCGCCGTGTACTGCGTGTGCGCCGTCCTCACCTCCGGCTTCCAGGGGGAGGGCGTGAAGGGCTACTTCGGCTTTGTGAAGAAGCAATGCACCATCCCCTTCTTCGTGCTGATCGCCCTGATCGCCGCCATCGTCATCGGCGGCCTCTCCTCCTGGGTGGTGCTGCGGGCGGGGAGCTACAGCGAGCTGCTGCCCGTCCAGACCGGAGACTTCGCCTCCGAGGTGGAGGAGATCTCCTATGACCAGATCCCCATGCTGGACGAGGACTCCGCCGCCCGGCTGGGCAGCCGGACCCTGGGCGAGCTCAGCGACATGGTCTCCCAGTTCGAGATCCTGCCCTCCTACACCCAGATCAACTACCAGGGCCGCCCGGTGCGGGTGACCTCCCTGGCCTACGGGGACCTCATCAAGTGGTTCACCAACCGGTCCGACGGCCTGCCCGCCTACCTGATCATCGACATGGTGACCCAGGAGGCGGAGGTGGTCCGGCTGGACGAGGGCATGAAGTACACCACCGCCGAGCACTTCGGCCGCTATCTGCCCCGGCATCTGCGGTTCCACTATCCCACCTTCATGTTCGCCGACCCGGTGTTCGAGATCGACGAGGAGGGCCACCCCTATTGGGTCTGCCCCCGGATGGTGAAGACCATCGGCCTCTTCGGCGGCACGGACATCCAGGGCGCGGTACTGGTGGACGCCGTCACCGGCGAGAGCCAGTATTACGAGGAGGTCCCCAGCTGGGTGGACCACGTGTATGACGCGGACCTCATCATGGAGCAGTACGACTACTACGGCATGTACCACAACGGCTTCATCAACTCCATGTTCGGCCAGCGGGACGTGACGCTGACCACCGACGGGTACAACTACATCGCCATCGGCGATGACGTGTATATGTACACCGGCGTCACCTCCGTCACCTCGGATCAGTCCAACATCGGCTTCATCCTGTCCAACCAGCGGACCAAGGAGACCCACTTCTACGCCGTCTCCGGCGCCACGGAGGCGTCCGCCCAGGCCTCCGCCCAGAGCCAGGTCCAGCAGATGAACTATATCGCCACCTTCCCCCTGCTGCTGAACATCGCCGACCAGCCCACCTACTTCATGGCCTTGAAGGGCAACGACGGCCTGGTGAAGATGTACGCCATGGTGAACGTGCAGCAGTACAACATCGTGGAGACCGGCGGCACCGTGGCGGAGTGCGAGGCCAACTACCGCCGGACCCTGGCGGACAACGGCCTCATCTCCGACAGCGAGTCGGAGGCCGCTCCCTCTGACCAGGAGGAGGTCAGAGGCGCCATCGCGGAGATCCGCACCGCCGTGCTGGACGGCAACTCCTACTACTTCCTCCGGCTGGAGGGAGAGGACGTCTTTTACGCCGTCAACGCGGCGGAGAATCCCCTGGCGGTGATCCTGAACGTGGGGGACCAGGTGACCGTCTCCTATACCGCGGGCGAGGGCAGCAGCATCCTCACCGGCACCTCCGTCACCCGGAGCGGGGAGCCGGACGTGTCCTTCGATGTGCCGGAGCCGGAGACCGGCACGCCGGACGAGACCGCGGACGCCGCCCCGGCCCAGACAGACCCGGAGGCAGCCCCCGCCGCTTGAGCAGATCCCCAGAGCGCCCCGCCGCACCTCGCGGCGGGGCCTCTTTGTTTCCCCGGCGTCTCCCTTTTTGTGGAAACCGCCGTTGACATCCCCTTTTCATCCGCTTATACTAATTTCCATGAACAAAAAAGGAGCGTGAAACCCATGGACCTGACTTTGAATCGAGATGTGATGAACGTGGAGCTGTCTGGCATCCGGCAGTTCACCTATCTGGTGCGGGACACCCCCGGCGCCTGCGCCCTGACCATCGGCGAGCCGGACCTGAACACCCCCGACGCCATCAAGGAGGCCGCCAAGGCCGCTCTGGACGATAACGACACCCACTATCCCCCCGGCAACGGCTACCCCTACGCCCTGGAGGCCATCTCCAAGTTCGAGGCCGAGGCCCATGGGCTCCACTATGCCCCCAGTGAAATCATCCTGACCGTGGGCGCCACCGAGGCCCTGTTCGCCGCCTTCTCCACCATCCTCAACGCCGGGGACGAGGTCATCATCCCCACCCCCGCCTTCGGCCTGTACGAGGCGCTGGTCCAGCTCCAGGGCGGCGTGCCCGTGTCCCTGCCCACGGAGCACAACCACTTCCAGATCGTGCCGGAGGAGCTGAAGGCCGCCATCACCGACAAGACCAAGGCCATCATCCTCACCTCCCCCAACAACCCCACCGGCTGCGTCTACACCAAGGAGACCCTGGACGCCGTCCACGATATCCTCCGGGACAAGCCCATCTTCGTCCTGTGCGACGACGTGTACCGGACCCTGACCTACGGCGAGGACTACCACAGCTTCGCCGAGTACCAGGATATGCGGGACCGGCTCATCGTCATCAACAGCTTCTCCAAGCCCTACGCCATGACCGGCTGGCGGCTGGGGTACTGCATGGCGGACGCCAGGCTGATGGACCGCATCCAGGTGTTCCACCAGTACGCGGTCACCTCCGTGCCCGCCTTCGTCCAGCGGGCCTGCGTCAAGGCCCTGGAGACGGACACCGGCGAGGTGGTGGAGATCTTCCGGAAGCGGCGGGATTATGTCTATCAGCGCCTGGTGGACATGGGCCTGGACGTGGAGAAGCCCGAGGGCGCCTTCTATATGTTCGTGGACATCCGGAAGTTCGGCATGGACTCCAACACCTTCTGCACCCGGATGCTGAAGGAGGGCCTGGTGGGCGTCATCCCCGGCATCCACTTCGGCACCGAGGGCTTCATGCGCCTGAGCTACTGCTACTCCGACGCGGACCTGAAAGAGGGCCTGGATCGGATCGAGAAGTTCATCAAGAGCCTGTGATACAGAAGCGGCGCGGGACGAAAGTCCCGCGCCGCTGTTCTGTTCTTCTGCCTGCTTTACTTCTGCCGGCTGGCCAGTTCCCTCCGGATGGCCTTGGCCAGGATCTCCTGGCCCTCCGGCGTGCGGAGGGTGTCCAGCACCGCCGTCCGCAATGTCTCCTGGAACTTCTTGCTGGTGAGGAACGCGTCGAACATGGTGCCGCCCTCCCCGCCGGATGACGCCGCCACCGCTGCCGGCTTCACCGCCCGCTTGGGGACCGGCGCCGGGGCGGGCTCGTCCAGGAACGCCCCGTCCATCCAGTCGGACATCTGGGTGGTGTCGTTGGTCTCCCCCCGGAGATAGAAGAGGGACACGCCGAAGTAGGACGCCAGCTTGTTCTGCTGGTCCTGGGTGGGGGTCTGGCGGCCCGTCTCGAACTTCTCGATGGCCGTGCGGGGGAAGCCCAGGGCGGCGGCCAGGGCAGGCCGGCTCAACCCCTTGGCGGTCCGCAGCTCCTCGATGCGCTGTGCCAAAGTTACCATAGAAGATACGCCTCCTTGTCGGTCTCCTATTGTACCCGCTCCCCGCCGGTCTGTCAATGCGGCGGGGCTTTTCTTTTGGCCGGGGCTGTGGTATGATAGCAGTCCAGAGAAGGAGTTGATCCCATGGAACAGGAGCACAAGCGCCGCCCCCGGTACAAGGGCACCCACCCCCGCACCTTTCAGGAGAAGTATAAGGAGCACGACCCGGAGAAGTACCGCTCCGATGTGGAGAAGATCATCGCAAGCGGCAAGACCCCGGCGGGGATGCACATCCCCATCATGGTGGACGAGATTTTGGACGTCCTCCAGATCCGGCCGGGCCAGACCGGCTACGACGCCACCCTGGGCTACGGCGGCCACACCCGGAAGATGCTGGAGCAGCTCCAGGGCCAGGGGCACCTGTACGCCACGGACGTGGACCCCATCGAGATGGAAAAGACCCGGGCCCGGCTGGCGGCGGCGGGCTACGGGCCGGAGATCCTCACCATCCAGCACAGGAACTTCGCCCATGTGGACCAGGTGGCCCCCGGTGTGCTCTTCGACTTCGTGCTGGCGGATCTGGGCGTCTCCTCCATGCAGATCGACGACCCGGCCCGGGGCTTCACCTTCAAGCAGGACGGCCCCCTGGACCTGCGGCTGGACCCCACCTCCGGCGTCACGGCGGCGGAGCGGCTGCGGCAGCTTACCCAGGAGGAGCTGGAGGACCTGCTGGTGGAGAATTCCGACGAGCCCTACGCGGACCGCATCGCCAGGGCCGTCTGCCAGGTGTTCCGCCGGGGCAGCACCGTGGACACCACCCGGCAGCTGTACGCCCTCATCGAGGGGGCGCTGTCCTTCCTTCCCGCCGGGGAGCGGAAGGAGGCGGTGAAGAAGTCCTGCCAGCGGACGTTCCAGGCATTGCGGATCGACGTGAACAGCGAGTTCGAGGTGCTGTACGCCTTTCTGGACAAGCTGCCCCACGTGCTGAAGCCCGGCGGGCGGGCTGCCATCCTCACCTTCCACTCCGGGGAGGACCGTCTGGTGAAGCAGGCCTTCCGCCAGCAGTACCGGGACGGGCTGTACAGCGGTATCGCCCAGGAGGTCACCCGGCCCTCTCCCCAGGAGTGCCGCCGGAATCCCAGGGCCCACTCCACCAAGCTGCGGTGGGCCGTCCGGGCGGAGTGACGATTTTCATGGAAGGAGTTGACAGCCATGCTGCGGGATGAGACGATCCGGCGGGTGATCCAGTTCCGGGACGACCGGGACTGGCGGCAGTTCCACACCCCCAAGGACCTGGCCATCTCCCTGTCCCTGGAGGCGGCGGAGCTGCTGGAGGTGTTCCAGTGGAGCGGCACGGACCTGGCGTGCCGGGACAAGCTGGACCGCATCCGGGAGGAGCTGGCGGACGTGCTGAGCTACTGCGTCCTGATGGCCGACGTGTGCGGCTTGGACCTGGATGAGATCCTGAACGAAAAGGTGGACAAAAACACGGCCAAGTACCCGGTGGAAAAAGCCCGGGGGAATGCCGCCAAATACACGGAGCTGGACTGACCATTTGCAGCTCCCGACCGCCCCGCACGGCGCCGTGCGGGGCGATTTTTTCCGCGGAACACGCTTTTCTCCGGAACGCACAAATTTTCCCCCCGAATTTTGGGAGACGCTATGGCAAATGCAACTTTCAATCCCATATCTAGTGTGGTATGATATCCATGCTCACTAGATATATTGCATTTGAATTTGATCATACGAGAGAGGGAGAGTCCCATGAAAGTCATGAAGCGGAACGGCACGGAGGTCATCTTCGACATCACGAAGATCATCGCCGCCATCACCAAGGCCAACAACACCATCGAGGAGGACGCCCGGATGACCCCGGTCCAGATCCAGCGGATCGCGGAGTCCGTGGAGCTCAGCTGCCAGAAGATGAATCGCTCCCCGTCCGTGGAGGAGATCCAGGACCTGGTGGAGTCCCAGATCATGGCCCACGGGGCCTATGAGGTGGCCAAGAACTACATCACCTACCGCTATGTCCGCTCCCTGGTCCGCAAGAGCAACACCACCGATGAGAAGATCCTCAGCCTCATCGAGTGCTGCAACGAGGAGGCCAAGCAGGAGAACTCCAACAAGAACCCGGTGGTGAACTCCACCCAGCGGGACTACATGGCCGGCGAGGTCTCCCGGGACCTGAGCGAGCGGCTGCTGCTGCCCGCCGACATCGTGGAGGCCCACCGGGAGGGCATCATCCACTTCCATGACTCCGACTACTACGCCCAGCACATGCACAACTGCGACCTGGTGAATCTGGAGGATATGCTGCAGAACGGCACCGTCATCACGGACACCCTGATCGAGCGGCCCCACAGCTTCTCCACCGCCTGCAACATCGCCACCCAGATCATCGCCCAGGTGGCCTCCAACCAGTACGGCGGCCAGTCCATCTCCCTGGCCCACCTGGCCCCCTTCGTGGACGTGAGCCGCAAAAAAATTCGCGGCATCGTGGAGCAGGAGATGGAGACCCTGGGCATCCAGCCCACCCGGGAGAAGCTCGAGGAGCTGGTGGAGGCCCGCCTGCGGGACGAGGTCCGCCGGGGCGTCCAGACCATCCAGTACCAGGTGCTGACCCTGCTGACCACCAACGGCCAGGCCCCCTTCGTGACAGTGTTCATGTACCTGGGGGAGGCCAAGAACGAGCAGGAGAAGAAGGACCTGGCCCTCATCATCGAGGAGACCCTGGAGCAGCGCTACCAGGGCGTGAAGAACGAGAAGGGCGTGTGGATCACCCCCGCCTTCCCCAAGCTCATCTACGTGCTGGAGGAGGACAATGTCCACGAGGACTCCCCCTATTACTATCTCACCAAGCTGGCGGCCAAGTGCACTGCCCGCCGGATGGTGCCGGACTACATCTCCGCCAAGAAGATGCTGGAGCTGAAGGGCGACGTGTACACCTGCATGGGCTGCCGCTCCTTCCTGACGCCGGACCGCTTCACCGACGCCGGCATCGGCAACATCGCAAACGCCGGCAACTACGAGCCCGGCAAGCACAAGTATTACGGCCGGTTCAACCAGGGCGTGGTGACCATCAACCTCCCCGACGTGGCCCTGTCCTCCGGCGGCGACCTGGACAAGTTCTGGAAGATTTTCGACGAGCGGCTGGAGCTGTGCCACCGGGCCCTCATGTGCCGCCACAACCGGCTGAAGGGCACCCTCTCCGACGTGGCCCCCATCCTGTGGCAGTACGGCGCCTGCGCCCGTCTGAAAAAGGGCGAGACCATCGACGAGCTGCTCTACCACGGCTACTCCACCATCTCCCTGGGCTACGCCGGCCTCTATGAGTGCGTGAAGTACATGACCGGCAAGAGCCACACGGACCCCTCCGCCACCCCCTTCGCCCTGCAGGTGATGCAGCACATGAACGACGCCTGCAGGAAGTGGAAGGAGGAGAGCGACATCGACTTCTCCCTGTACGGCACGCCGCTGGAGTCCACCACCTACAAGTTCGCCAAGAGCCTCCAGCGCCGGTTCGGCATCATCGAGGGCGTCACCGACAAGAGCTACATCACCAACAGCTACCACGTCCACGTGACGGAGGACATCAACGCCTTCGACAAGCTGAAGTTCGAGGCCCAGTTCCAGGCCCTGTCCCCCGGCGGCGCCATCAGCTATGTGGAGGTGCCGGATATGCAGAACAACCTGGAGGCGGTGCTGCAGGTGATGAAGTTCATCTACGACAACATCATCTATGCGGAGCTGAACACCAAGTCCGACTACTGCCAGGTGTGCGGCTGGGACGGTGAGATCCAGATCGTGGAGGAGAACGGCAAGCTGATCTGGAAGTGCCCCCAGTGCGGCAACACGGACCAGGACAAGATGAACGTGGCCCGCCGGACCTGCGGCTACATCGGGACCCAGTTCTGGAACCAGGGCCGGACCCAGGAGATCCGGGACCGCGTCCTACACTTATAAATGCTCTAGGGGGGGACTGCGTCCCCCCTAGATACGCAAGGGCCGCACCGCTGCGCGGCACAGCCCTTGCGATACCCCCCTCGCCCGCTCACGGAGCGGGCGGATCTTCCCCGAAAGGCGTTGCCTTTCGGGGAAGGGATGCGGCCTGCCGCGCGCACTCGCTGCGCTCGCACACTTGCAGGCCGAGAGGTGTTTTTCCCGAGGCGCATGTCGTCCATTTCGTTCAAAAGGCGAGCCTTTTGAACGAGGGGATTCCAGTTTGTGCGCGCACTCGCTGCGCTCGCACACTTACAAACTGAGAGGTGTTTTTCCCAAGGCGCATGTCCTTGGGAAAAACGATCAAACTCAAATGGGCGCCTGCGGGCGCCCATTTGGGGGGACAGCGGGAGGTTCATCCATGTACTACGGTGAGATCAAAAACTGCGACATCGCCAATGGCGAGGGGGTGCGGGTCACCCTGTTCGTCTCCGGCTGCACCAACCGCTGCAAGGGCTGCTTCCAGCCCCAGACCTGGGATTTCACCTATGGCCAGCCCTTTACGGCGGAGACGGAGGACCATCTGCTCTCCCTCCTCTCCCCCAGCTACATCAACGGGCTCACCGTGCTGGGGGGCGAGCCCTTCGAGCCGGAGAACCAGCGGGCGCTGGCGCCCTTCCTCCGGCGGGTGCGGCGGACGTATCCGGACAAGACCATCTGGTGCTTCTCCGGCTTCACCTATGAGGAGCTGACCACCGACGGCACCCATCCCCGGTGCGAGGTGACGGATGAGCTGCTGTCCCTGCTGGACGTGCTGGTGGACGGCCGATTCGTGGAGGAGCTGAAGGACCTGACCCTCCGGTTCCGGGGCAGCGCCAACCAGCGGCTCATCGACCTGAACGCCAGCCGGGCGGCGGGCCATCTCTGCTTCCTGCCGGACCGGCCCCGGGGCCGGAGTTGAAACGTGCAAGGCCTTCCGCCGGCAAAGCTGGCGGGAGGTTTTTTTCGCCAGAAAGCTCCCATCAAATTCGCTGGAGAGGCGGCTGACAAATTTGTATACATTTCTCATTGACATTTCCTAGTTCGCTAACTAAAATAATGCTTTGTTAAGCTGGAAAGAGGTGTTCCCATGCAGCATGAACGGTATGTGGGCTTTGAGATCAAGGCCCTGTCCAATCTTCTGCGGCGGCGATTGATGAGCACGGCGGAGCATCCCCAGGGGATGCTGACAGAGATCGAAGGCGTTCTGATCGGCTATCTCTGCCACAATAAGGAGCAGAAGATCTATCAGAAGGACCTGGAGCAGGTCTTCTGCATCCGCAGCTCCACGGCCTCCCGGCTGTTGAAGCGGCTGGAGGACGAAGGACTGGTCCTGCGGTCCATGGGCGAAAAAGACGCCCGGATGAAGCGCATCACCGCGACGGCGCGGGCCCAGGCGCTGAATGACGAGGCGGAGCGGCGCATCGCCGCCACGGAGGCGGTCCTCACCCGGGGGCTCTCTCCTGAGGAGATCGACCAGTTCCTGGCCACTGCCGAGAAGCTCAAGCGCAATCTGCTGCGGGAACCCGCCGCCCGGGGACCGGAGGGATCCGTTTCCAGCGGCGGACTGGAATGACACAAGGAGGTATGTATATGAAGAAAAAACGCAGTCTGGCCAGCTGTATCCAGGAATTCTGGCCAGCAACGATCCTGACGCCCATTTTTGTCATCGGCGAGGTGGCGTTCGACGTCCTGATCCCCCTGATGACCGGCCGCCTGCTGGACGAGGGCGTCCGGGCGGGCAGCATGGACCATATCATCCGCTACGGCCTCACCGTGGTGGGCATGGCCATTCTGGCGCTGATCTGCGGCGGCCTGTCCGGCCGGTTCGGCGCCAAGGCGTCCACGGGCTTTGCCCGGAACCTGCGGCGGGAGATGTACAAAAACGTCCAGAAGTTCTCCTTCGCCAACATCGATAAGTTCTCCACCAGCGGCATCATCACCCGTCTGACCACGGACGTGACCAACGTGATGATGGCCTTCATGATGATCATCCGCATCGCGGTCCGGTCCCCCATCATGCTGATCTGCGCCTGGGTGCTGACCCTGCGCATCAATCCCCGGCTGGCGCTGATCTTCCTGGTGATCATCCCCATCCTGGGCGTGGGCCTGGTGCTCATCATGACCAAGGCCCACCCGATTTTTGAGCGGGTCTTTAAGCGGTACGACCACCTGAACAACGTGGTGCAGGAGAATCTGCTGGGCATCCGGGTGGTGAAGTCCTTCGTCCGGGAGGACCATGAGGTCGAGAAGTTCGGCAAGGTCTCCCAGGAGATCTACATGGACTTCTCCAAGGCAGAGCGCATCCTGGCCTTCAATATGCCGTTGATGCAGATCTGCGTGTACGCCTGCATGATCTCCGTGTCCTGGATCGGCGCCAATCTGATCGTGGGCGGCGAGATGACCACCGGCCAGCTGACCAGTATGTTCAGCTACATCATGATGATGCTGATGAGCCTGATGATGCTCTCCATGGTGCTGACCATGATCATCATGGCCCGGGCCTCCGCGGAGCGGATCACCGAGATCCTCAACGAGGAGAGCGACCTGAAGAACAACGACCACCCCATCGAGGAGGTCAAGGACGGCTCCGTGGTGTTTGAGAACGTCAGCTTCTCCTATGCCAAGGACCCCAATAAGGAGTGCCTGAAAAACGTGAATCTCACGGTGAAGTCCGGCGAGACCGTGGGCATCCTGGGCGGCACCGGCACCTCCAAGACCACCCTGGTCCAGCTGATCCCCCGGCTGTACGACGCCACCGAGGGCCGCGTCCTGGTGGGCGGCGTGGACGTCCGGGACTACGACATGGACGCCCTGCGGGATCAGGTGGCCATGGTGCTGCAGAAGAACGTGCTGTTCTCCGGCACCATCAAGGAAAACCTCCGCTGGGGCAAGAAGGACGCCACCGACGAGGAGATGGTCCGGATGTGCAAGCTGGCCCAGGCGGACCCCTTCATCCAGGAGTTCCCCGACAAGTACGACACCTATATCGAGCAGGGCGGCTCCAACGTCTCCGGCGGCCAGAAGCAGCGGCTTTGCATCGCCCGGGCCCTGCTGAAGCACCCCAAGATCCTGATCCTGGATGACTCCACCAGCGCCGTGGACACCAAGACCGACGCCCTGATCCGCAAGGCGTTCCTGGAGGAGATCCCGGACACCACCAAGTTCATCATCACCCAGCGGGTGTCCTCCATCGAGGACGCCGACAAGATCCTGGTGATGGACGGCGGCGCCATCGTGGCCATGGGCACCCATGAGGAGCTTCTGAAAACCTGTGATATCTACCGTGAGACCTATGAGTCCCAGGTGAAGGGAGGCAGTGACGATGAGCAGTAAGCAGATCCACAACGGAAACAGAGTCCCCGGTCAGCGCCGGCACATCATCGGCCGCCTGATGGGCTATATCAAGCGGGAGTATAAGGCCCGCTTCACCATCGTCCTGGTGTGCATCCTGGTCAGCGCCATCGCCAACGTGGCGGGCTCGCTGTTCCTGGGCAGCCTGATCGACGACTATATCACCCCCCTGCTGGGGGCGGCGGACCCGGACTTCTCCGGCCTGGTGCGGGCCCTGGTGATGATGGGCTGCCTGTTCCTGGTGGGCGCCCTGTGCGCGTATGCCTATAACCGGAACATGATCGTGGTGTCCCAGGGCGTGCAGAAGACCATCCGGGACGACCTGTTCAGCCATATGCAGACCCTGCCCATCAAGTATTTCGACACCCACGCCCACGGCGACGTGATGAGCGTCTACACCAACGACGTGGACACCCTGCGCCAGATGTTCGCCCAGAGCATCCCCCAGGTCATCAACTCCAGCATGACCATCCTGGTCACCTTCCTGGGGATGCTGTTCACCAACGCCCTGCTGACCGTGGTGGTGCTGGTGTGCGTCTGCTTCGCCCTGGTGGTGACCCGTTTCCTGGCGGGCCGCAGCAGCCGCTACTTTCTCCGCCAGCAGGGCACCCTGGGCGCCCTGAACGGCTATATCGAGGAGATGATCAACGGCCAGAAGGTGGTCAAGGTCTTCTGCCACGAGCAGGAGGCCCAGGATGGCTTCGACCGCGTCAATGACGACATGTTCCACAGCGCCGACAAGGCCCACACCTACGCCAGCATCCTGATGCCCATCATGGTGAACATCGGCAACGTGCAGTATGTGATCGTGGCCATGGTGGGCGGCGCCCTGGCCCTGAGCGGCGTGGACACCACCATCACCCTGGGCGTCATCGCCGCCTTCCTGCAGCTGTCCAAGAGCTTCTCCAACCCCATCAACCAGATCTCCCAGCAGTTCAACTCCATCATCATGGCCCTGGCCGGCGCGGAGCGCATCTTCAACCTCATGGATGAGGAGCCCGAGGAGGACCACGGCACCGTGACGCTGGTAAACGTGGCCTACGACAAGGACGGCCATCAGCTGGAGGAGTCCAAGAAGCGCACCAACCTGTGGGCCTGGAAGGTCCCCCACAACACCGGCATCACCATGGTGCCTGTGCGCAAGGACGAGGACGGTACCATCACCGAGCTGAGGGAGGCCGCGGGTCCCGACCAGCTCTGGGCCTGGAAGTATCCTCCGGAAAAGGACGGCTCTGTGCTCTACCGGCCCATCCTGGGGCCGGTGCGGAACGTGGCCGGCGAGGACTACTACCTCATCAAGCTCTCCGGCGACGTGCGGTTCGACCATGTGGACTTCGCCTATGAGGAGGGCAAGACCATCCTCCACGACATCAGCCTCTTCGCCAAGCCCGGCCAGAAGCTGGCCTTCGTGGGCGCCACCGGCGCCGGCAAGACCACCATCACCAACCTGATCAACCGGTTCTACGACATCGCCGACGGCAAGATCCGCTACGACGGCATCTCCATCAACAACATCCGCAAGCCGGACCTGCGGCGGTCCCTGGGCATCGTGCTGCAGGACACCAACCTCTTCACCGGCACCGTCCGGGAGAACATCCGCTACGGCAACCTGGACGCCACGGACGAGGAGGTGGAGGCGGCCGCCGCCCTGGCCAACGCCGACGACTTCATCCGCCGCCTGCCCCAGGGGTATGACACCATGCTCACCGGCAACGGCGCCAACCTGTCCCAGGGCCAGCGGCAGCTGCTGGCCATCGCCCGGGCGGCCGTGGCCGACCCGCCGGTGATGATCCTGGACGAGGCCACCTCCTCCATCGACACCCGGACCGAGGCCATCGTCCAGCAGGGCATGGACTCCCTGATGTACGGCCGGACGGTGTTCGTCATCGCCCACCGGCTCTCCACCGTCCGCAACTCCAACGCCATCATGGTGCTGGACCACGGCCGGATCGTGGAGCGGGGCGACCACGACGATCTGATCCGCCAGCACGGTCTGTACTATCAGCTGTACACCGGTGCCTTCGAGCTGGAATAAAATGCAAAACCACCGGAGCGGATGCTCCGGTGGTTTTTTTGTGCGCTTCCTGTATTTACGGGTCCGGCAGCTCCCGGACCAATGCCTGGAAGGCCCGGCCCCGGGCCTTGGGGTCCGGCTCCTCCAGCGACTCCGCCCGGGCCATGATCTGCCGCAGCGTCTCCAGGTCCCGCTGGAGGAACAGCTCGCAGAGATACCGCTTCATCCGGCCGTTGTTGTACCGCTCCAGGGCCACGGTCAGCAGGTCCGCCTTCTCCTCATATTCCGCCAGCCAGGCGGACAGTCCCGCGGCCGCCACGGCCCGGCAGGTCCGCTCCTTCACGCGGCCCGTGTTCAGGTCCCGGAAGTCCCCCATCTTCCCCAGCTTGGGGCAGGGGAAGTCCCCGCACGCGCCGCAGTGGTCCAGACCCTTTTCCCGGACGCAGCGGTGGACCTTGCAGGGCTCGGTATAGTATCCGTCGCAGGAGCAGCCGGGGCACCGGCTGTCCCCCGCCGTCCGGTAGCGGGTGCACAGGGCGCAGGGCATCCCGCAGTAGCCATAGGGGTAGCGGCTCATGGGCACACCTCCTCGTCGGGGCCGGCGCCCCGCTCTATCTCCCGGTCGATCAGTTCCAGGGCGATCCCAAAGGCCCGGATGCGCCGCACTGTCAGGGTGTGGGAAGAGGAGCCCGGCCGCAGCTTTTCCATGGCCTTCTCGCACTTGCACAGGGTGGAGTCGATGGACCGCCGGGCCTCCGCCAGCTCTTCCGGTGTGTACCTCATCGCTTGCGCTCCGCAAAGTCCCAGGCCTCCTGCAGCCATCCCATCAGCTCCTCGTCGATCTGGTCTTCCTCCGTCACCAGGATGTGGTGGGTCCAGCGGCCGGGATAGGGCTCCGAGGCCGCCGCCACCCGGGGCGAGTCCAGCCGGTGTGAAAGGCCGGCGGTCACCACCAGGCAGGTCCTGGGCCAGTCCTTCCGCCGCCGCACCGGCAGGGACGCCGCGGCGAACAGGTGCCGGCCGTAAAAGCTGATCTGGGTCTTCTGGACCTTCACCCGCCCCGCCGGGAAGGTCTCCTCCACGGCGCGGAACAGCGCCTCATACAGCGCCAGCTCCGCCGGGTGTCCGTCAAAGAAGAACAGCACGTCCGCTGGGTAATGCTCCGGCAGCTCCATGGCCGTCTCTCCTCTCTTCGTTCGATCTCACCGCTTCGCAGCGTCAGGCCCTCACAGGCCGTTGACGATCCGGTCCGGCCGCTGGCCGTCCATCAGCTGTTCAATGTCCGCGAACACCATCCGGGCCGCCTCCCGGAAGGCCGCCTGGACGATGCCCCCCTGGTGGGGGCACAGCACCAGCCGGTCCGGGAACTCCGCCGCCAGCCGCACCAGGGGATGGTCCGCCGCCACCGGCTCCGGGGCGTAGGCGTCCAGGGCCGCCCCCGCCAGACGGCCGGAGCGGATGGCCTCGCACAGGGCCTCGTCGTCGATCACCGCGCCCCGGGCGGTGTTCACCAGGTAGCCGCCGGGCTTCATCCGCTGGAAAAACGCCCGGTCGATCAGGTGGGTGCTCTCCGTCGTGGCGGGCAGGTGGAGGCTGATGATGCCGCACGTCTCCGCCAGCTCCGCCAGGGGCAGGTACGATGCGCCGCACCGGGCCTCCGTCTCCGGGTCCCGCCGGTGGCGGGCGTAGTAAAAGACCTGGCTGCCGTTGGCCCGCAGACGGGCCGCCGTGGCCTGGCCGATGGCGCCGAAGCCCACCAGCCCCACCCGGCTGGTGGACAGGTCCTCCGGCGGGTCCGCCGCCAGGATGTTCACCGCCTCGTGCTGACGGCCGGAGCGCACCATCCGGTCGCCCCACAGGGTCCGGTGGAGCAGCATGCTCATCAGCGTCACCGCCAGCTCCGCCACGGGCCCGGCGTTGCACCCGGCGCAGTTGCACACGTAGATGCCCCGCCGCCGGGCCGCCTCCACGTCGATGCGGTCCACCCCGATCCCGTCGCTGTGGATCAGCTTCAAATTGGGCATCCTGGCGATCAGCTCCGCCGTCACCGGCGTCACCGGAGCGGCCACCAGGGCGTCCGCGTCGCCGCCCGCCGCCAGCCACCGCTCCTCCGGGCCCTCCCGGTCCGTGAATACCAGCTCCATCCGCCCCGCCGCGGGGATGTCCGGCAGATACCGGTCATAGCGGCTGTGGGGGTGCAGGATCAAGACCTTCATGTTCTGTTCGCCTCCGGCTCTTCTGATTTTGAGACCGCCGCCACGTCCGCCGCCGTGATGCGCATCAGGTCCTCTTTCGTGACGCTGCTCCCCTGCCCCGCCAGGCGGCCCGCCTGCCGGACCAGGATCTGCTCGAACAGGTTCCGCACGCCCCGGGCGTTGCCGAAGGAGACCGCGTCCCCCATCCGCTGCGCCAGCAGGGCCCGCAGGGGCTCCTCCGCCGCCGGGTCCAGGACGTAGCACCCCTTTTGGCACTGCATCCGGAAGATGGCCAGCAGCTCCTCCTCCGTGTAGTCCGCGAAGTGGAGGAAGCGGTTGAACCGGGACTCCAGCCCCGGGTTGGAATGGATGAACGCGTCCATCAGCCCGTCGTAGCCCGCCACGATCACCACCAGGTCGTCCCGGTGGTCCTCCATGGCCTTCAGCAGGGTGTCGATGGCCTCCTGGCCGAAGTCGTTGGCCCCGCCGCCGTTCAGGGCGTAGGCCTCGTC
Organism: Candidatus Oscillibacter excrementigallinarum; assembly: GCA_019118245.1. Taxonomy (GTDB): domain Bacteria; phylum Bacillota; class Clostridia; order Oscillospirales; family Oscillospiraceae; genus Oscillibacter; species Oscillibacter excrementigallinarum. The sequence goes on from DWZJ01000090.1 coordinate 17,883, forward strand.
GATGAACAGCACGCCGCCTAAAGCAGAGTCGATGACCTTCCGGGTCTTGATGGCGGTCTGGCCCACGTACCCTGCCACCAGGCCGCTGCGGTCCACCTCCACCAGCTGGCCCCGGGACAAAATGCCCAGGCTGTGGTAGACCCGGGCCATCAGCCGGGCGATGGTGGTCTTGCCGGTGCCGGGGCTGCCGGTGAACACCATGTGGAGGCTCATGTCCGCCGTGGGCAGGCCGTGCTGCCGCCGCAGCTGCTCCACCGCGGCCAGGTCGATCAGGTCCTTCACCTCCCGCTTCACGGCGGCGAGGCCCACGTAGCTGTCCAGCTCCTTCCGCAGGTCCTCGATCTTCTCTTTCGGGGGTGCCTGATCTTCGTTTTCCGGTTTTTGTTCCGCCGCCTCAGGGGCCTTCTCCCCCTTGCCGTTGGACGGCGGGGTCTTGTCCCCCGGAGGGGCGGAGGGCTTTTGCTCCGGTTTTTCCGGCGGGGTGCCTGACTTGCTCTCCGTCAGCGGCGCGCCCCAGAAATCCGTGCCCATGCGGCTGAGATTGTGCTCCGTCATGGAACGGATCACCTCCAGCTGCCGCAGGATGATCTCGTCCTTTTTGCTCTGGTCCCTCTTGTCCATCGTCTCATACCTCCCAGAGTTTCGTATGTCCCAGCGCCCGGAGCAGGCAGGCGGTGATGAGCCCCGTCAGCGCCCCGGTGAAGAGGGACACCCCCAGCAGCACCGGCAGGTAGTACAGCGGCGCGGTGTTGCCCAGGGTCAGCACCGCCGCGGCCACCTGGCCGCAGCTGTGGGCCGCCGCCCCGCCCACGGACACCCCGTAGACCGAGAGGGCCCGCACCCGGGACAGGCCGATCATCACCAGCATGGCCGTCACGCCTCCCAGCAGGGAGAAGATCAGGGCGTTCAGATTCCCCGCGAACACCGCCCCCAGCAGGCACCGGGCCGCCAGGATCAGCAGCGCCTGCCCGGGCCCCAGGGCGTACAGGGCGGACAGCGTCACGATGTTGGCAAGGCCCAGCTTGATCCCCGGGATGGGGATGGCCAGGGACAGGGGGAAGAAGTTCTCCAGGTAGCTGAGGGCCAGGGCCATGGCCGTCAGCACCGCGCACAGCGTCAGCTGTTTCGTGGATAGTTTCATGGCCGCCTCCTTATCCGATCACCAGGTCCGGGCTGCCGTCGTCCGCCGCGCCGCCCTCCAGCTGGATGACCAGCCGGGCCGGCAGGCACACGATGCTCTGGCCGCCGCGGGTGATGGCCCCGGTGTGGACGCAGTCCTGGGTGGGGCAGTCGGAGGCGGTCACCTGGGCGGACTCCGCCGTGAAGGTCACGTGGAGGGTGTAGCCGTTGTGGGTGTAGGTCCGCTCCTCCGGTGCCGTCAGGCCCGCCAGGGACACCCGCTCCGTCTCCGCGCCGTCCACGGACACCACGGCAATGAGATCGCCGGTCTCCCCGCCGCCGGTCCAGAGCAGGACGCCGCCGGCCACCGCCAGCGCCAGCATGACCGCCGCCAGCAGCCCGTCCCAGATGTTGGGCCGCAGCTTAGGAGACGACTTCATACGCATACCCCGCTGTCTCGTCCGGCTGGAACCGGTCCGCGATGCCGTCCGTCACCAGCAGCCGCCCGTCCGCGGTCACCAGGACCAGGTCAAAGTCATAGACGCCGCTGCGCCAGAGGTCCAGCGCCCGCTCCTCCCCCATGACGAACAGGGCGGTGGACAGGGCGTCGCACATGGTGCCGTTGCCGACGGTGCCGTCCGCCACCACGGTGACGGAGGTGAGGCCGCTCTCCGCCGGGCGGCCGGTGGCGGGGTCGATGATGTGGTGGTAGGTGACCCCGTCCTCCTCAAAGTACCGCTGGTAACCGCCGGAGGTAACGGCAAAGGCGTCCGTGGCCTGGAGGATACCCGCCAGCGCGCCGGATTCCCGGGCCGGGTCCTGGATGCCGATCTGCCAGGGCTCCCCCTCCAGATTGCCGCCGCAGACCCAGGTGTTGCCCCCCAGGTCCACGATGCCGTGGGTGACGCCGTGGGACTGGAAGATCTCCGCCATCCGGTCGCTGGCATAGCCCTTGGCGATGGCCCCCAGATCGATCCGGGTCCCCGCATCCAGGGACACGGAGCCCTCCCCCTCCAGGTGGACGTGCTCCGCCCCCACATGGGCCAGCAGGGCGTCCAGCTCCGTCTGGGCGGGCACCCGGTAGGCGTCCTCGGTGAAGCCCCAGGCGGAGGACACCGGGGCCAGCGTGATGTCGAAGGCCCCGTCCGTGGCAGCGCTGAAGTCCAGGGCCCGGGCGATCAGGTCATAGAGCTCTGTCCCCACGTCCGCCGCCGTGCCCGCCGGGGCGCTGTTCAGCCGGGAGACGGCGCTGTCCTCCCGGGTGCGGGACAGCTCCTCATCCAGCCGGTAGATCTCCTCCTCCGCGGCCTGCAGGGCCGCCTCCGTCTCCCCGCCGGCGGCCCGCAGGGCCATCACCGTGTCCATCGCGAAGATCTGGGTGGTCTGCATCTCCCGGGCCTCCTGACCGCCGCAGGCGGCCAGTGTCCCCGCCAGCAGCAGCGCGGCCAGCAGCGCGCCAAAACGTCTCATAGGCAAAATCCTCTTGTCGTCAGTATTTTTCTGAAAAAAATCCATAATAGAGAAGTATAACACGCCGCCGGCCAAATCTCAACCCGCAGCCCCTGTCCCAGCCGGAAAAAAGGAAAAGTCTGCCGGGTGCCCCTTGCAAAAGCGCGAAATATCTGCTATACTACCATAGAATGCCGGCGGTGGAGCGCCCCTCCCCGCGGTTATTTTCCGAACAAATACCCTGGAGGTTATTCAAATATGTCCAAACATCCTGTCAGCAAATCCAAGCCGGTGAAGCGAAACGAGCCCATGCGCAGCGCCTTGATCTGTTTCCTGGCCGGCTGTGTGGCGGAGATCTACCTGCTGATGATCCGCCGTTTTTATGTCAACGGAACGGCGGACCAGGTGGTGGCCTGCGATGACGCCCTGCCCTATGTGATGGGCGCCGGCGCGGTGGTGGCCGTGGCGGGCCTGATCCTGGGCATCGTGTGGCGGCAGGAGAAGAAGCGCCGCTGGATCGGCTGGTCGGTGTTTGCCGCGGGGGTGTTCCTGGGCGGCTCCGCCTGGATGATCAAGGCCTTTTACGACTCCGCGCTGACGCTGCTGTGCGTGGCGGTGCCGGTGGCCATGCTGCTGGGCATCCTCTGGAACCTGTACGACCGGGAGTGCTCCTGGTCCCTGACGGTGCTGGGCGTCTCCCTGATCGCCATGTGGGTCTGCCGCCGCGGGCTGGACAGCCTCACCCTGGGCACCTATGTGCGGATCGCCGCGGTGGTGTATATCGTGGTGCTGATCGCGGCGGCCGTCCTGGCCAACAAGGCGGAGAAAAACGGCGGCAAGCTGGGCAGGTTCCAGGTGCTGACCGCCGACGCCGACCCCCTGCCCGTCTACCTGGCCTGCGGCCTGTCCGTCGTCGGCCTGGCCATCGCCCTGTTCAGCGCCGCCATCGCCTACTACGCGATGTGGGTCCTGGCCGTCGTGGTCTTCGCCCTGGCGGTGTACTACACAGTCAAGCAGCTGTAAAAGAAGCGAAAAGCCGCTCCCCTGGTTTTCAGGGGAGCGGCTTTATGATGTGCAAAAGGTATATGCAGAAGGTGCAGAAGGTGCCGGACGGCCCGCAGCCGCCCGGCACCTTCCGCATTCGCCCCGGGGAAGGGGCTAGGGGAACCCCCGCGGGGGTTCCCCAGTTGATTTGCCTCCGGCAAATCAAAGCACTCAAATCATTTTCGGCAGGACATGCGCCTGCCGAAAATCCCTCGACCCAGCCGCCTTGGGCGGCGTCCCCAGTGACCGACGTCACTGGGGGTGGGGGAGGTCGAGGGGGAGCCTGCTCCCCCTCGAGATCACAGCCCGAACGCCCCCAGATCCAGCCCGCCGGTGGCCTGCTCGATGCTCTTGTCCATGGCCTCGCCGGCCTGGCGCAGGGCCTCGTTGACGGCGGACACCACCAGGTCCTGGAGCATCTCCACGTCCTCCGGGTCCACGGCCTCCGGCTTGATGGTCACGGCCACGACTTCCTTCTTGCCGTTGACCTTGGCCTCCACCACGCCGCCGCCCACGCTGGCGGTGAACTCCTGGGCCTCCACGGCCTCCTGAGCGGCGTTGACCTGCTCCTGCATCTGCTGGATGCGGGCCTGCATCTCCGCCTGGCGCTGGGCGCCGGTCATCTTCATACTGCCGTTGGTGAACCCACGGCGCGCACTGTAACCCATAACTCTGTCTCCTTTGTTTTACTTGATCTCGATATTGTCAAACTGACTGCCGAACTTCAGCAGGTTTTGCAGATTTTCCCGGGGCGTGGCCCTGGGGGGCTCCCCCACCTGCAGGGCCAGCCGCACGGTGACGCCGCCAGCGGCGGCCTCCTCCGTCAGGGCCGTCTTCACCCGGTCGTTGTCCAGGCGGCCCCGGGTGATGTCGTCCGGGGCGTAGATGGTCAGCAGATCTCCCTCCAGCACGCCGGTGCACATATCCAAAAAGGCCCGGTACATGGGCGGCAGGCGGCCCTTGCAGCCCTCCGCCAGGGCCCGCCACCATCCGCCGCCCACGGCGGCGGGCTTGGACGGGGCCTGTTCCGCCCGCACCGGCGGCGGGGCGGCCGGCGCCGGCACGTCAAATACCCGCTCGCCCGGCTCCTCCGGCAGCGGCGGCTCCTCGGGCAGGGGCGGACGTTCCTCCTCCGCCGGCGGCGCCTCCCAGGGGGGCGCATCCTGGACCGGAGTCGGGGCCGGCGCCGGCTTTGGCGCGGGCCTTCCCCCGCCGCCGCTCTCCGCGGCGGCGGCCCGGAGCAGCTGCCCCCGCTGGGCGCTCTCCTCCAGCCGCTCCACCCGGGCGGCCAGGGCCGTCAGGTCTCCGGAAAGGGACTCGTCGCACAGCCGCAGCAGACACAGCTCCGCGTCCGTGCGGCGGTTCGCGCTGTAATAGAGGTCCGCCGCAGCCTTCTGCAGCGTGGTGGCCAGGTAGATCAGCCGGGTGGCGGACACGTTTTTGCCCAGCCGGTCCAGGGTGGTCTCGTCATATCCGCCGGAGAGCAGGGCCGCGCCCCCCTCCGGCGCCGTTTTCCGCAGCAGCAGGTCCCGGACCAGGGTGCTGAGCTCCCCCAGCACCGCGCCCACGTCCTTGCCGCCCTGGTACAGCTGGTCCAGCTGCAGCAGCGCCGCCTTGGCGTCCCGGGCCAGGATCTGCTCCATCAGCCTTGCGGTCTGGAGATTGCCCGCCAGGCCCAGCGCCTCCAGCACGGCCCGGCTGTCCACGGTGCCGCCCACGGCGGCGCACTGGTCCAGCAGGCTCAGGCCGTCCCGCAGGGCGCCGTCCGCCAGGCGGCTCAGCAGCTCCGCGCCGTCCTCCGTCAGGCCGATGCCCTCCTGCCCGGCCACATACAGCAGCCGCGCCGCGATGTCCTGGGGCGTGATGCGCTTGAAGGAGAACCGCTGGCACCGGGACAGGATGGTGGCGGGCACCTTGTGGAGCTCCGTCGTCGCCAGGATGAACATCAGATGCTCCGGCGGCTCCTCCAGGATCTTCAGCAGGGCGTTGAAGGCCGCCGTGGACAGCATATGGACCTCGTCCACGATGTATACCCGCTTCTTCACATTGGCGGGGGAGTAGATGGCCTCGTCCCGCAGGGCCCGGACCTGGTCCACGCCGTTGTTGGAGGCGGCGTCCAGCTCCAGCACGTCCAGAAAGCTGCCGTTCTCGATGCCCAAACAGGACGGGCACTGGCAGCAGGGGTCGCCGTCCACCGGGTGCTCGCAGTTGACGGCCTTGGCCAGGATCTTGGCGCAGGTGGTCTTGCCGGTGCCCCGGGTGCCGGTGAAGAGGTACGCGTGGGAGGTGCGGCCCTCCGCCACCTGTTTTTGCAGGGTCTGGGTGATGTGGGACTGGCCGATGACGTCCGAGAACGTCTTGGGCCGCCATTTGCGGTACAGGGCCTGATACAAGGGACCACCTCCAAGCGGGACTTCCTGCGCGGCACGCCGCGCCCACAGGCGCATCCGCGTGACTTGCGATGCGCAGCAAAAATCGTCCTCCGTATGCAGCTGCGGAACCGGCACCCTCGCGGCACATGGAAAATCCCGCTGAATGCTGCTCGGTTCCCCGCCTGACATGGTTCACGGGCATCCATTGCGCGAGACCGGCTCCGCAGCTGCACGCGGAGGACGATAGCTTATTTATTTTACTATATCCTCTGCGAATTGGCAACAAAAAATTTTCGCAAACTCGAAAAAAATAGTCTTTACAACGGAGGAAATTATGGTATAATATCATTTGCCGCTGCAAAGCGGGATATGGGCTCGTAGCTCAGCTGGGAGAGCAAAGGCAACATAACGCAGGCCCAGGTGTTCCAGCAAATCGCACAATCCAAATAAGAAAAATTTATGCAAACTAAATAAAGACGGGCTCGTAGCTCAGTTGGGAGAGCGTTCGGTTCGCATCCGAGAGGTCGAGGGTTCGAATCCCTTCGAGTCCACCACAAAAAGCCGTGAAATGTTGAGTTTCACGGCTTTTTTGTAACTTTTTTG
>DWZJ01000001.1 GCA_019118245.1 Candidatus Oscillibacter excrementigallinarum
TGGCCTGCGCCTACGCGGCCTTCGGCACCAAGATCACCGTGGTGGAGGCCCTGGACCATATGCTGCCCATGCTGGACGGCGACCTGACCAAGATCGGCGTGGCCCACATGAAGAAGATGGGCATGGAGTTCCATCTGGAATGCCCGGTACAGGCGGTGGAGGCGTCCCCCGTGGGCGCTAAGGTCACTTGCCGGAACAAGGCCGGCGAGACCGTCTGCTTTGAGGCGGAGAAGGTCCTGGTGGCCATCGGCCGAAAGGCCAATACCGCCAGCCTGAACCTGGAGGCTGCCGGCCTGAACAATGACCGCGGCCGCATCCTGGTCAATGACAAGATGGAGACGAATGTGCCCGGCGTGTACGCCATCGGCGACTGCGTGAAGGGCTACGCCCAGCTGGCCCACACCGCCTCCGCCATGGGCGAGGTGGCCGCGGAGAACATCTGCGGCGTGGAGGCCCACTACGACGAGTCCACCAACCCCACCTGCGTGTACATCGAGCCGGAGGCCGCCTCCGTGGGCCTCACGGAGGAGCAGGCCAAGGCACAGGGCATCGACTATGTGGTGGGCAAGTTCCCCATGAGCGCCAACGGCAAGGCCCTGATCCTGAACGGAGGAGAGGGGCTGGTGAAGATCCTGGCCGGGAAGGAGTACGGCGAGGTGCTGGGGATGCACATCATCGGCCCCCGGGCCACGGACCTGATCTGCGAAGGGGCACTGGCCATCGGCGGTGAGCTGACGCTGGATGAGCTGGTGAACACCATCCACTCCCACCCCACGGTCACCGAGACCATGCGGGAGTGCGCCCTGGACGCCCTGGGCCGGGCGGTCCATATCCCGCCCCGGAAGAAATGAGCGGCGCCCATTTGGGCATGTCCAATACGGGGACCGGCTGACGCCGGTCCCCGTTTGTTGTGCTCCCCAAAACAGGGGGCCTCTTTTTTTGCCCAAACAGCGGGGAAATCTTGCAAAACCGCGCAAAATATGGTACATTGATCGAGACTGTACACGGCGGGAGCATTTTCCTGGCCGTTTTTCACCGTCCTGGTGCCAAATGGCGGCTTATACTTTGTGATCTCTTTGGAGGACTGTTCATGCCAACCTTAAAAGAAGAAATCTCCCGGCGAAGGACCTTCGCCATCATCTCCCATCCGGACGCCGGCAAGACCACGCTGACGGAGAAGTTCCTGCTGTACGGCGGGGCCATCGCCCAGGCGGGGGAGGTCAAGGGCAAGCGGGCCAAGGCCGCCACCTCAGACTGGATGGAGATCGAGAAGCAGAGAGGCATCTCCGTTACCTCCTCGGTCATGCAGTTCCAGCACAGCGGCTTCTGCATCAACATCCTGGACACCCCCGGCCACCAGGATTTCTCCGAGGACACCTACCGCACCCTGATGGCCGCGGACTCCGCCGTCATGGTCATCGACGGCGCCAAGGGCGTGGAGCCCCAGACGCGAAAACTGTTCAAGGTCTGCGCCCTGCGGCACATCCCCATCTTCACCTTCATCAACAAGATGGACCGGGAGACCCGGGACCCGCTGGAGCTGTGCGAGGAGGTGGAGCGGGAGCTGGGCATCGACACCTACGCCGTCAACTGGCCCATCGGCTCCGGCAAGGAGTTCCAGGGCGTCTACGACCGGGAAAAGCAGAGGATCCTGTTCTTCCAGGCGGAGGAGCGGGGCAAGAAGGTCAGCTCCGCCGAGGTGGCCCTGGACGATCCCGCCCTGGAGGACATGATCGGCGAGAAGAAGGCCGCCGCCCTCCGGGAGGAGGTGGAGCTGCTGGGGGCCGGCCGGGAGTTCGACCTGGAGGCCGTCCGGAACGGCACATTGTCTCCCGTGTTCTTCGGCTCCGCCCTCACCACCTTCGGCGTGGAGCCCTTTTTGGAGGAATTCCTCCGCATGACCACGCCGCCCCTGCCCCGGGTGTCCGACCAGGGGGAGATTGACGTGTTCAGCGAGGACTTCTCCGCCTTCGTGTTCAAGATCCAGGCCAACATGAACAAGGCCCACCGGGACCGGCTGGCCTTCATGCGCATCTGCTCCGGCAAATTCGAGCGGGACAGGGAATACTACCATGTCCAGGGCAGCAAGAAGCTCCGGCTCTCCCAGCCCCAGCAGATGATGGCCGCGGAGCGGGAGATCATCGACGAGGCCTACGCCGGGGACATCATCGGCGTGTTCGACCCGGGCATCTTCTCCATCGGCGACACCGTCACCGTGCCGGGGAAGAAGTTCAAATTCTCCGGCATCCCCACCTTCGAACCGGAGCACTTCATGCGGGTGTCCCCCAAGGACACCATGAAGCGCAAGCAGTTCATCAAGGGCACGGAGCAGATCGCCCAGGAGGGCGCCATCCAGATCTTCAAGCTGCCCGGCGCCGGCCTGGAGGAGGTCATCGTGGGCGTGGTGGGCACCCTGCAGTTTGACGTGTTCCAGTACCGGATGCGCAGCGAGTACGGCGTGGAGCTGTACATGGAGGGCCTGCCCTACGAGCACCTGCGGATCATCACCAGCTGCCCCTGCAAGCCGGAGGACCTGGTGCTATGCACCGGCTCCGCCATTCTGGAGGACTTCAAGGGCCGCCTGCTGGTGGCCTTCGGCGGCGAGTGGAGCGTGGGCTTCCTGACGAAGCACAACCCCGGATTGGAGCTGGCCGAGTCCCTGTCCGTGTAAATTTTCCGGCTTTACCGGCTTTATGAGTGTAAAAATGGCACCGCCCGGCGCTGACGCGCCGGGCGGTGCTTTTTGCAATTTTCATATGCTGTTTCCGCAGGAAACCACTATGCAGCCAGCATATTGTATTTCCCTTTTATTCTTGTATAATGGAGAAAATACAGGTAATCTGAATGTTTAATTCAAGAAAGGGCTGATGATTTTGGCAACAAAAGCTGAGGACAGAAGTGGCTTTGACTGCTCCGCTGATTCCGCGTACACCGCACTGCTCTCCGTTCTGGAGAAGAAAAACGGTTTTTCCATTAAGAGCCAGGACGACAAAGCAAAGACTATCGAGGCAAAAACCGGCGTCTCCATGCGAGGATTTGGCGAAAATATCTCGATCAAGGTGACGCCCGGCGGCGCTGACTCCTGCGATGTATGGGTGTATTCCGAACTGGCCGTTCCTGCGCTGACCGACAACGGAAAGAACAAGGCCAACGTAATGAAGGTGATGGACCTGCTCGCAAGCGCCCTGCGGAACGCCGGCGGCCCCCGCCCCGTTTACCATGTGGACGGCTACTGCGGGAAAACGCTGGATGTCTATGAGGACAAGTGCGTCATTACTTCCCGGGCCACCATCGGTTCCTTTATGACAGGGAACATGACGGACGGAGAGAAAACGATCTACTACTCAGACTGTATCGGCGTCCAGTTCAAGCGAAACGGCACCGGCATCACCGTCGGGTATCTCCAGCTGGAGACTGCCTCCGGCATGATGAACAAGAAAGGCAGCAATTTCTGGAGTGAAAACTCCTTCACCTTCAGCAAGGACTCTCTGAATGCCCAGATGGCAGAGATCGCCGACTACATCAAGGACCGGATCGACGCTATCAAGAAGCAGAGGAGCACTCCCCAGACAACCACGGTCATCCAGCAGACCGCCGCTCCCTCCGCCGCCGACGAGCTGAAGAAGTTCAAGGAGCTCCTGGACATGGGCGCCATCTCCCAGGAGGAGTACGACGCCAAGAAAAAGCAGCTGCTGGGGCTGTGACAGCGCCCTCCCTTCCGCAAAAAACCAGCGGACCGCCATGGGCGGTCCGCTGGTTTTGTCCTATTTTGCAGGTCAACCGTACTGCTCCATCCGCCAGACGATGGCGGACATGGCGCCCCGGGTCAGGGTGTTGTAGGGCTTGTAGGTGCTGGTGCCGTTTTCAAAGTAGCCGCCCACGATCCCGGCGGCGTTCAGCGCCCGGACATAGGGGTCCGTGGTGTCGGTGAAGGGCTGGACGCTGGAGAGGTTCGTGATGCTCAGGCCCATGGCCTTGGCCGCGATCTGGGCCACCGCCAGGCGGGTGATGGGCTCGGTGAGATCCACGCTGCCGGACACCAGCCCGTCCTTCTGGGCCCGGGCCAGATAGCCGCTGAACACGTTGGAGCCCACGGGCTCCTGCTCGTCATAGCCGGCGGCCAGCATGATCAGCTTCAGCGCCGCGCCGTAGGTCACCGTGTCGCTGGGGCGGAAGGTGCCGTCGCTGTAGCCGGAGATGACGCCGGCGTCGCTGAGCTCCAGCACGTACTTGTAGCACCAGGTGGAGGAATCGATATCGGAGTAGTCCTCCATCTCCCGAACCACGCCCAGGCACAGCTTGCCGCTGGCAAAGGGCACACCGCTGCTGTTGCAGGCCACATAGGGGATCTCCACCGACCCGGTGAACCCGCTGGCGGGCACGAACCGCAGCTGGCTGATCCGCTGGCTGCCGCTGGAATAGCCGTACACCGTGGAGGTGTTGGCCCGGGTGGCGGTGCCGCTGCCCACATAGATGGTGCCCACGCTGGCCTCCGGCAGCTCCAACAGCTGGATGCCGGCAAGGCCAAGGCCGCTGGCCTGGGACACCGCCGTGTAGATGGAGGCGGCGGGGAAGGTGACGGACGTGTTCACCGGGGTGGGGCCGTAGATGTCGGGCACCTCATCCAGGTTGACGCTGATGAGGATGGTGCCGGACACGGACCGGCTGCCGGTGCCGTAGGCGGTGAAGGGGATCTGGCCGCAGTAGTTGACGCCGCTGGGCACGTAGGTCAGCTCCGTCATGGCGTACTGGCTGCTGGAGGGATTGAAGTAGAAGTCGATCTCCTCGCACAGGGCCTCGGTCATCCGCATACTGCTGGACGTGCCGTAGTCGCTGGTGCCGTAGTAGTTGTAGTACAGGCTGCCGTAGGCGGGCAGGCCCTCCAGCACCATGTACTGCACGGTGTAGCCGGGATAGCTCTCCTCAAAGAATTGGGCGATGTCGTTGGCACTGATCTGCACCCGGCCGCTGTAGGTGGTGTTGTAGCGGATGTCGCCGCCCTGGGCGGTCACGCCGTCCACGTCGCCGATGGCGATGGCCACGGTGCCGTTCGCCCGGTCGCCGTCCTCCCCGTGGGCGGTGAAGTCCAGATAGACCACCTTGCCGTCCGCGTCCGAATCAGCCACGAAGGTCAGGTCGTCCAGGGTGCAGTCGTCGTCATAGGAGCTGGAGTCCAGGTCGCCGGCGTTGTAGTAGAACCAGCCGTCATCCAGGTTCCCCTCGTCGAAATAGATCCGGTCATCATCGTAATTGTAGCTGTAAAGCTCGCCCCAGTCATCCAGGTTCTCCGCGTCGGTAAAGGTCACATACTCCAGGTCGTCCCCGGTCTCATCGTCCAGAAAATCCCAGAAGTCGTCCCGGTCAAAGGTCACACTGTCGTCGGGATCCACCTCATAGAGGATATCGCCGTCCACCTGCGTGCCGGTGCCCTGGCCGATCTCGATGCAGAGGGTGCCGTAGACGCGGTCCCCGTCCACGCCGTGCATGGTGAAATCGAAGGTCAGTTCATCCTCGTCGGCGTTCCGGTCCGCGCAGAAGGTGAGGGTGTCCAGCTCGAACTCGTAGTCGTCCCAGACGTCGTCCTCGTCGTAATAGAACGCCGCGTCGTCCAGGTCGCTCTCATTGAGCTCCAGTCCCCGGACATAGTCGTCATAGTCATAGCCGTCGGCCTCGAACCAGCCGTAGTCGTCAAAGTCGTCATAGCTGGTGAACTCGATGTATTCCAGCTCGTCATCGTCGGACTCATCCCAGAACAGGTCGTAGAAATCCTCCGCGTCCACCGTCACCTCGTCATCCGGGTCCACCTGATAGGTGATGTCACCCTGGCTGGTGCCGGTGCCGCTGCCGACCTCGATGTAGAGGACGCCGTCCACCTCGTCGTCATCGTGACCATACATGGTGAAGGGGAATTCCAGGGTGTCCTCGTCCGCGTTCCAGTCGGCCACAAAAGTCATGTTGTCCAGGCCGTAGTCGTAGCTGGTGCTGGTATCATACCAGTCGTAATAGTAGCGGCCGTCGTCCAGGGTGGAATCCGTCAGCTCCGCCCAGTCGCCGTACTCGTCCTCCGCCTCAAAGTAGCCGTAGTCGTCGAAGTCGTCATAGCTGTAGAATTCCAGGTATTCAAAGTCCTCCCGGGACTCCTCGTCAAAGAGGTCCCAGAAATCGTCGGCATCCAGAGACACCTCGTCGTCAGGATCCACGGTGTACGTCAGTTTCACATCACCGGAGCTGCCGGAGCCGCCATAGACCTCAATGCGGACGGTGGCATATTCAGAGCCATCGGTGCCGTACAGCCTGACATCAAGGTCCAGCGTATCGTCATCGATGTTGTCGTAGGTGACGAACTCCAGGGTGGTCAGGTCATAATCGTAGTCGTCGTCATTGTAGTTCTCATAATAGAAGGTAAACTCATCCAGATCGCTGGCATCCGCCTCGTCCTTGTAGTTGTCGAAGGCTTCAAAGGCAAAATAGCCATAGTCATCGAAATCGTCGTAGTCGGTAAACTCCACATATTCCAGGTCTCCGCCGGTCAGATCGTCATAGAGATCCCAGAAATCGTCCGCGTCCAGCCAGACATAGCTGTCCTCATCCACATCGTAGGTCAGATCCGCCGATGCCGCCGAGGCGGCGGGGACCATGCCGGCCATCATCGCCAGGGCCAGCAGGCACGCCGGCAATTTCTTCCTGAAAAATCCTTTCATAGTGCTTCCTCCAAGTCCAAATCTTCCAAGCGGTTTCCAACAGCTTCTATCTTTCTTCTTGTACCATACTGGGAAACCCTTCCGCAATCATGAACAAATTATGAACTTTTGGCCTTTTCCGCGAAAAGTTTTTCCGCCGGAGCGCGGCAAGCGGCGGATCCGCGCGAAAAAGGGCGGGACAGGCGGAGAGTTTCCGTTTTTTTGCGCATTTTTCTTTACAAACAAACGTTCCTCCGATATAATACTATGGCTAATGAATTTGAGGAAGTGGAGAGAGCACATGGCTTTGATCGAATATGACGAGTATAAGCAAAGGCTCCGGGACTTAGGCCCCGAGCTGGAGAAGCTCTCCGCCGCGCTGGACATGGACAGCGCCCGGGCGGAGGCGCAGAAGCTGGAGGACGAGACGGCCCAGGACGGGTTCTGGAACGATCTGGAGCGGTCCCAGAAGGTGCAGCAGCGGCTCAAGCAGCTGCAGAACAAGATCACCCGTCAGGACAAGCTGGTGGCCGAGTGGCAGGACCTGACGGCCCTGTGCGAGATGGGCCAGGAGGCGGACGACGCGGAGCTGCTGGACGAGCTGAAGGCCGGTTTCCAGACGCTGGAGGAGAAGATCGAGGAGTCCCGGATGGCCACGCTGCTCTCCGGGGAGTATGACAGCCACAGTGCCATTTTGTCCTTCCACGCCGGCGCCGGCGGCACCGAGGCCCAGGACTGGGCCCAGATGCTCTACCGGATGTACACCCGGTGGGCGGAGCGCCACGACTTCACTTACCAGATCCTGGACTACGAGGACGGGGACGAGGCGGGCATCAAGTCCGCGTCCATCTCCATCCAGGGGGACAACGCCTACGGTCTTTTGAAGAGCGAGAACGGCGTCCACCGGCTGGTGCGGGTCTCTCCCTTTGACGCAAACGCCCGCCGGCAGACCAGCTTCGCCGCCGTGGAGGTCATGCCGGAGATCGAGGATGACGACGAGGTGGAGATCCGGGACGAGGACATCGAGATGCAGGTCTATCGGGCCAGCGGCGCCGGCGGCCAGCACGTGAACAAGACCTCCTCCGCCGTCCGTCTGATCCACAAGCCCACGGGCATCGTGGTGGCCTCTCAGCAGGAGCGCAGCCAGTTCCAGAACAAGGACAACTGCATGAAGATGCTGCGGGCCAAGCTGGTGGAGCTGAAGCAGCAGCAGCACGCGGAGAAGATCTCCGACATCAAGGGCGTGCAGATGAAGATCGAGTGGGGCAGCCAGATCCGCTCCTACGTGTTCATGCCCTATCAGATGGTGAAGGACACCCGCACCGGCTACGAGACCGGCAATATCGACAACGTCATGGACGGCGATCTGGACGGGTTCATCAACGCATATCTCACCCAGCTGGCCACCGGCGAGCTGAAGAAATAAGCCCCCCTTCGCCGTCCATGTCCCGCCGCGGCGCGGCGTCCAAGCATTTTGCGGAGCAAAATCTTGAAATGGGCGGGCTCCGCCCGCCCATTTGAGTCCTATGCGGGGCCCCGCGCGTCCCCGGCGCGTGGGGTGCGGCAATCTGGATGGCTTCATCAACGCGTATCTCACTCAGCTGGCCACCGGCGAGCTGAAGAAATAAATCGTCCACGCATCCTTCCGGATGCCCGGCCCGCCAGGGCCGCAGCCAATATAGAGAAATCAAATACGAGACGTGGCGCGGGGCAGCCCCCGTGTCACGTCTCGCTGAATGAGAAAGGATGTTGGAAGTTCCATGCAAGAAAACACTCCCTCCCAGGCCGCAGCGCCCCAGGAGAACAAAATGGGCGTCATGCCCGTTGGCAAGCTGCTGGCGGGCATGGCCATCCCCATGATGATCTCCATGCTGGTCCAGGCCTTCTACAACGTGGTGGACAGCATCTTCGTGGCTCAGCTCAGCGAGGACGCCCTCAACGCCGTCTCCCTGGCCTTCCCCCTGCAGAACCTGATGATCGCCTTCGGCGCCGGCACCGCCGTGGGCATCAACGCCCTGCTCTCCCGCTCCCTGGGGGAGAAGAACCAGGCCATGGTGGACAAGGCCGCAAACACCGGTATCTTCCTGGCCCTGTGCAATTTCGTGGTGTTCGCCCTGATCGGCATCTTCCTCTCCCGCCCCTTCTTTGAGCTCCAGGCCGGCGGGGAGCAGGTGATCTTGGACTACGGTGTGGACTACGCCTCCATCTGCCTGGGGCTCTCCATCGGCCTGTTCAGCCAATTCTGCTTTGAGCGGCTGCTCCAGTCCACCGGCCGCACCACCCTGGCCATGATCACCCAGCTCACCGGCGCGGTCATCAACATCATCATGGACCCCATTTTAATCTTCGGCTACTTCGGCTTCCCCCGGATGGAGGTGGCGGGCGCCGCCCTGGCCACGGTGCTGGGGCAGATCATCGCCGCCGCCTTGGCCGTCTTTATGAACTTCAAGTACAATCCCGAGGTCCATATCCGCCTGCGGGAGATCCGCTGGAACCGGCAGGTGGCCGGGGAGATCTACCGGGTGGGCTTTCCTTCCATCGTCATGCAGTCCATCGGCTCTGTGATGGTGTTCGGCATGAACAAGATCCTCTTCGGCTTCACCAAGACTGCCACCGCCGTGTTCGGCGCCTACTTCAAGCTCCAGAGCTTCATCTTCATGCCTGTGTTCGGTCTGAACAACGGCATGGTGCCCATCGTGGCCTATAACTTCGGCGCCATGCGGATGGACCGGGTGAAGCGGACCGTGAAGCTAGCGGTCTGCTCCGCCGTCTGCATCATGGCGGTGGGGCTAGCCATCTTCCAGCTGGCGCCGGAGCTGCTGCTGAGCTTTTTTGACGCCTCCGCCGAGATGAACGCCATCGGCTCTGTGGCCCTGCGGATCATCAGTATCTCCTTCCTGTTCGCCGGCTTCTGCGTGGTGGCGGGCTCCGTGTGCCAGGCCATCGGCAACCCCTTCTACTCCCTGATCGTGGCCGTGGCCCGGCAGCTGGTGGTGCTGCTGCCGGTGGCATGGCTGCTGGCCCAGACGGGCCGGCTGGAGCTGGTGTGGACTGCCTTCCCCATCGCCGAGCTGATGTCCCTGACCCTCAGCATCATCTTCCTGCGCCGGACGCTGCGGTCCGCCGATGCCCGTCTGAAGGCCCGGATGGAAGCCGCCGCCCAGTGACCCCGGCGCTCTCCTCCCTGAAACATGATCGCCCCGGACAGCAAACTGTCCGGGGCGATGTTGCGTACGGGATGCTCATTGGTCCAGGAATGCCTGGGGGTCCACCGCCTCTCCCTCCCGGGTGACGGCAAAATGGAGATGGACTCCCTGGGCGGACTCCGCCGCCGCGGTGGTCCCCACCGCGCCGATGGCCTGTCCGGCGGAGACGCTCTCACCCTCCTCCACCAGGGGGTCCGTCTGGAGATTGGCGTAGGTGGTCTCATAGCCGTCGCTGTGGCCGATCACCACCGTGGTGCCCATCATCGGGTCGTCTGTAACAGACAGCACGGTCCCCGCGCTGGCCGCCAGGACGGCGTCGCCCGCCGCGGCGGCGATGTCCACGCCGTCGTGGGTCCGCCAGTCGTCCAGGGTCTCATTGTACAGCAGCTGGTCCACGGAAAAGGCGGCCACCACCTCCCCCTGGAGGGGAGAGACCACCACGCTGGGCGCCTCCGCCGCCACCGGTGTGTCGTCCACGGTCACCTCCGGCATGGAGACGGGCTCGCGCTCCTCCTCCGACTCCTCCATGGGCACGGTCTCCACCACCGGCTCATGCTCCGGCAGCTCCGCCGGCGCCGTGGTCTGGACGTCCGGGGTCTCCTCCGGGACCTCCTGCTGGGGCTCCTGCCGCAGCAGGAGGAAGTATCCGCCCACGCCCACCGCCACCACGCACAGCGCCAGAACGGCGTAGAAGCCTCCGCCGCCCAGCAGGGACTTGATCTTATTGGCCATGTATCATACCTCCCTCGATTTTGGGTCTGGAGGAAGTATGGGCAGGATTTCCAGGAATTATACAAAAAGAGACCGCTTTCCAGCGGTCTCTTTTCTCTCAAAGATCCGTTACTTCACGATCAATGTCTGTCCGTCCATCTCCTCCGGGCAGGCCAGTCCCATCACGTCCAGCATGGTGGGGGCAATGTCCGCCAGGCGGCCGTCGGAGCGCAGCTCCGTGCCGGCGCCGCAGAGGATAAAAGGCACGGGATTCGTCGTATGGGCGGTCATGGGGCTGCCGTCGGGCTCCGTCATCTGCTCGGCGTTGCCGTGGTCGGCGGTGATCATGGCGATGCCGCCCATCTTCAAGGTGGCGTCCACCACCCGGCCCACGCAGGTGTCCACGGTCTCCACGGCCTTCACCGCCGCGTCATAGACGCCGGTGTGGCCCACCATGTCGCAGTTGGCAAAGTTCAGGATGATCACGTCATAGGCGCCGGACTCGATGCGCTCCACGCACTTGTCCGTCACCTCCGCCGCGCTCATCTCCGGCTGCTTGTCGTAGGTGGCCACCTTGGGGGAGGGGACCAGCACCCGGTCCTCGCCGGGGAACACGGTCTCGGACCCGCCGTTGAAGAAGAAGGTCACATGGGCATACTTCTCCGTCTCCGCGATCCGCAGCTGGGTCATGCCCATCTGGCTGAGATACTCGCCCAGGCCGTTGCGCACCGTCACCCGGGGGAAGGCCACCTCCACATTGGGCATGGAGGCGTCGTACTCCGTGTTGCACACGAAGGTCACCGGGAAGAACTGGCGGGTGAAGCCGTCGAAGGCCGGGTCCACCAGCGCCCGGGTGATCTCCCGGGCCCGGTCGGGCCGGAAGTTGAAGAAGATCACGCTGTCGTTGTCGGAGATGGTGCCCTCGCTGTCGCAGACCACGGGCTCCACGAACTCGTCGGTGATGCCCTGGTCATAGGAGGCCCGCACCGCGGCCACCGGGTCCGGGTTCTGGGCGGCGCCCTCGCCGTAGACCATGGCGTCGTAGGCCGTCTCCACCCGGTCCCAGCGCTTGTCCCGGTCCATGGCGTAGTAGCGGCCCATCACTGTGGCGATCTTTCCCACGCCGATGGTCCGGCAGGCCTCCACCGCCCGGGCCACGAAGTCCGCGCCGGAGGTGGGGGACACGTCCCGGCCGTCCAGGAACGCGTGGAGATACACGTGCTCCAGCCCCTTTTTCTTGGCCAGGCGCAGCAGGGCAAACAGGTGCTCGATATGAGAGTGGACGCCGCCGTCGGACAGCAGGCCCATCAGGTGCAGGGACGTGCCCTTCTCCAGACAGGCGTCCATGGCGTGCTGATAGGCCGGGTTTTCGTCAAAGCTCCCGTCGGCGATGGCCTTGGTGATCCGGGGCAGGTCCTGGAAGACCACCCGGCCCGCGCCGATGTTGGTGTGGCCCACCTCGCTGTTGCCCATCTGCCCCTCCGGCAGGCCCACGTCCAGGCCGGAGGCCCGGAGGGAGGTGTGGGCGAACTCCTGAAAAAACTGGTCCAGCCGGGGCGTTTGAGCGGCCCGGACGGCATTGCCCTCCGTCTCCTGCCGCAGGCCGAAGCCGTCCATGATGATGAGAGTAGTCGGTGTTTTGTTCATAGAAACCTCGTCTCGCTCGCTTTCTCGCAAAACCGCTGGACCGGGGGCTTATTCCTGGTTGGCCGCGTTGATGATGTCCACAAACTGGTCGGGCTTCAGGGCAGCGCCGCCGATGAGGCCGCCGTCGATGTCGGGCTGGGCCAGCAGCTCCGCCGCGTTCTTGGGGTTCATGGAGCCGCCGTACTGGATGGTGACGCTGCGGGCCACCCGGGCGCCGTACAGGGAGCGGATGGTGGCGCGGATGTTGGTGCACACCTCACCGGCCTGCTCGGCGGTGGCGGTCTTGCCGGTGCCGATGGCCCAGATGGGCTCATAGGCGATGATGCAGCGGCGCAGCTTGTCGGCGGGTACGCCGTACAGGGCGCTCTTCACCTGCAGGGCGATCCACTCATCGGTGATGCCGGTCTCCCGCTGCTCCAGGCTCTCGCCCACGCAGATGATGGGGCTCATGCCGGCGTTCAGCACGGCGTGGACCTTCTTGTTGACGGTGGCATCGGTCTCGCAGAAATACTGCCGCCGCTCGCTGTGGCCCACGATGACGTACTTCACGCCCAGGTCCTTCAGCATCTCGGCGGAGATCTCGCCGGTGTAGGCGCCCTTCTCCTCAAAGTACACGTTCTCGGCGCCCACGGAGATCCGCAGGTCCTTGAACGCCTTGGCGGCGGTCTGGATGTTGCAGGCGGGGACACAGATCAGGGTGTCGCACCACTTGGCCCGGGGCATGATCTTCTTCAGCTCCTCGGCGAATTTCTTCGTCTCGGTGGCGGTCATGTTCATCTTCCAGTTTCCGGCAATCACCGTTTTGCGATATCTGCGATTCATGGCATTTTCTTCTCCTTTATGTCTTCGATCTATTCGCAATCGCGTTCTCCGCGATCTGATGCGCAGGATTTGGCCGTTTCCAGGTCATTTTCCCCGAAAGGCCCTTCTTTTTATACAGAATTCCGTCCCATTTGTCAAGTCAAACGAGCCGCGCTCCCCCGCGGCCGCCGCCAGCGGCCGCAGCATTCAAATCTATTTTCGCCGCGGCGCGCCCCAGGGCGGCTTCTCTTGCCCCTGCGGGGCAATTCACCTTCTGTACGTGGCGAAAATACTTTGACTCGCGCGCCGGGGGCGCGCACACCAGTCCGTGGACTGGTGTAGGGGGGGATCTAAAGGGGGGACGAAGTCCCCTCTTTATTTATCCAGCAGACACGCCACGCCCGGCAACTCCTTGCCCTCCAGGAACTCCAGAGAAGCGCCGCCGCCGGTGGAAATGTGGGTCATCTTGTCGGCGTAGCCCAGCTGCTCCACGGCCGCCGCGCTGTCGCCGCCGCCGATGATGGTGATGGCGTTCGTCTTGGAGAGGGCCTCGGCCACCGCCTCGGTGCCCTTGGCAAAGGCCGGGAACTCAAAGACGCCCATGGGACCGTTCCAGATGACGGTGCCGGCGTCCGCCACGGCGTCACAGTACAGCTTCACGGTCTCCGGTCCGATGTCCAGGCCCTGCCAGCCGTCGGGGATCTGGCCGGCCTTCACCACCTGGCTCTTGGCATCGGGGGCAAAGGCGTCGGCGCAGACGGTGTCCACCGGCAGCAGCAGCTTCACGCCCTTGGCCGCGGCCTTTTCCACCATCTCGTTGGCGTAGGACTCCCAGTCGGCCTCCAGCAGGCTGTCGCCCACCTGGCCGCCCTGGGCGGCGGAGAAGGTATAGGCCATGCCGCCGCCGATGATGATGGTGTCGGCGATGTTCAGCAGGTTGTTGATGACGCCGATCTTGCTGGACACCTTGCTGCCGCCCAGGATGGCCACCAGGGGCCGCTTGGGGTCCGCGATGGCGCCGCCCAGGAACTCCAGCTCCTTCTGGATCAGGAAGCCGGAGACAGCGGGCAGATAGGCCGCCACGCCGGCGGTGGAGGCGTGGGCCCGGTGCACGGCACCGAAGGCGTCGGACACATACAGCTCCGCCAGGGAGGCCAGGGCCTTGGCCAGCTCCGGGTCGTTCTTGGTCTCGCCGGGCTCGAAGCGGGTGTTCTCCAGCAGCAGGATCTGGCCCGGCTGCAGGGCCGCCGCCTTGGCCCGGGCGTCGGGGCCCACCACGTCGCGGGCGAAGATGACCTCCTGGCCCAGCAGCTCGCCCAGGCGCACCGCCACGGGGGCCAGGCTCAGCTTGGGATCGGGCCCGTTCTTGGGCTTGCCCAAGTGGGAGCAGGCGATGACCGCCGCCCCGTTCTCCAGCAGGTACCGGATGGTGGGCAGGGCCGCCACGATGCGCTTGTCGCTGGTGATGGCGCCGGTCTCCTTGTCCTGGGGCACATTGAAGTCACAGCGGAGCAGCACTTTCCTGCCCTTGACGTCCACATCCCGGACCGTCTTCTTATGATAATTCATCTGAGATGTCCTCCTATCTATCCTTCCATCGCGGCGGGCGCCGCGGAGAGGTCAGTTTCTAGTATGGCCGGCGGCGGGGGATCTCACCCCCCGGCCATCTCGCCCGTGCCCTGCAAGCCCGGAAAGCCGTTCTGGCGCAGGGCCGCTCCCCGCAAAACGGGCCGTTTTGCGGGGCCCCAAGGGCGATCACACATCCTCGGCAGGCAAAGCCTGCCTGCGGCAAGGTTTTGCGCCGCAAAACGCTTGGACGCGCCATCCGGCGCGGACTCAGCCCTGCGCCATCTCGCCCGTACCCTGCAAGCCCGGAAAGCCGTTTTGGCGCAGGGCTTCGTAGACGCAGACCGCCACGGTGTTGCTGAGATTCAGGCTCCGGGCCTCCGACACCATGGGCAGGCGGATGCAGCGGTCCCGGAACCGCTCCCGGAAGGCCAGGGGCAGCCCGGCGGTCTCCTTGCCAAAAAACAGCCAGCTGTCCGGGGTGAACCGGGCCTCCTGATAGGACCGGGGCGCCTTGGTGGTGGTGAGCCACGCTTCCCGCTCCGCCTCCGGGTGGCGGCGGAACAGATCCTCCAGATCCGCATAGTCGGAGACCTCCACCAGGTGCCAGTAGTCCAATCCCGCCCGGCGGACCGCCTTTTCCGAGATGTCGAATCCCAGCGGGCGGACCAGGTGCAGCCGGCTGCCGGTGGCGGCGCAGGTCCGGGCGATGTTGCCGCAGTTCTGCGGGATCTCCGGCTCTACCAAAACGATATTGAGCATCCGCCGGCCGCCTCCTCTCTTTCATGCACGTATCAGACATTGTAACGCGTCGGAGCGATAAATTCAACTATAATGTGTGAAGAATCCCGGATTTTTAGAAAAAATCACGACAAATTGGCTGGTATTTCTGCTAAATGGCTGAAAAACGCGGAAAACCGGCCACGGCCGGCGGCCTTCTGTTGCTCCCTACAAAAAGCGGTCGCAGAGCGGGAAAGATTTGGAGGAAATTTCTTTCATAAAATTCGCTGGAAATACTGGATTTTCACGGGATATTTGGTATAATAGGAAATACGAATCGACAAGGAGGAGAAAACCCATGGATTTTCCGCAGCGCGCCGTGTTTTTTCTGGAAGAGGACTCCTCCCTCCCGGCGCACTCCAAACCGCTGATGCTGGAAGCCGTGTTATTTTGCCCGATCCTCAAATGGATGAGTGACAAGCTGTTGGCCGACGGCGTGCAGCGGTTTTTTGCTGTCTCCAGCCCCCGCTTTGCCCAGGAGGTCCGCGCCTGTTTCCCGGAGGACGCGGACGTGACCATCTCCGAGCAGCACAGTGAGCTGCTGGACTTTCTCAACACCCCCGACCCGGTGGCCGTGTTCGTCCGGGCCGCCCTCCCCGTGGAGGAGGCAGGCCCCGGCTTCGTCTACGGCGCTCCTGGCTACGAGCTCCAGGCCGTCTGGCGGGAAAACATGACCAACGCCGTCTCTGCGGCGGAGCTGCTCTCCGGCTGGCTGCCGGTCTTCAGTCTGGAGACCATCGCCGAGCTGGAGCCCATGCTCCGGGACCGCATCGTCCAAAAGCACATCCGCGCAGGCGTCCGGGTGCTGGATCCCCACGCGGTGTATATCGACCCCCGGGTCACCATCGGCCGGGGGACCATGGTCCTGCCCGGCTCCATCCTGCGGGGGGAGACCGCCGTCGGCTGCGGCTGCACCATCGGCCCCAACGCCATGGTGCGGGACTGCGTCGTCGGCGACGAGACGGAGATCAACGCCTCCCAGGTGAATGAGAGCACCATCGGCTGCCGCACCCACGTGGGGCCCTTCGCCTACGTCCGCCCCGGCTGCACCATCGGGGACGACATCAAGGTGGGGGACTTCGTGGAGGTGAAGAACTCCGTCATCGGCGACGGCACCAAGATCTCCCACCTGACCTATGTGGGGGACAGCGACGTGGGCCGCAGGGTCAACTTCGGCTGCGGCACCGTCACCACCAACTACGACGGCGTGAAGAAGTACCGTTGCACCATTGGTGACAACGCCTTCATCGGCTGCAACACCAATCTGGTGGCGCCGGTGACGGTGGGCGAGGGCTCCTATATCGCGGCGGGCGCCACCATCACCAAGGACATCCCGGCGGACGCGCTGGCGGTGGCCCGGGCCAAGCAGGAGAACAAAGAGGGCTGGGCCAAGCGG
This sequence comes from Candidatus Oscillibacter excrementigallinarum, assembly GCA_019118245.1. GTDB lineage: Bacteria > Bacillota > Clostridia > Oscillospirales > Oscillospiraceae > Oscillibacter > Oscillibacter excrementigallinarum. The sequence goes on from DWZJ01000001.1 coordinate 16,788, forward strand.
CGGCGGAAGCTGTACGGACAGGAGACGTGACCTCTCCTTTCAACGATATCAACACAAACAGAAAACCAGAACAAACAGAACATAGAAAGAGGGCGTTCAGACAATGATTTCTCACGGCAAGGACATCAAGGTGTTTTCCGGCAACGCGAATCCGAAGCTGGCGGAGGAGATCTGCAAATTGATGGGGACCAAACTGGGCGAAGCGGAGGTCGGCACCTTCTCCGACGGGGAGATCTTCGTCTCCCTGTATGAGACGGTGCGCGGCAGCGACGTGTTCGTGGTCCAGTCCACCTGCACCCCGGTGAACAACAATCTCATGGAACTGCTCATCATGATCGACGCGCTCAAGCGCGCCTCCGCCGGCCGCATCACCGCCGTCATCCCCTACTACGGGTATGCCCGGCAGGACCGGAAGGCCAAGGCCCGGGATCCCATCACCGCCAAGCTGGTGGCCAACATGCTCACCGCCGCCGGCGCGGACCGGGTGCTGACCATGGACCTTCACGCCTCCCAGATCCAGGGCTTCTTCGACATCCCCGTGGACAATCTGGCGGGCAACCCCATCTTCGTGGACTACTACGCCAAGAAATTCGGAGAGGGCTGCGAGAACATGATGGTGGTCTCTCCCGACGTGGGTTCCGTTGCCCGGGCCCGTGCCTTTGCCCAGAAGCTGCACATGAATCTGGCCATCGTGGACAAGCGGCGGCAGAAGGCCAACAGCTGCGAGGTCATGAACGTCATCGGTGACGTGCGGGACAAGGACTGCATCCTGTTTGACGACATGGTGGACACCGGCGGCTCTCTGTGCAACGCCGCCAAGGCCCTGGTGGAAGTAGGCGGCGCCAAGAGCGTCCACGCCTGCGCCTCCCACGGCGTGCTGTCCGGCCCCGCCATCGAGCGGATCAACGACAGCGTCATCACCGAGCTGGCGTTGCTGGACACCATCCCGGCCATTGACCCCAAAAAGAGCGACAAGATCAAGTACCTGCAGGTGGCCCCCATGTTCGCCGAGGCCATCGAGCGCATCTATCAGGAGGTCTCCATCTCCAAGCTGTTCCGGTAAGGAACGGCATTTCCAAGCATCAAGTGTGTGTCTATATAGACTGGTCAAGGCGGGGAAGGTCACTTTCCCGCCTTGGCTGACGTTGCAAAGGAGTTTTTTTATGCTGTCAGGAGCGAGATCCGCCGCCGTGGACTGGCTGGTGGTGGGCCTGGGCAATCCCGGGGCCAAGTATGAGCACACCCGCCACAACATGGGCTTTCTCACCGTGGATCTGTTGGCGGAGCAGGCGGGCGCGAAGCTGAACAAGGTGAAGTTCAAGTCCGCATATAACATCCTGCGCTTTGCCGGGGCCAAGTGCCTGGTGATGAAGCCCCAGACGTATATGAACCTCTCCGGCGAGGCGGTGCGGGAGGCGGCGCAGTTTTACAAGATCTCCGCCGACCATGTGCTGGTGATCTATGACGATGTGTCACTGCCGGTTGGGAAGATCCGGGTGCGGCCCACCGGCTCCGCCGGCGGCCACAACGGCATCAAGAACATCATCGCCCACCTGGGGACCCAGGACTTCCCCCGGATCAAGATCGGCACCGGCGCGCCGGGGGAGGGGGGCGATATGATCGACTGGGTCATCGGCGTGCCCTCCCAGGCGGAGCGGAAGGTGCTGGTGGAGAGCTTCCAGCGGGCCATCGAGGCGGCGGAGTGCATCATTGCACATGGGTGCCAGAAGGCGATGAATGATTTCAACTGAATAGAGGAGTGCGTCCCATTGGACGTGGGATGGCAGCCATGCTGATGGCTGAGCAGATGCGCCCCCCATTTTCTTTTTGAGACATCAAAAAGAAAATGCGCCGCGCCCGGTGGAAAAGAAAAAATGTTCGGCGCAAACTTGCACGTTCGTGCAAGTTTGCTTAAATACGAGAGTCGGCGTGAGATGGTGCCTGCGGGTTTGCGGAGACTGTCCGACGGGCGCGGCGGGGTACCGCAGAGACTTGGCAGTTGATTCCCGCGGCGCGGGTGCCGACGAGACTCGGGGTGCAAGGACGCATTTGATCAGCACTTCTTTCCGCGCGTTCCGCTTCGCTACGCGCTCCCTTGGCGGGCGTAGGGGCCTGTGCTTTCGGGCCGATGAGGGCATCGGCCCCTACAACTTGGCTTGTCGCCCTCTCAAAGGCCGACACACAGGTTGACCCCTACGAAAGAACTGGTAGCTTACCACTTCCCCGTAGGGGCGGATGCCCTCATCCGCCCGTTGTACCAATTTCCGCGAGGGGCGGCCAGCGGCAGCGAAAAGAGAAGCTGGTCAATGCGATGACCACCCCGACGAGGTCGGCACCATCCGCCACGGGACGGCAGCATCGACTTCGCAGAAGACCCAAGCGTGCCCGAAGGCAAGCCCAAATCGGAGCAGGCACCGATCCGCCGACCCCCGTCGCGCGGAGGGCCACTGCACCGGAGCGCGCCTAAGCGGCCTTTTCTTTTGGACCGTGCAATTGCGCAGCCGTTGGCGGCTTTGCCGCTTACGGAGGCGGCATACCCCTTGCGGGTACGGCCCGTTTTCTTTTCGGCCAAGACCGAAAGGGGCCCCCGCCGCGCCCCGCGCGGTGGGGAGAGGAGGAGCGCCCAAGCCCACGAAGTGAGCGCGGAAGTGCCCTTGGGGTGCAAGGGAGCGGGCGCAGTTTTCGCCGCAGGCGGAAACGGAGCTTAGCGGACTTTGCGACGACGACAATGGGGGGTGCATCCCGCTGGACAAGCCCCCTGCGGGAGCAGGACATCCCCCGGCTATCGGGCAAAAAACGCAATATCTCCGCATAAGATCAAACAGCTCCGGGGCTGCCCCGCCCCCAAGGGCGGAGTAGGCCCGTTTCCCGCTGTATTTTCCATAATTTTACATTTAATTGAGAGCAGGCACGATATGGAACAGTTTCTCAGACAATTACAGACCATCCCCGAGGTGGCGGAGCTGATCCGCCGGGTGGAGGACGGCGGCTGCCCGGCGGCGGTCAGCGGCCTCCAGCCGGTGCAGCGGGCCTGCGTGGGGGCGGCGGTGGCCGCCGGGACCGGCCGGCCGGCGGTGTTCCTCTGCGGGGACGAGCGGGAGGTCCAGGTCCTCTCCACAGACCTGGAGACCCTGACAGGCAAGCACCCCGTGACCCTGCTGGGCCGGGAGTGGCAGTTCCGCCCCGGGGCTGTGGGCTCCCGGGACTGGGAGCGGAGCCGTCTGGCGGCTTTGTATGCCCTGGCCCAGGGGGAGGCTTCTGTGGTGGTGGCCACGGCGGACGGTCTGATGGCCCGGACGCTGCCGCCGGAGACCCTGCGGTCCCTGGCCCTGACCCTGGAAGTGGGGGAACAGGCAGACCTGGGACAGCTGACGGAGCGGCTGCTGTCCGCCGGGTACACCCGGTGCGAGCAGGTGGAGGGCGTGGGCCAGTTCGCCCTGCGGGGCGGCATCCTGGACGTGTTCTCCCCCCTGATGGACCAGCCGGTGCGGTGCGAGTTCTTTGATGACGAGATCGACTCCATGGGTGCCTTTGACCCCGGCACCCAGCGGCGGACCCGGAACGTGTCCTCCGCCCGGATCCTGCCGGCGGCGGAGGTGCTGCCCCACTGCGCCCCCGGCGGCCTGACAGGTCTTGCGGAGGCCCTCGCCGCCCTGGCGGAGAAGCTGGCGAAAAAGCAGAAGACGGAGGCCATCGTCCAAACCTTGCGGGAGGACGCGGAGCGGCTCCGCAGCGGCGCTTCCCTGGGGGCGGCAGACCGGTATCTGGCGGCCATCTATCCGGACGTCACCGCCGGAGTCCACTATCTGCCAACCAACGCGGTGGTGTTTTTCAGCGAGAGCGGCCGGGTGGACGAGCGGGTGAAGAACACGGTCCTCCAGCAGAAGCAGGACGTGGAGGCGCTGCTGTCCGCCGGGGTGCTGGCGGGGGACTACGCCCATCTGATCCTCACCGCCGAGGAGCTGTACGGCGCTCTGGAGGAGTTCCCCGTGATCCTGGAGGACTCCCTGCCCACCTCCCGGCACCCCCTGCGGCCCCGGGGCCTCCTGACCATGAACGCCAAGCAGCTCAGCTCTTACGGCGGCAGTCTGGAGACCGCCGTCACGGATCTGGAGCACTACCGGCAGAATGGCAGCGCGGTGCTGGTGCTCTGCGGCGGAGAGACCCGGGCGAAGAACCTCCACCGGCTGCTGGAAGAGAAGGGCATCCCGGCCACCCTGGACCTGAACGGCTCTGCCATGCCCGCCGCCGGAGAGGTGCGCCTCTCTCTGGGGGCCCTGTCCGCCGGCAGCGAGTGGCCGTCCCTGAAGCTGGCGGTGTTGACGGAGGGCCAGCTGACCGCCTCCGCGGCCCGGAAGCGCCAGCGGGTGAAGAAGGACTCCAACCGGCAGAAGCTCCAGTCCTACACGGACCTGTCGCCGGGGGACCTGGTGGTCCATGAGCACCACGGCGTGGGTCGGTTCGCTGGCATCCAGCGGATGCCGGTGGACGGCGTGGAGAAGGACTATATCAAGATCGACTACGCCGGGGGCGACTGCTTGTACGTCCCCGTCACCCAGCTGGACTTGGTGAGCAAGTATATCGGCGGGGGAGAGGACACCGAGCGCACCAAGCTCAACAAGCTGGGCGGTGCCGAGTGGACCCGCCAGAAGGCCAAGGCCAAAAAGGCCGCCAAGGACCTGGCCAAGGGCCTCATCGCCCTGTACGCCGAGCGGCAGAAGCGGCCGGGCTTTGCCTTCTCGCCGGACTCCCCCTGGCAGCGGGAGTTCGAGGAGGCCTTCGACTACGCCGAGACCGACGACCAGCTGCGGTGCATCGCGGAGATCAAGGCGGACATGGAGAAGCCCCGGCCCATGGACCGGCTGCTGTGCGGCGACGTGGGCTACGGCAAGACGGAGGTGGCCCTCCGGGCGGTGATGAAGTGCATCCTGGACGGGAAGCAGGCCGCCATCCTGGTGCCCACCACTGTCCTGGCCCAGCAGCACTATGCCACCGCCGTCAGCCGGTTCCGGGACTTCCCGGTGAAGATCGAGGTGCTGTCCCGCTTCACCCCCGCCAAGGAGCAGAAACGGATCCTGGAGGCCGCCAAAAGCGGCGGCGTGGACCTGCTGATCGGCACCCACAAATTATTGCAGAAGAACATGGCCTTCCACGACCTGGGCCTGCTGGTGATCGACGAGGAGCAGCGGTTCGGCGTCACCCACAAGGAGCGTCTGAAGGAGATGAGCCGCCAGGTGGACGTGCTGACCCTCTCCGCCACCCCCATCCCCCGGACGCTGAACATGGCCCTCTCGGGCCTGCGGGACATGTCCACGCTGGAAGAGCCCCCGGCGGACCGTCAGCCGGTGCAGACCTATGTGCTGGAGCACGACTGGGCCATCCTGGAGGACGCCGTCCGCCGGGAGCTGGGCCGGGGCGGCCAGGTGTACTACCTCCACAACCGGGTGGAGAGCATTGACACCACCGCCTCCCGGCTTCAGAAGATGCTGGGGCCGGAGGTCCGCATCGTCACCGGCCATGGCAAGATGACTGAGCAGGAGCTGTCCTCCGTCATGCAGGCCATGGTGGACGGGGAGGCGGACATCATGGTGTGCACCACCATCATCGAGACCGGCATCGACATCCCCAACGTCAACACCCTCATCATCGAGGATGCGGACAAGATGGGCCTGGCCCAGCTGCACCAGATCCGGGGCCGCATCGGCCGCAGCGCCCGGCGGGCCTACGCCTACCTCACCTACCGCCGGGGCAAGGTGCTCCAGGAGACCGCCGCCAAGCGGCTGGCGGCCATCCGGGAGTATGTGGAGTTCGGCTCCGGCTTCAAGATCGCCATGCGGGACCTGGAGATCCGGGGCGCCGGCAACCTGCTGGGGCCGGAGCAGTCCGGGTATCTGATGAGCGTGGGCTACGACCTGTACCTGAAGCTGCTGGAGGAAGCGGTGCTGGAGGAGCGGGGCGAGGAGAAGCGGATCGAGACGGAGTGCGCCGCCGACCTGACGGTGAACGCCCATATCCCGGACCGGTATGTGCCCTCGGCGGAGCAGCGGATGGACCTGTACCGCCGCATCGCCGCCATCCGCACGGACGAGGACGCCTCGGACCTGCTGGACGAGATGCTGGATCGCTACGGCGAGGCGCCGAGATCCGTGCTGGCCCTGCTGGACGTGGCGCTGCTGCGCTCCGCCGCGGCCAAGGCCGGGATCTCCGACATCTCCCAGAAGGGCAGCGTCCTGCGGCTGCAGCTGGGGGTGTTCCATCCCCAGGCCCTGGTGGCGGTGTGCGGCCAGGCCAAGTACCGCCAGCGGCTGACCCTTGCGGCGGGGGAGGTGCCCGCCCTGTCCCTGAAGCTGAGGCCCGGCGAGGACGTGTTGGAGGCCGCCCGGACCCTGGTGGAGGATCTGAGACTAGCCACAGAGGAGGTCTCCGCCCCGCCGCCCGCGCCGTGACCCGTTGTCATAGTTTTCCGCAGCCCCGCATAGGATGGAGCCGGTGGGACGTCCCTCCGGCCAGTCCCGTGCGGGGCGTTTTCATCTCATCTGGGAAAACGGACAAAGGAGAACTGCAATGAAACGAACCTTGGCGCTTTGCTTGACACTGGCCGCCGCCCTGACGCTGACTGCCTGCGGCGGCGGTCCCCAGGAGGAGGGCCTGTTTTATCAGGCCTCCGGCATCCGGCCGGACGCGGTGCTGCTGTCCGTGAACAGCCGGGACGTGACCGCCCAGCGCTATCTCTACTGGCTGGCCTACGCCTGTGACTATATCGCCGAATACTATGACAGTGGAGACGGCATCCAATGGGCCGACACCGTCTCCGGCCAGAGCCTGGAGGACTATGCCATGGACCGGGCGCTCCAGAGCGCCGCCCTCTACGCCACGGTGGAGAGCTGGGCGGAGGACTACGGCTGCACGATCACCCAGGAGGACCGGGACGCCATGGACCGGGAATGGGCCGCCCGGGTGGCCCAGTACGGCGGGGAGGATGCCTATCTGGCCGTCCTGGCCCCCATGGGACTGGACCGGGCCGGGGCGGAGGCCATCTCGGCGGACTACTATCTCTACAAGCACCTGTACGACCTCTACGCCACCGAGGGGAGTGAATTGGCTCCCGCGGAGCGGGATCTGGAGACCTTTGCCCAGGAGCAGGGTTACCTCACCGTGGACCACATCTGGATCTCCACCGCTGCGGCGGATCCGGCGGACCCGGAGGCCGTGGCCGCCTGCCGGGCCCGGGCGGAGGAGGCCTTTTCCAAGCTCAACGGCAGCGCCGACCCCGTCCACGACTTCGCCGTTCTGGCGGAGACCTACAGCGACGAGCCCAACCGGGACCAGCACCCGGACGGCTACACCTTCACCGCTGGGGACGGCACCCTGCCCGCCGCCTGCGAGGAGGCGGCCATGATCCTGGAGGAGGGCCAGTTCAGCGGCGTGGTGGAAGCGGAGGACGGATTCTATCTGCTGCTTCGCAAGCCAGTGGACCTGGACGCCGTAGCCCCGGACTATTTTGACGCCCTGCTCCAGGCCGGGGCGGAGAGCGCGGAGATCTCCACCACCCGCGCCTACGACACCCTGGACGTCAGCAGCTTTTACGCGGCCCTGACCGAGGCCCGGGCGGAGCTGTCCCCCTCCGGCACAGAGGCGGCCTGATGCTGGAGATTCCTTCCAGCTTTGGCAAAATGACGAAATTATACGGGATTTTGATAAAGTTTTAACAAATTTTGAGATTTCACAGAAATTTGCATTGACGGAGGCTGGAAAACCCACTATAATCAAGTCAGCAAGCGGGTTGGTGCAAGAGGGCTTGTCAAAAAATTAGCAATCCTGTTTTTCTTTTGACAAACCCCGGTGCCTTCCCTTGACTTGTGTCCGGCATCTGCGGCAGTGCCTGGCGGACCGCCGTCAGGGCTGTCAAACCCATAATTTTGAAAAAACGGAGGAAGATCATGAAAGAGCTCTATGTTGTGAATTGCTGCAGAACTGCAATCGGTTCCTTTGGCGGGAGCCTGAAGGACGTCCCCGCCACCGAGATGGGCGCCATCGTCGTCAAGGAAGCTCTGAACCGCGCCGGCGTGAAGCCCGAGCAGGTGGATGAGGTCATGTTCGGCTGCATCCTGACCGCCGCCCAGGGCCAGAACGTGGCCCGCCAGGTCTCCATCAAGGCCGGCATTCCTTTTTCTGTTCCCGCCTATACCGTCGGCATGGTCTGCGGTTCCGGCATGAAGTCCATGATCGAAGGCGCCCGCTCCATCCTGGCCGGCGACGCCGACGTGATCGTCTGCGGCGGCACCGAGAACATGAGCGCCGCTCCCTACGCCCTGCCCACCGGCCGTTACGGCGCCCGGATGGGTCACACCCAGATGCTGGACACCATGATCAAGGACGGCCTGTGGGACGCCTATAACAACTACCACATGGGCACCACCGCCGAGAACATCGCCGACGTGTGGGGCATCACCCGTCAGGAGATGGACGAGTTCGCTGCCTCCTCCCAGCAGAAGGCCTGCGCCGCCCGCGACTCCGGCCGGTTCGACGATGAGATCGTGTCCGTCCCCGTGAAGGTCAAGAAGCAGATCGTGGAGTTCAACCGCGACGAGTATCCCAAGGAGGGCGTGACCACCGAGAGCATCGCCAAGCTGCGCGGCGCCTTCCCCGTGGGTCCCGAGGGCGTGGAGGATGAGATCGTCCACACCTTTGAGCCCACCGAGGTCCATGAGGCCGACGCCCGCAAGCACGAGCAGCGGGTCACCGCCGCCAACGCCTCCGGCATCAACGACGGCGCTGCCGCCATCGTGCTGGCCTCCGGCGAGGCGGTGGAGAAGTACGGCCTGAAGCCCATGGCCAAGCTGATCGGCTGGGGCCAGGGCGGCGTGGATCCCAAGGTCATGGGCGTTGGCCCCGTGGTTGCCTCCCGCAACGCCATGGCCAAGGCCGGCGTGACCATCGACGACATCGACCTGGTGGAGGCCAACGAGGCGTTCGCCGCCCAGTCCATCGCCGTGGCCCGCGAGCTGCACTTTGACCTGAGCAAGGTCAACGTCAACGGCGGCGCCATCGCTCTGGGCCACCCCGTGGGTGCCTCCGGCGCCCGCATCATCGTCACCCTGCTGCACGAGATGCAGAAGCGGCCCGAGGCCAAGAAGGGCCTGGCCACCCTGTGCATCGGCGGCGGCATGGGCACCGCGGTCGTGTTCGAGAAGTGCTGATCCGCAATCATCCAGTGGGGCTTCGGCCCCGCCGGATGTGAAAAGGGCGTCCCCGATTCGTTCGGGGGCGCCTCTTTTTTTGCGCCGGGGCCCGGCCTGGTTTTATCGGGGAACCCGATAAAACCAGGCTGGCGGTTGATAACCGCTCCTACGGGTCCTACCAGTCCCCGTCCCATGCGGGACAATCCCATTACAGGTTGGCGTCCAGCACGCCGGTAAACGCCTGGGGCGGCATGACGCCCACCTTCCGGTCAAACTCCTGGCCGTTCTTCAGGAACACCACCGTGGGGATGCTCATGACCCCGAACCGCCGGGCCAGCTCCGGCTCCTCGTCCACGTTCACCTTGCCCACCAGGACCTTGCCCTCGTACTGGCCGCCGATGGACTCGATCACCGGGGAGAGCATCTTGCAGGGGCCGCACCAGTCGGCCCAGAAGTCCACCATCGCCAGAGGGGCCGCCGCCACGGCGGCGTCAAATTCCGCAGTCTTGAAATGCTTGATCGCCATACGTCATGTCTCCTTTTGTGATATGATTGGTCATTTTGTTGCTGATCCCTGTTTTTCCCCGCGCTCCTGAGCAGCTGCCCAGGCCGCGGCGCTCTGCCCGGCGATGAGTCCCTCGCCCACGGCCTTGGAGACCTGGAGGGGGCCGCCGGTGCAGTCTCCCGCGGCGAAAAGGCCGGGAAGATTGGTGGCCATGTGCCGGTCCACCGCCACATAGCCCTGTTCCACCGTCAGGCCCGGGAACAGCTCTGTGGGCGCCATGGTGGGCCGGAGGATGAACACGCCCTCCACCGCCGCGGTCTGTCCCTCACAGGTCACGGACTCCACCTGCTCCCGGCCGTGGATCTCGCACTGCCTGGGGCGGTCGAAATAGGTGACGGCGCACCCGATCCTCTGGAGGAACTCCGCCTCCTGCCGGGCGGTGTCACTGAAGCCCACCACCGCCACGGCCTTGCCCCGGTAGAGCATCCCGTCGCAGGTGGCGCAGTAGCTGACGCCCCGGCCCAGCAGCTCCGCCTCGCCGGGGAACTTCTTTCCCCGGGCCACGCCCGCCGCCAGCACCACGGCCCGGGCGTTGTACATCTCCGGCCCCACGCTGACGTACCAGGCGTCCGGCATCCGGACCGCGTTCAGCACCTTTCCGGTGAGGAACTCCGCGCCGGACCGCTCCCCATGGCGGCGCATGGCGGTCAGCAGCTCCGCGCCGGAGAGCCCCGGCATCCCCAGGTAGTTGTCCACCTTCTCCGCCCGCCAGAGGGGATTTTCCTCCAGGGGGTTGGAGACCACCAGAACGCTCCGGCCCCGGGCCCGGACGTTGATGGCCGCGGACAGGCCCGCCGGGCCGCCGCCGATCACCAGCACGTCATAGGACATAGGACGCCGCCTCCTCTCCCAGCAGGTCCGCCACCAGGGAGGCCACCTCCCGGGACGCCACCTGGTAGTATACCTCATTGCCGGAGCGCTCCGACGTCACCACATGGGCCGCCCGCAGCTTCTGCAGATGCTGGGAGATGCAGGACTGGGACATCCCGGTGGCCACCTCCATACAGCCCACGTTGTGGCAGCCGGAGGTCAGCAGGCCGTGGACGATCTGCAGACGGACGGGGTTGGAGAGGGCTTTCAGCAGAGACGCCCGCTCCTCATAGTTGATCTGCTTTTCCATGCTTCCACCGTCTCTCTTTTGGTATGGCATTAGATTATCAGAATATTCTCATTTTTGAAGTAGCATATGCAACAATCGCAGAAATTTTTCCAGGCGGGGCAACAGGCCGTACCGCCAAGAGACCGTTGCTTTTGCGCCGGAAGTCTGCTACACTGAGACTGGTATGTATGAGCCGGAGCCCGGCGGAGAGCTCCGCCGGGCTCCTATTCCAAAGAGCGGCGGCGCCGCGCCCAGGGGCGGACGCTGCGCGGAAGTGCAAGCTGGGGGGCGGCCTGCCGCTCGGGGTATCCTATGCGGCACCGGTCCTCCGCGCCACAGGGCATGGCAGCCCCGTTCTGCCTGGACCGCCGCCGGATTGAAAGAAAAGAGGGCTTTTTATGATCAAGATCGCACCGTCCATCCTCTCCGCGGATTTTGCCAACCTGGAGCGGGACATTCAGCGCATCTCCACCGCCGATTACGTCCACGTGGACGTGATGGACGGAATGTTCGTCCCCAACATCACCATCGGCATCCCGGTGGTGAAGTCCATCCGGCCCACCACGGCGCTGCCCCTGGACGTCCACCTGATGATCGTGGAGCCGGGCCGGTATGTGGAGCAGTTCTGCGACGCCGGCGCCGACCTGGTGACGGTCCATGTGGAGTCCGACACGGAGGAGAACATCCACAGTGCCATCGCCAAGATCCACGCCAAGGGCAAGCGGGCCGGCGTGGTGCTGAAGCCCAAGACCCCCGCCGAGGCGGTGCTGCCCTTCCTGCAGGAGGTGGACCTGGTGCTGGTAATGACGGTGGAGCCCGGCTTCGGCGGCCAGAAGTTCATGGCGGATATGATGCCCAAGGTGACGGCCATCCGCCAGTGGATCGACGAGAAAAACCCCGGCTGCGAGCTGGAGGTGGACGGCGGCGTGGACCCCGTCACCTGCAAGACCTGCATCGCCGCCGGCGCCAATGTGCTGGTGGCCGGCAGCGCCGTGTACAAGGCCGCCGATATCCCCGCCCGCATCGCGGAGCTGCGGGGCTGAGCGGAAGAGGAGGCATCACCATGAAGAGCATTCAGGACCTGCCCAGAGTCTCTCTGGGCATCTATCCCACGCCGTTTTACCGGCTGGACAAATTGAGCGAGCAGTATGGCCGGGGCATCTGGATCAAGCGGGACGACCTGTGCGGCGTGGCCCTGGGCGGCAACAAGGTCCGCAAGCTGGAATTCCTGCTGGCGGACGCCCTGGACCAGGGGTGCGACACGGTGTTCACCACCGGCGGCGCCCAGTCCAACCACGCGGCCCTCACCGCCGCCTGCGCCGCAAAGCTGGGGATGAAGTGCATCCTGCTGCTGAAGCGCCGGGGCGTGACCGAGCACCGGGGCAACCTGGTGCTGGACGACATCTTCGGCGCGGAGGTCCGGATGCTGGACACCGACTCCTATGACGACGTCTACGCCGAGATGCACCGGATGGGCGAGGCCCTGGAGCAGGCGGGCCACAAGTGCTGCTACATCCCCGTGGGCGGGTCCACGGCTCTGGGGGCCCTGGGCTACGCCAGCTGCGTCCGGGAGTTCACCGTCCAGGCCCTGGCCGCCGGGATACGGCTGGGCCACGTGGTCTCCGCCACCGGCTCCGGCGGCACCACCGCCGGATTGCTGCTGGGGACCCGGCTCTTCATGCCCGGCGCCAAGGTCACCGGCGTGGCGGTGGACACCGACCCCTTCCAGGACATCGTCCCCCGTCTGGCGGAGGAGGCCGCGTCTCTGCTGGAGCGCCCCCTCCAGCGGGAGAAGAACGACTTCGAGATGGTGGACCATGTGGGGCCCGGCTATGCCGTCCCCAATCCGGAGGACACCCCCTACATCGAGGAGCTGGCCCGGACCGAGGGCATCCTGCTGGACCCGGTCTACACCGGCAAGGCCTTTGCCGCCATGCTGCAGCTGCTGCGGCAGGGCTACTTCGACGGGGAGGACGACCTGCTGTTCCTCCACACCGGCGGCGCGGCGGCCCTCTTTGCCATGGACCTGCCCCGGTGACCGTTTCCCGCCCGGCGCGGGCATGTACCCTTTGAAGGAGCAAGACAGCTATGGAATATTTCCCCGCACCTCTTGAAAAACTGGTGGAGCAGTTCGCCCGGCTGCCGGGCATCGGCGGCAAGTCCGCCCAGCGGCTGGCCTTTTACGTGCTGGGCCTGCCGGAGGCGGAGGCCCAGGAGTTTGCCAACGCCATCCTGGACGCCAAGAAAAACGTCACCTGCTGCCCGGTGTGCCAGAACTTCACCGCCGGTGGGCTGTGCCCCATCTGCGCCTCCCCCAAGCGGGACGGCTCCGTCATCTGCGTGGTGGCGGATCCCCGGGACGTGGCCGCCATCGAGCGGGCCCGGGAGTACAACGGCCGGTACCACGTGCTCCACGGCGTCATCTCCCCCATGAACCATGTGGGGCCTGACGACCTGGCCATCAAGTCCCTGGTGGAGCGGGTGGCCCAGGGGGAGGTAAAGGAGGTCATCATGGCCACCAACCCGGACACGGAGGGGGAGGCCACGGCCATGTACATCGCCCGCCTGCTGAAGCCCTTTGACGTGAAGGTGACCCGCCTGGCCTACGGCATCCCCGTAGGCGGACACCTGGAATTCGCCGACGACGCCACGCTGATGCGGGCCCTGGAGGGCCGCCGGGAGATCTGAATACAGCCGAAAAGCCGCCGGACGGGAGCACCCGTCCGGCGGCTTGATCTCTTATCTGAATGGTCACGTCTCCTTGGGCAGGATCAGGTTCAGCAGCACCGCCAGGATGGTGGCGATCACCACCGGGGACTGGCCGAACACCATGGTGAACGCCTCCGGGAACTGGCCGAGGGCCTCGGAGGCCTGGGAGATGCCCACGCCCAGGGCGGCGGAGAGGCCCACGATGGTGGTGTTCCGGGCCGTCAGGTCCTGGGAGGCGATGAGCTTCATGCCGGTCATGGCGATGGTGGAGAACACCGTCACCGTGGCGCCCCCCAGCACACACTGGGGGATGGTGGTCAGCAGGGCCGCGAACTTGGGGGAGACGCCGGCCAGCAGCAGAAAGCCCGCGGCGATGGCGAACACCGTCCGGTTCACCACCTTGTTGGTGGTGACGATGCCCACGTTCTGGGAGTAGGTGGCGGTGGGCAGGCCGCCCACCAGGGCCGTCAGGATGTTGCTTGCGCCGTAAGCGATGATGCCCCCCTGGAGCTCCTGGTCCGTGGGGTCCCGGTCCAGGCCGCCCACGGTGGTGGCGGTGAAGTCGCCGATGGCCTGGATGGAGTTGATGGCAAACAGCAGCCCGATGGCCACGCAGGAGGCCGGGTCAAAGGTGATGCCGAAGTGCAGGGGCTCCGGCAGGGCGAACCAGGCGGCAGACCCCAGGTCGGAGAAGTCCACCATCCCGAAGCAGAAGGCCACGGCATAGCCGAACAGCATGCCGATGAGGATGGAGGCCAGCTTGCAGATGCCTTTGGCCTTGTGGTTCAGCACCAGCACGGCGGCCAGCGTCAGGGCGGCGATCAGCCAGTTCTGCCAGGAGCCATACACCAGCGCCTCCGTCAGACCCTGCTGCTCCACCACGGACTCATAGGTGTTGCCGGTGCCGCCGGCCATGTAGTTGATGGCGGTGGGGTAGAGGGAGAGGCCGATGGTGAACACCACTGTGCCGGTGATCACCGGCGGGAACAGCCGGCGGATCTTCTTGACGAACACACCCACCAGCACCGCCACGATGCCGCCCACGATCATGGCGCCGGCAATGGCCGCCACCCCGCCGCCGGAGGCGGCGATGGCCTGCATGCTGGGGACGTAGGCAAAGCTGACGCCCAGGATCACCGGCAGCCCGGACCCGAACCGCTTCCCGATGGGGAAGAGCTGGAGGAAGGTGCACACGGCGGACATCACCAGAGAGGCCTGGATCAGCAGCACCTGCTCCTCCTGGCTGAGGCCGATGGCTCCGGCGATGATGATGGGTGGGGTGACGCACCCCACGATCATGGCCACCAGATGCTGCAGGGCCAGGGAGGTGGCCGTGCCCACAGGCGGGATCCCACGGGGCTGGAACAGCAGTTCCCGGCGGTTGCGAGACTCCATGGTCAGGACTCCTTTCAGGCGGATGGTCCGCGCATTCCCTGTCTAAAGACAGGATCTCGGGGTTCTGTCTCTATCATACCATGGATTTTCGCAAAAGCAAACAAAATTTTTGGTTCCCTCAAAAAATAATTGGTCTTTATGTCAAAACAGGGGCGCGCATGTGGTGCGCGCCCCTGTTTTGATCTGCCGCCCTCTGGACGGCGCTGAAATCCCGATGTTCAGAGCACCTTGCTCAAAAAGTCCTGCAGCCTGGGATTCTTCGGGTGGCCAAAGAGGTCGGCGGGAGGACCTTCCTCCAGGATCTTGCCCTCCGCCATAAAGAGGACCCGGTCCCCCACCTCTCGGGCGAAGCCCATCTCGTGAGTGACCACCACCATGGTCATGCCCTCGTCGGCCAGCTCCTTCATCACGTCCAGCACCTCTCCCACCATCTCCGGGTCCAGAGCGGAGGTGGGCTCGTCAAAGAGCATCACTTTGGGCCGCATGGCCAGGGCCCGGACGATGGCGATCCGCTGCTTTTGCCCGCCGGAGAGCTGGGCGGGATAGGCGTCGGCCTTGTCCTCCAGCCCCACCCGCTTTAAGAGGGCGGCGGCGGCATTATCTGCCTCGGCCTGGCTCATCAGCTTGGTACGCACCGGGGCCAGGGTGATGTTGCGGCGGATGGTCATATTGTTGAACAGGTTGAAGTGCTGGAACACCATGCCCATCTGCTGGCGGATCTTGTCAATGTCCGCCTTGGGGCTGGTGATCTCCTGGCCCTCAAAGGTAATGGTCCCGGCGGAGGGGACCTCCAGCAGGTTGAGGCAGCGCAGGAATGTGGACTTGCCGGAGCCGGAGGGCCCGATAATGACCACCTTTTCCCCGGGATAGATGTGCTGGTCAATGTCGTCCAGCACCAGATGGTCTCCGAACGATTTGCTCAGATGCTTAACGTCGATCACTTTGACGCAGCCTCCTTTCCAGTTTGCCCTGGAGCCAGGTGAGAATGATGACCACCACCAGATACATGATGGCGATGCCGATGTAGGGGGGCATATAGTCAAAGGTGGTCCCGGCGATCCGGGAGGCCCGATAGGTCAGCTCCGTCAGGCCGATGGTATTGACCAGGGAGGTATCCTTGAACAGCGTGATGAACTCATTCCCCAGAGAGGGCAGGATATTCTTGAATGCCTGGGGAATGATGATGAAGCGCATGGTGTCCAGATAGCCCAGGCCCAGAGAGCGGCCCGCCTCGCTCTGGCCCACATCCACGCTCATCAATCCGCCCCGGACGATCTCCGCCACATAGGCGCCGGAGTTGATGCCCAGGGCCACCACGCCCACCATGAACTTGTTGCGGCTGGAGGCGAAAATGACAAAGCCCCAGATCAGGATCTGCACCAGCATGGGGGTGCCCCGGATCACAGTGGTGTAGACCTTGCAGACTCCGTTGCAGAATCCCAGCAGGGGGTTTTTCCGCCGTCCGGGCCGCTGCTGGTCATGGGCGGTCCGGATCACCGCCACCAGCACACCCAGGACCACACCGACAATCAGGGCCACCACCGTCAGCTCCAGGGTCGTGAGTAGTCCCTCCAGGTAGAGCCGCCAGCGATCTCCCTCCAAAAAAGCGGCGTAAAGGCGCGGCCCGAGCCGGTCCAGCCAATCCATCAGCGCCTGAAACATAGAAGCCCTCCTTCTCTCTTGCTGCATGGGAAAAAGGACGGCCTGCGGAGGCCGCCCTTTCCCGGTATCTGCTTACTCGGCGGTAATGTACTTATCCACGATGGACTGGAACGTGCCGTCGGCCTTCAGCTCCTCCATCACAGCGTTGATGGCGTCCAGCAGATCGGTGTTGCCCTTGGCCACGCCGATGGCGTACTCCTCTTCCACCCAGGGGGTGTCCAGGATCTTCAGCCCCTCGTTGGCCTCCACGAAGGCCTTGGCGGGCTCATTGTCGATGATGACCGCGTCAATCTGGCCGTTGACCAGGGCCATGACGGCCAGGGCGCCGTTCTCATAGGCGGTGACATGGTCCTCGCCGTAGCCGCCGTTCTCCGGCGTGTCGGAGGCGTAGATATAGCCTGTGGTGGCAGCCTGGCAGCCGATCATCTCCGCGTTGGCCAGGTCATCGATGGTCTGGATGGGGGAGTCCTCCCGGACGATGACCACCTGCACGCCGGTGGCATAGCTGTCGGAGAAGTCCATGACCTCCAGCCGGTCTTCTGTCACGGTGATGCCGGCCATGGCGATGTCGCTCTGGCCCGTCTGGACGGCGGTGAGGGCGGCGTCAAAGCCCATGTCGTCCACAACCAGCTCCAGGCCCAGCTTCTGGGCGATGGCGTCAGCCACCTCCACATCGATGCCCTCAAAGCCGCCATCGTCGGTGGTCATCTCGTAGGGCGGGAAGGCGGCGTTGGTGGACATATGGAGCTTACCGGCCTCCACGACGGTGAAGTCGCCGTACTCGGTGGAGACGGCATTGCCGGTGGTCTCCTCCGTCTGGGCGCCATCGGTGGTGTCGGTGGTGGTGTCCTCAGTGGTGTCGCTGCCGCCGCAGGCTGTGATGGACAGGGCCATGGCCAGCGTCAGGACCAGTGCAAGAAACTTCTTCATGATGATCGCAATCTCCCTTTTCATGCTCCCGCCGGGGCGGGGCGTCTTTCGCAAAATTTCCAGGAGAGGAAGCTCCTCCCGCCGGAATATGCCCTACCATATCACGTTCCCCACGGGTTGTCAATACATTTTCGCAAGAAAATGAATATTTATTTGTTTCTTTCGGTGCATTATCCAAGTTTCTCTGAAAAACAGCCGAATATTTTCCAATGCTTTTTGTGAGAACCTCCAATGCTGATGCATATCCCCCGCGAATCTTGCAATGAATATTCATGCCGGCCATACAGAGGCCGGGGGCGGACTCTCGCCCCCGGCCTCTGCCGTCAGGTCATTTCTTCAGCACCGCCGCGCCGTAGGGTGCCATTTCCAGCCGGATGAAAAAGCCCTGGTCATGCTGGCACACCGGACACAGCTTGGGGGCCTCGGTCCCCTCGAAGAGATAGCCGCAGTTCAGGCACATCCAGGCGCACTGGACGTCAGAGACGAACAGCTTGCCCTGCTCCAGCAGGTCCGCCAAACGGCCGAAGCGGTTGCCGTGGGCCTCCTCGATCTCGGCGATCTTGTGGAAGGAGGCCGCCACGGCGGAAAAGCCCTCCCGCTGGGCCACGTCACCGAAGGTTCTGTACACCGGGTCGTGCTCCTCATACTCGTTGTGCTGGGCCTTGCGGAGCAGCTCCTTCACATCGTTGGTCAGGTCCACGGGATAGGTGCCGTCGATGGCCACCGTCTGACCCGCCGCCTCCTTCATATGGTTGTAGAAGATCTCCGCGTGCTCCTTCTCCTGGTCCGCGGTGAAGCGGAACACCGCCTCCACCACATGGAGCTTCTGCTGGCGGCAGACCGAGGCGGCGAAGGTGTAGCGGTTCCGGGCCTGGCTCTCGCCGGCAAAGGCCCGCATGAGGTTTTTCAAGGTCTCGCTGTTTTTCAGATCCACAGACATACTGGTTCCTCCTGTTTTCGGTGGGATAGGCATATGTTTCCTCCAACAGGGGGCGGTTATACCTCCAAATGATCCTGCAAAATCCAAACAGGCCCCGCGTCCAATGGACGCGGGGCCTGTCCCAAGGAGATTTATGCCTCGGGGAGATGGTATTTCTTCTGATCCCGGCGCAGGTCCTCGCTGAAGGCGCCGCCGGCCTTCACCTCCTGCAGATAGGCGTGGCCGCCGGGGCCGCCGTCCTGCTCCTGAATGACGCTGACGGCGATGTTGGAGCAGTGGTCGGACACCCGCTCGATATTGGTCAGCAGGTCACTGAGCACGAATCCCAGCTGGATGGTGCACTGGCCGGTCTGGAGCCGCTGGGTGTGGCGGGTCCGGATCTCCTCGATCAGCTGATCGATGGTCTCCTCCAGGGGCTCCACCTGGCGGGCCGTGTCCGCGTCCGGGGGCTGGAAGCTGCGGAGGGTCAGATCCAGGATGTCGTCCAGCGCGGCCAGGAGCACCTGCAGCTCCTCCCATGCGCTGTCAGAGAAGCGGAGTTCCTTGTCGTGGAGCTCCTGAGCGGACTCCTGGATATTCACCGCATGGTCGCCGATCCGCTCAAAGTCTCCGATGGCCTGGAGCAGCCGGGAGACCGTACGCATATCCTGCATGGACAGCCCGTGCTGGGAGGCCTCCACCAGGTAATTGCCCAGCCGGTCTTCATAGATGTCCAGCTTGTCTTCATTCTGCGTGATCTGGGTCTCCCGCTCCCGGCTGTAGTGGGCGATCTGGTCCACCGCCAGGCAGATATTCTCCCGGGCGGCTTGTCCCATACGGCCGGCCATGGCAGCGCTCTCACTGACGGCCGCGCCGGGGGTCCGCAGCAGCAGGGGATCCAGGAAGGCAAAGCCCTTGCCGGTGTTCTCCGTCCGCACCAGCCTCCGCGCCAGCTTTTCCAGCTGGCGGGAGAAGGGCAGGAGCAGGATGGTGGTGAACACGTTGAAGGCTGTGTGGCAGAAGGCGATGCCCACAGCGCCCACTGTCTGGTCCATGAAGGCGAAGTGGAGGAACAGGTCGCCGCCGTAGAACAGGACCAGGCACACGGCCGTGCCGATGATGTTGAAGGAGATGTGGACCACCGCCACCCGCTTGGCGTTACGGTTGACGCCGATGGAGCTGATGAGGGCCGTGACGCAGGTGCCGATGTTCTGCCCCATGATGACGGGGATGGCCATGCCGTAGGTGATGGAGCCGGTCATGGCCAGGGCCTGGAGAATGGCCACGGAGGCGGCGGAGGACTGGATGATGCCGGTGAACACCGCGCCCACCAGGACCCCCAGCAGGGGATTTTCAAAGGCGGTGAGAAGCCCGGCGAACTGGGGCATCTCCGCCAGGGGGCTGACGGAGTCGCTCATCAGCTCCATGCCGTACATCAAAATGGCAAAGCCCATCATAATACGGCCCACGTCCCGGCGCCGCTGGCGCTTGGAGCCCATGATCAGCAGAATGCCCGCCAGGGCGATCAGGGGGGAGAAGTTCTCCGGCTTCAGGAGGTTCACGAAGACGCTCTCGCTCTCGATGCCGGTGAGGGAGAGGATCCATGCCGTCAGGGTGGTGCCGATGTTGGAGCCCATGATGACGCCGATGGTCTGGCCCAGCTCCATGACGCCGGAGTTCACCAGGCCCACCAGCATCACCGTCATGGCGGAGGAGGACTGGATGGCGATGGTGATGCCCGCACCCAGCAGCAGGCTTTTGAAGGGGTTGGAGGTCATGCGTTTGAGCATACGC
Source organism: Candidatus Oscillibacter excrementigallinarum (assembly GCA_019118245.1). Lineage (GTDB taxonomy): Bacteria > Bacillota > Clostridia > Oscillospirales > Oscillospiraceae > Oscillibacter > Oscillibacter excrementigallinarum. The sequence continues at coordinate 37,043 of DWZJ01000001.1, forward strand.
TCCAGCTTGCCGCCAGCCATTTTTTCCAAACTTTTGGACATGACGGTCATGCCGTATAAGAAGAAGGCCAAGCCGCCGCAGAGGGTAAAGACAGAGAAGATGTCCATTGCTGCGCCACATCTCCTTTCCGATTTCCAGGGCGGCCGAAGCCGGCCTGATCTCTCATGTATACTGCGCCAAAACATTATATATGCAATTCGTCTTTCTGCAAAGGGGATTCTAAATTTTTTGTAAAATTTGCGTAAAATAAAGGAAAAACGCAAAAATGCCTATGGGCTTTCTTGTACAAAACAGAAGGGTTCCAGCCGCCGTTCAAAACGGGCAGGACAAAGGGGCGTTCCCTCTTTGGGAACGCCCCCGCGTCATCACCGCCGAAGCGGTCAGGCCTCCTCCGGCAGGTGCTCCTCCGTCCAGAAGGCGCGCACCGCCTCCGCGGCCCGGAGGCCGGCGAAAAAGCCGTCCTGCCACAGGGCCAGGATCTTTTTCCGGTCCCGCTCCGTGCGGGAGAAGCCCCGGGTGTCCTCCGGCGCGATCACCAGGATCCGGCCCTCCCGTTCCATCTGGAACAGCTCCTCCCGGCACTGGTTGTAGCGCTCCGCCCGGGTCCGCAGGTCCTCCAGAAACGCGGGGTACTTGCGGTAGACCCGGCGGAACAGGGGCATCAGCTGCTCCGGCTCCTTCTGATAGCTCCGCTCCCGGGTCAGGACCACCACCACCCGGTCGCAGCCCACCTCCAGCGCCCGCTTCCAGGGAACGGCATCGGAACAGCCTCCGTCCAGATAGGGAGTATCCCCGTCCAGCCGGATGGGCTGGAACAGCACCGGCATGGCGCAGGTGGCCTGCAGCAGCAGGAAGTGCTCGTCCCGCCGGGGGACCTCCCAGTACTCCGCCCGGCCGGTCGGGAGGTTGGTGACCACCGCCTCCGCCGTTCCGGGGTAGGCCGCAAACGTGTCGTAGTCGAAGGGGACCAGCTCATTGGGGATGGTCTCATAGGCGAATTTCAGCCCGAAATAGCTGCGGTTCCTGGGATCGAAAAAGTTCCCCCAGCCCATGTACCGCCGGTCATTGGCGTAGTGCATCAGCAGCTGGAGATTCCGCCGCAGCTGCTGGGAGAGATAGCTGACCCCGTAGGCCATGCCCGCGGAGACGCCGATGGTGTAGTCCGGCATGGGCAGTTTCTCGTGCAAAAAGGCGTCGCACACGCCGGAGGAGAAGATGGTGCGCAGGGCGCCGCCCTCCAGCACCAGACCTGTTTTCATGGAGCAGTCCTTCCTTTCTATGTCAGTCATGCAGAGTTGGATCGATCGTGTCATGAGAGCGCCGCGTCCGCCCATGTGTGCGGAACGGTCACGCCGGGCGCTTCCGGGCGGCCACCAGCAGCATCATGGGGCGGCGGAGCTCGTCCCGCATCCCGGGCTGGTCCAGCATCCGTGCCGGCGGCTGGGGCTCCACCACCCGCAGCAGCTGGAAGCCGCCGGTCAGCAGACCGTCCAGATAAGTGGTGAGGGTGCGGTGGTACTTCACCACGTCCTCTCCCAGGAAGCGGGCCATGCGCTGGCCCTCCTCAAAATACCGGTCCACCGGGAAGTGGAGGGGCGTCCCGTCGGGGCCGTAATACCAGTCCTGGGGACCGGCGGCGGTGAAGATTGGGTGCTCCACGGAGAACACGAAGTCCCCGCCGGGCACCAGGCACCGCCGTACCCGCTCCAGAAAGTCCCCAAAAGAGGGGAGGTAGTGGATGGCCAGGGAACTGAGGACCACGTCGAAGCGCTCCGGCGGGAAATCGATCTCCGCCATGTCCCCCCGGACATAGGTCACCTGGGGGAGCCTAGTCTTTTCCCGGGCCACGGCCAGCATCTTCTCCGACAGATCCACCCCCGTGACGGACGCGGCGCCGTGCTCCGCCGCGTAAATGCAGTGCCAGCCGTAGCCGCAGCCCAGGTCCAGGACCCGCTTCCCGGCAAAGTCCGGCAGCAGGGGCTCCAGGGTCTCCCACTCCCCGGCGCCGGCCAGGCCCAGACGGGAGCGGTCCATCTGCCCGTATTTTTCAAAAAAGGTCTCGTCGTCGTACCGGCTCGTTTTCATGCTCCTCGCTCCTGTTGAACCGCAGTGATATGGTATAGCATAGCACAGTTCTGAGGAAAAGGGAATCTCCCCGGCGTGTGTAAAGATTTTGTGAATTTCTTGTTTTCCGACACAGGGAGAGCCCTTTTTATGGTATTATGATTATATCTATATAAATTGTATGAATTTCGGAGAGGTGATGAGATTGCCGTGGAAGAGACAGAAACAATGGCAGGAGCGTCTGGGACGGAGTAAGACCATCCTGTGGGAAAAACTGCGGGAGGCGCTGGCCTCCGTGGTCCCCATTATGATCATCGTACTGGTCCTCAGCTTCACGGTCGCCCCGATCCCGACGGAGACGCTGCTGGCCTTTCTGATCGGCGCCGTGATGGTCATTCTGGGCATCGCCCTGTTCTCCCTGGGTGCTGATACCGCCATGACCCCCATCGGCGAACGGGTGGGCGCCGCCATGACCCGGTCCCGCAAGCTCTGGATCATGGCCGGTGTGGGTTTTTTGATGGGCGTCATCGTCACCGTGTCGGAACCGGACCTGCAGGTGCTGGCCCAGCAGGTGCCCGGTGTGCCCAACGCCATCCTGGTGGGCGCTGTGGCCGTGGGCGTGGGGATCTTTCTGGTGATCGCCATGCTGCGCATCCTCTTCCGTATCCCCCTGAACCGGATGCTGGTGTTTTTCTATATCATCGTGTTTGCCGTGGCCCTCTTCGTCCCGGAGGATTTCCTGGCCATCGCCTTTGACTCCGGCGGCGTCACCACCGGTCCCATGACCGTCCCCTTCATCATGGCCCTGGGCGTTGGCGTGGCCTCCATCCGCAGCGACGAGAACGCCTCCCAGGACAGCTTCGGCCTGGTGGCCCTCTGCTCCATCGGCCCCATCCTCGCGGTGATGGTGCTGTCCCTGATCTATCCGGGGGCCGGCGTGTACACGCCGGTGGAGATCCCCTCCGTGGCGGACAGCCGGGCCCTGTGGCACCTGTTCCAGGCGGAACTGCCGGCGTATCTCAGCGAGGTGGCGGTCTGCCTGGCGCCCATCGCGGTGTTTTTCGCCATCTTCCAGGTTGTATCCCTGAAATTAAAGAAGAAAAAGGTCTTGAAAATCGTCATCGGCATCCTATATACTTATGTGGGCCTGGTCCTGTTTCTGGCAGGCGCCAACGTGGGCTTCATGCCTGCCGGCAGCTATCTCAGCCGGCAGATCGCCTCGCTGTCCTATCACTGGATCCTGGTCCCCATCGGGATGCTGATGGGCTGGTTCATCGTGCAGGCGGAGCCTGCGGTCCATGTGCTGAACAAGCAGGTGGAGGAGATCACCTCCGGCGCCATCCCCGGCAAGGCCATGAGCACCAGCCTCTCCATCGGCGTGGCCATCTCCATTGGCCTGGCCATGGTGCGGGTGATGACCGGGATCTCCATTTTCTGGCTGGTGATCCCGGGATATCTGGCGGCCATCGTCATGTCCTTCTTCGTGCCCAAGATTTTCACCGCCATTGCTTTCGACTCCGGCGGTGTGGCCTCCGGTCCCATGACGGCCACCTTCCTGCTGCCCTTCGCCCAGGGCGCCTGCGAGGCCCTGGGTGGAAACGTGATCACGGATGCCTTCGGCGTGGTGGCCATGGTGGCCATGACCCCCCTGCTGACCATCCAGATGCTGGGGCTCCTGTATAAGTTCAAGATGAGAAAGACTGCCCAGGAGACGCCTCCCGCCGCCGCGGAAGAGGAGATCATCGAGCTATGAACGGCTCGTCCAATGTCAGAAAGAGAGGAGAGACCGCCATGCAGGGCGCCGATTTGATCATCACCATCACAGACCGCAGCCGGGCGGATCAATTCGCATCCTGGTTCCGTTCCCGGGGGATCACGCTGGTGCTGACGGCCCTGGGCCAGGGCACCGCCACCACAGAGGTGCTGGATTTTCTGGGCCTGGAGGCCACGGAAAAAGCCGTGCTGTTCTGCGTAGCTCCCCGATCCCCCCGGATGGTGCGCCAGGCGGCCCGGGAGCTGTGGCTGGATGTGCCCGGCCAGGGCGTTTTGATGACCGTGCCGGTGAACAGCATCGGCGGTTCCACTGCCAAGGAATATCTGCTGCATGAACAGGAGGGAGAGGCCGCTATGGAACAAGCAAGCACCCATGATCTGATCGTGATCATCGCCAATCAGGGGTCCACGGACCTGGTGATGGATGCCGCCCGGGAGGCGGGCGCCACCGGCGGCACCGTGATCCACGCCAAGGGCACCGGCACGGAGCTGGTGCAGAAATTCTTCGGTGTGTCCATTGCAACGGAGCAGGAGATGATCTTCATCCTGACCCGGAGCGAGACGAAGAAGCCCATCATGAAGGCCGTCATGGCCAAGGCGGGCGTCCACAGCCCCGCCCAGGCGCTGGTCTTTTCCCTGCCGGTGGGAGATATCGCCGGCCTGCGGGAGCTGGACCAGCCGGAACCCTGAAGAAGCGCATAAACGGGCCCGCCTGATGCGGGCTCGTTTTTTTCGCATCTCTTCGTCTGCGTGCGTGCGGTTTCGGCGCATTTGGTATGGATCTGTCAAAACGGCCCGGTTTTCTCCCGTTTTTCAGAAAATCCCATGGATTTTTTGAAATTCTTGCAAAACCTTGGAGGCCTCGACAGATTCAGACAGAATTTCTCCCCTCCTTTGTGTATGATAGAGAAAACTTCCACAAGATATGGAAGTTCAGAAAGGATGAATACCAAATGCAGAAGGTCTCCCAAGAATACCTGTTGCTCTTCAACGCCATCACCGACGCGGAGGAGTCCCTTTGCCGGCTGCGGGCCAGATTGATGGACGCACAGCGGAAGGCGGAGGAACTGTACATCGCCGGCAACGACGCCGGCCCCTTTTCCAAAGACATCTGAGGCTTCCACCGGGCGAAGCCGCCGGTTTTCCGGCGCCCGGCATGATCCTATCACATGATGATACAGGCGGAGGTCCCGGTCCGGGACCTCCGCCGCTTTTTTGATGGTGCGAAATTTTGTTGCATTTGCCGGTGCCCTGGGCCGCTACCTGTGGTATGATAGGGTCAAAACACACAGCCCCCGGACATCCCGGGGGATACAAGGAGGTCCCATTATGCTGTACATCGGCTGCCATCTGTCCTCCTCCAAGGGCTTCGCGGCCATGGGCCGCCAGGCGCTGGAGCTGGGAGCCAATACCTTTCAGTTTTTCACCCGTAACCCCCGGGGCAGCAAAGCCAAGGACCTGGACCCGGCGGACGCGGCGGCCCTGCGGGACCTGATGGCCCAGCACGGCTTCGGGCCCATCGTGGCCCACGCCCCCTACACCCTGAACCTCTGCGGCGCGGAGGAGAAGAACCGCGCCTTCGCCCGGGAGACCATGGCGGACGACCTTCAGCGGCTGGAGCATGTGCCGGGGCAGTTCTACAACTTCCATCCCGGCAGCCATGTGGGCCAGGGGATGGAGGCCGGCATCGCGCTCATCGCCGAGGGGCTCAACGCCATCCTCCGGCCGGACCAGTCCACCACTGTGCTGCTGGAGACCATGGCCGGCAAGGGCAGCGAGGTGGGCGGCCGCTTTGAGGAGCTGCGGGCCATTCTGGACCGGGTGGAGCTCTCCGGCAAAATGGGAGTCTGCCTGGACACCTGCCACGTCTCCGACGGGGGATACGACATCATCCATGATTTGGACGGGGTTCTGACGGAATTTGACCGGATCATCGGCCTGGACCGCCTGAAGGCCATCCATCTCAACGACAGCAAGAATCCCCCCGGCAGCCACAAGGACCGCCACGCCTGCCTGGGGGAGGGGACCATCGGGCTGGAGGCCTTGGGGCGAATCGTCCGTCACCCGGCACTGAAACACCTGCCCTTCTGCCTAGAGACCCCCAATGACCTGCCCGGCTACGCCCGGGAGATCGCCCTGATGCGGGAGCTGGCGGAGGCGTGAGCGCCCGGTTTAGCAGATACAGGAGGATGTGCCATGAATTACCAGGTGGATGACCGCGCCCTGACGGCGGAGGCGTTCCTCACCTTCGCGAATCAGGTCTGGCCGGGGGACTATGACGTGGAACGGACCCGGACTGCCCTGGCAAAGACGCTGAACCTCACCGCCTATGACGGCGGACAGCTGGTGGGCTGCCTGCGGATCCTCTCGGACGGGTATTTTTTCGGCACCATCACGGAGCTGCTGGTGCTGCCGTCGTATCAGCGGCGGGGAATCGGCAGCCGGCTGCTCCGGCTGGCCAGGGCCCACACGCCCACCCTGCTGTACTTCGGCGCCCAGCCGGAGGCGGAGGCGTTCTATGAGAAAAACGGCTGCCAGCGGAGTCTGGCCGCCTTTGTCCTCCGGCCGGAGGACGGCGGGGCCTGAAAACAGCGGGAGGGGAGACGGTGTTCCGTCTCCCCTCCCGCTCCTGAGTTCCAGGCGTTTAGGGAATGTCCTTCAGGTGCTCCATGTTCCGGCGGACGCCTTCGCAGCAGCTGTGGAACTTGGCCAGCTCCTCCGCTGTCAGGGGCAGCTCCACCACCTGCTCCACGCCGTCTCTGCCGATGACGCAGGGCACGCCCACGAAGATCCCGTGCTCGCCGTACTCCCCATTCAGCTCCGCGCTGGCGGGCATGACGGCCTTCTCATCGTGGAGGACGATGCTGACCATCCGGGCCGCGGTGGTGGCGATGCCGTACTCTGTGCAGAACTTGCCGGCAAAGGTCACCCAGCCGCCGTCGATGGACTCCTTCTGCAGGGCCTCCCGGTCAAAGCGGAACCGCTCGTCCGTTTTGGCCCAGTCATCCAGGGGCTTGCCCCGGAAGCTGACGCAGGACCAGGGAGCGAACTGATCGTTGCCGTGCTCACCCAGCATATAGGCGGTAATGGACTTGTGGTCGATGCCTGTCTGCCGGGCCAAGGCGGAGAGGAGCCGGGAGGTGTCCAGTCCGGTGCCGGTGCCGAACACCCGGCCCTTGGGCAGTCCCAGGCCCAATGCCAGCTCCCGGGTGACGATGTCACAGGGGTTGGTGATGTTCACCACCACGCCCTGGAAGCCGCTGGCGCGGATCTTATCCACATAGCTCCGGACCGCCCGGATGGTGAAGTCCATCTCGTCCAGCCGGTCGTGGTTGGCCCGGAGAATGTCGATCTTTCCGGTGCTGTTCACCAGCACGTCGCAGTCCCCCAGGTCTGAAAAATCTCCCGCATCCACCGTGACCCGATGGGGGAGATAGGCGGCACTGTCCCGCAGGTCCTGGCACTCGCTTTTCACCTTCTGGGCGTTCTGGTCCACCAGCACCAGCTGGTCCGCGATGCCCTGGACCGCCAGGGAATAGGCAACATGGGCGCCTACGTGCCCCAGGCCGATGATGCCGATCTTTCTGGTTTTCATAGAGGTTCCTCCTGTCTGTGCGCTTGGCGCCGGGCCGGACGGAGGCCCGCTGCGGCGCCGTGTGGTTCTGGATACCCGTCAAGTGTACGCGCGGTCTCTCGCTTTTGCAAGGGGGGAACGCAAACATTTTACAAAAAAAAACGGCCCGGAAAATCCGGGCCGCCGAAACAGCGGATGGGCAGTCAGTCCACGCCCTCGCAGTAGACGCTCTTCAGGTCAAACATGTGGTCCATGGGGCCGGAGCCGTGTCCCAGGTCCAGCATGGCGCCCAGGGCGCCGGAGATATAGGCCTTGGCCCGCTCCACTGACGTGTCCAGGTCAAAGCCCTTGGCCAGGTTGGAGGCGATGGCGCTGGACAGGGTGCAGCCGGTGCCGTGGGTGTTGGGGTTGTTGATTCGCTTTCCGTGGAACCACTTGCCGCTGCCGTTCCGCCACAGCAGGTCGTCGGCGTCGTTCACCTGGTGGCCGCCCTTGCACAGCACGGCGCAGCCGTACCGCTCGCTGATGGCCTTTGCGGCGGCCTCCATGCCGGCGGTGTCGGTGATGGTCATGCCGGAGAGGATCTCCGCCTCCGGGATGTTGGGGGTCAGCACCGTGGCCAGGGGCAGCAGCTGCTCCTTCAGGGCGGCGACCGCGTCCTCAGAGATCAGCCGGTCCCCGGAGGTGGCCACCATCACCGGGTCCACCACCAGGTTCTTGGCCCCGTACTCCTTCAGCTTGGCGGCGATCACCTGGATCAGCGGGATGCTGGACACCATGCCGGTCTTCACCGCGTCGGGGAAGATGTCGGTAAACACGCAGTCCAGCTCCTCCGCCAGGAACTCCGGGGTGCACTCCACGATGTCCTTGACGCCGGTGGTGTTCTGGGCCACCAGGGCCGTCACCGCGCAGGTGGCGAACACGCCGTTGGCGGTCATGGTCTTGATGTCTGCCTGGATGCCGGCGCCTCCGCTGGGGTCGGTCCCCGCGATCGTCAATGCTGTCTTCATATCCATGCTTCCTTTCCTTGCATTGAAGTTTTATCAAGCGGCGGAAGGTGGTGCCCCCGATCCGCCGCCGGAAGCGGCCAAACGGCCGCGGTTCCTCGTCTGTTACGGTTCCCAGTCCCCCAGGTCCCGGACGTACCAGTCCACAAGCGCCCGGAGGGCCGCCTGGTCCTCTTCGGCGGAGGCGTCCCAGACGCCGCAGACCCGGAAGCCCGCCTCATGGGCGGTCCGGGCGGCGTGGAGGGCGTCCTCGAACACCACGGTCTCCGCCGGGGCCGTCCCCAGCCGCCGGGCGGCCTCCAGATAGATGTCCGGCCGGGTCTTGCCGCCGTACTGGACGCAGCTGACGGCAAAACGGAAGTGCTGCCACAGCCCCAGCCGCTCCATGGCTGCCTGTGCCTGGAACGCCTCACTGGCAGTGGCGATGCAGCAAGGGATGCCCCGCCCTGCCAGCCGGGCCAGCAGCCTGTCCGCCCCAGGCTTCATGGGCACCCGGGACCGGTATTCCTCCGTCACCAGGCCGTTGAGAGCGTCCATCAGCTCCTCCGGCGTCGCGGGAAGGGAGAAGCGGCTTTGCAGGTACTCCGCCGCCTCCCGGCGGCCCATCTCCTTCAAATCCCGGGCCAGGTCCTCCGGCGGGTCGCCGCCGTACCGGCGCACCAGGTCCACCGGGGCCTTCAGCCAGATGTACATGGAGTCCGTCAGCGTCCCGTCCAGGTCAAAGACGGCGCCTTGGATGTTCATCGGGCGATCTCCTCCGACAGGCGCAGCAGCTCCGCCGCCGCCGCCTTCACGTCTGCCTGGGCGAACAGGGCGGAGACCACCGCCACGCCGTCCAGGCCGCAGTCCCGCAGCTCCAGGATGTTGTCATGGCTGATGCCGCCGATGGCCACCACCGGGATGTCCACCGCCGCTGTGATGGCCCGGATGGTCTCCCGGGAGATGGGCTTGGCGTCCGTCTTGGTGCCGGTGACGAAGGCCGCGCCCACGCCCAGGTAGTCCGCGCCCGCCGCCTGGGCGGCCAGGGCCTCGGCCACCGAGTGGGCAGAGACGCCGATCAGCTTGTCCGGCCCCAGCACCTGCCGGGCCCGGCCCGCCTCCAGGTCCTCCTGGCCCACATGGACACCGTCGGCCCCCACCTGGGCGGCGATCTCCACATCATCGTTGATGATGCTGACGGCGCCCTTTTCCCGGCAGAGAGCCACGAACCGCTCCGCCTCCGCCAGGAAGTCCGCCTGGCCCAGGTGCTTTTCCCGCAGCTGGACGATGCCCGCCCCGCCGTCGATGGCCTCCGCCACCTGGCGGAGCAGGCCCTCCGTGTCCCGGGCCCAGGCCCGGTCCGTCACGGCATACAGCCGCAGCTGTCTGGGTTCCATCTTCATACGTCTTGTCCTCCTTTTGATAGGAAAACCGCGGACCACCAAATCCGGTCGTCCGCGGCTGAAAGCCTCATGATTTCCCTACGTTGGCATGATCCAAATCAGGTGAAGGGTCAAAACCTGGCTGGTTTCCTCTCAGCCCGCGCCAGCGGACTCCCCCGTTTTCGATTGTCTCCATCATACGCCTCTTTGCCCCGGATTGCAAGCAAAACCGGATACCACCGCAAATCTTTGTGACATACTTGACAAATCACCAGCATCCGTGTATCATAAAGCCGAAAACGACAGGGGAGCCGGATACGGCTGAGAGGAAGCGGACCGCTTCGACCCTCTTCACCTGATGTGGGTAATCCCACCGTAGGAAGTTCTGTTTGCAGGCTCTGCACGGCGGGCGCCCCCTCGGGCGTCCGCCGTTTTTCACTTTGAGACAGAAAGGATGTGCGTGGACGAAAACGACATCCGGCGCCCCGGCAGAGACCGGGAGCGGGCTGAGGGGGAGCGCCCTGGGCCCGGGCCGGCAAAACAGCGATGGGAAGCCGTGTTCCGGCGTGAGAGGAGGCCAGGGAGCCTCGACCGATTTTCCAAAGCGGGCGAACTCTGCCCGCTGACCTTGCGCAGCAAGGGGAAAACGCTGTTTTTGCGCGCCGTTTTCTCCCTGCAAATTCTAATGGATCAAAGGAGTTCTTACTTATGAACAGATCTTCTCGTTTTGTGTTCAAAATCGCCCTTGCGGGTATGTTCACCGCTGTGGCCGTGGTAGGCAGCATGCTCCAGTTCCCCGTGTTCGGCAGCCAGTGCGCCCCGGTGCAGCACATGGTCAACGTGCTGTGCGCCGTGCTGCTGGGGCCCGGGTACGGTGTGGTGGTGGCCTTCCTGGCCAGTTTGCTCCGCAACCTCCTCAGTCTGGGCAGCCTGCTGGCCTTCCCCGGCAGCATGTGCGGCGCCCTGCTGTGCGGCCTGATCTACTGGAGAACTAAGAATCTGCCCGCCACGCTGGTGGGCGAGGTATTCGGCACCGGTATCATCGGCGGCCTGCTGTCCTATCCCATTGCCATTACCTTCATGGGCAAGGTGGCCGGCAGCATCGGCTACACCGCCTATGTGGTGCCCTTCCTGATCTCCACGGTGGCCGGGTCCATCCTGGCGGGCATCCTGGTGAAGGCCCTGGAGAAGGGCGGGGTGCTGAAGGCCCTGCGCCCGGCGGAGAGCCACTGAGTATTTGAAGGAGCGCATCCATTCCATGTTTGACTTTGCCCAGCTGGAGGAGGTCCGCCGGCGGCGGCCCCTGATCCACTGCGTCAGCAACATCGTCACCGCCAACGACTGCGCCAATCTGGCCCTGGCGGTGGGCGCCAGCCCCATGATGGCCCAGGCCCCGGAGGAGATGGAGGCCATCTCCTCCATCTCCGACGCCACGGTGCTGAACACCGGCACCCCGGACGCGGAGAAGTTCCGGGCTTGCCGGATCTGCGCCTCCGCCGCCCAGCACCCGGTGGTGCTGGACCCGGTGGGCGTGGGCGCCAGCCCCTGGCGGCTGGGGCAGGTCCGGGCGCTGCTGGAGGACTTCACCCCCGCCATCCTGCGGGTGAATCTGGGGGAGGCCCAGGCCCTGCTGGGGACCGACGGCCGGGAGCAGGGGGTGGACAGCCCGCTGCCCGCCAGCCGGGAGGAACGGCGGGACTTCGCCATGGCCCTGGCCCGGCGCCGGAGGACAGCGGTGCTCCTCACCGGCCCGGAGGACCTGATCACCGACGGGGAGCGGGTCTGGTGCGTCACCGGCGGCAGCGGCCAGATGGCGCTGGTCACCGGCACCGGCTGTATGCTGTCGGTGCTGTGCGGCGTGTTCGCCGCCGTGGAGCCGGACGCCGCCGCGGCCGCCGCGCTGGCCTCCGCTTTCTGGAAGGTCTGCGCCCGGCGGGCAGAGGTCCGCACCGCGGGCCGGGGAAGCGGCAGCTTCCGCACGGCCCTGCTGGACGCCGCCAACACCCTGACCGCATCGGACGCCGCCCGGGAGGCGGAGATCGTCCACTTGTAAACGCAAAACAGCCCGCCCGGCTCTTTGCCGGACGGGCTGTCTGTCTCCCAGGGCGCTCATTCCAGCGCCTGGGTCTCGAACATCTCCTCAAAGGAGCGGATGTAGTAGTCCGCCAGCTGCCGGATGGCGGGCTGGTTCTCCTCCTCCGCCGCGTCATACACCGCCGCCACCCGGAATCCGGCGGCCTTGGCGGTCTGGATGGCGTGGAAGGCGTCCTCGAACACCACGGTGTCCTTCTTGTTGGACTGGAGGCGGCGCATGGCCCGCTCGTAGATCTCCGCGCTCTCCCCCTTGCCGACGCCCACCTCGGCGGAGGTGATGAGGCCCCGGAAGTACCCGTCGATCCCCGCGTGGCGAAGGGCCGCCTCCGCCAGAGGGCGGTCCGTGGCGGTGGCCACGTACATCCACACGCCCTCCATCTTCAAAAGGGAGAGGAACTTCTCCACGCCCGGCTTGGTCTGGACCCGCTCGCAGTAAAACTCGTGGATCTTATCGAACACCAGGCCCACCAGCTGGTCCACGGTCTGGGAAAGCTGGTAGTAGTCCTTGCAGTAGGCCACGCCGTCCCGGAGGGAGAGGGTCTTCAGCTTTGCCTCCAGCGCCGCGTCGGGCGTGAAGCCCAGGTCCCGCAGCATCGCAGCCCCCAGCCCCTTCCAGATGGGCATGGAGTCCAGCAGCGTGCCGTCCATATCAAAAATCGCGCTTTGCAGTCTCATGGGAACTCCTTTCCTCTGTTGCAGACTGGGTCTATTGTAGCACCGAACAGGCGGGGCGCGCAATCAAAACCATATGAAAAGGGGGAAAATTCCATGCGGCTCTTTCTGGCCATCCCGCTCTCTCCATCCGTACAGGAGGCTCTGCTGTCCGCCCAGGCGGACCTGCGCCGCCAGGGGAGGGGCGCCTTCCCGCCGCCGGAGAACCTGCATCTGACGCTGGCCTTCCTGGGGGAGACCTCCGCCCCGGACGGCGCCCGGGCGGCGCTGGCGTCCGTCTCCTGCCGCCCCTTTTCCCTGGCGGTAGGCGGCCCCCTGGACCACTTCGACGGCCTGTGGTGGGCCAGCGTCCGCGCCGACCGCGCCCTGGAAGACCTGGCCCTGTCCATCCAGTCGGACCTCCGTGCCCGGGGCTTCTGCCTGGAGGACCGCCCCTTCCAGCCCCACATCACCCTGGTCCGCCGCTGGCGGGGCGAACCCCCGCAGGTCACCGTCCCCCGCGCCAAGATGGTGGTCCGCCGCATCTCCCTCCTGCGGTCAGACCAGATCGGCGGCAGACGCATCTACACAGAATTATTCCAAAAATCCCTACGTTAAAAGACAGCCGGCACCTAACGGTGCCGGCTGTTTCCACAACGGAAAGGGGGCTAGGGGAAAACCGTTGGTTTACACCGTTGCGGCATTACGATTCCCGGCCCTGTTCGGGCCGCCAATCGTGCCGCTGCCTCGAAAGCGGTTCGCTTCATCCGCCGCAGGCGGCGCTTCACCGCTTTCCCCAGTTCGTTCGCCGCTGGCGAACGAACAAATTGAAATCATTTTCGGCAGGGCGTGTACCTGCCGAAAATCCCTTGACCCGCGCGCCTTGGGCGCACACACCAGTGACCGACGTCACTGGTGGTGGGGGAGGTCGAGGGGGAGCCTGCTCCCCCTCGAAAGCGTCAGCACAATTTCGCGCCGGCAGGAATGGAGTCATCCACCATGAGCAGGTGCAGGCACTCCTCGCCGTGCTCCGTATGGACGGCGGAGATCAGCATGCCATTGGACTCCAGGCCCATCATCTTCCGGGGCGGCAGGTTCACGATGGCGATCAGCGTCTTGCCCACCAGGTCCTCCGGCTCGTACCACTTGTGGATGCCGGAGAGGATCTGCCGGTCCACGCCGGTGCCGTCGTCCAGGGTGAAGCGCAGCAGCTTCTCGCTCTTCTTCACCGCCTCGCAGGCCTTCACCTTCACCGCCCGGAAATCGGACTTGCAGAAGGTGTCGAAGTCCACCTTCTCCGTCAGCTGGGGCTCCACCTCCACGGCGGGCAGGGCGGCCTTCCTGGCCTCGGCCTCAGCGGCCTCCAGCTCGGAGAGGGCCTTGTCCATGTCCAGACGGGGGAACAGGTTCTCTCCCTTGGTGACGGCGGCACCCTCGGGCAGGATGCCCCACTGGGCCGCGGCGTCCCAGGTCCGGCTCTCCGCCGGGGCGCCGATCTGGGCAAAGAGCTTCTCGCAGCTCTCAGGCATGAAGGGGGTCAGCAGGATGCCGCAGATGCGGGCGGCCTCCAGCAGGTTGTAGAGAACGTGGGCCAGGCGGGCTCCGTTGGCCTCCATGTCCTTGGCCAACGCCCAGGGAGCGTTCTCGTCGATATACTTGTTGGCCCGCTGGATGACATGGAACACCTCGTCCAGGGCCTTGTGGGGAGCAAAAGACTCCATGTCCTGCTCATAGTCGAACCGGAGCCCCGCGGCCTTGCTCACCAGATCCAGGTCAAAGAGGACCGGATCGTTGGGGGCGTCAGATCCGACGCAGGTCGTGGATGCCCGGCTTGCGGCGGATTCGGCGGCCTTTTTCTCCGTCTCCGTGGCGCCGCACCCGGCGGGCAGCTGGCCGCCGAAGTACTTCTGCACCATGGCGGTGGTGCGGGAGAGGAGGTTGCCCAGGTCGTTGGCCAGGTCCGTGTTGATGGTCTGGATCAGCAGTTCATTGCTGAAGTTGCCGTCAGAGCCGAAGGGGAAGGTCCGCATCAGGAAGAACCGCAGTGCGTCCACGCCGAAGTGCTCCGCCAGGATATAGGGATCCACCACGTTGCCCTTGGATTTGGACATCTTGCCGCCGTCCAGCAGCAGCCAGCCGTGGCCGAACACATGCTTGGGCAGAGGCATCTCCATGCTCATCAGCATGGCGGGCCAGATGATGGAGTGGAACCGGACGATCTCCTTGCCCACGATGTGGACATCCGCCGGCCAGTAGTGGTCATAGTCGTGGTACTTGTCGTTCATGAAGCCCAGGGCGGTGGTGTAGTTGAACAGGGCGTCCACCCACACATAGACCACATGGCCCGGGTCGAAGTCCACCGGGATGCCCCAGGTGAAGGAGGTGCGGGAGACGCACAGGTCCTCCAGGCCGGGATCGATGAAGTTCTTCACCATCTCGTTGACCCGGCTGCGGGGCTGGAGGAAGTCCGTGTTCTCCAGCAGGTCCCGGATGCGGTCGGCGTACTTGCTCAGGCGGAAGAAATAGGCCTCCTCCTCCGCGTCCTGGACCTCCCGGCCGCAGTCGGGGCACTTGCCGTCCACCAGCTGGGACTCGGTCCAGAAGGACTCGCAGGGCTTGCAGTACTTGCCCACATAGCGGCCCTTGTAGATGTCCCCCTTCTCGTACATCTTCTTGAAAATCTTCTGAATGGCGGACACGTGGTAGTCGTCGGTGGTGCGGATGAAGCGGTCATTGGAGATGTTCATCAGCTTCCACAGGTCCTTGACCCCCCGGGGGCCCTCCACGATGCGGTCCACGAACTCCTTGGGGGTGACGCCGGCCTCCTTGGCCTTGGTCTCGATCTTCTGGCCGTGCTCGTCGGTGCCGGTGAGGAACATGACGTCCTCCCCCTTCAGCCGGTGATAGCGG
>DWZJ01000010.1 GCA_019118245.1 Candidatus Oscillibacter excrementigallinarum
ATCACCCTCCGGGCGGCGTTCCCGGCGGGCGGGGCGGAGCAGTTCGCCCCCCGCCTGACGGAGCTCTCCGCCGGGAGCCTGACCATGACGGCGACGGGGGAGGAGTTCCTCCCCGGCCCCCGGGAGGCGGCCAACTGAACACAGAAACCGGGAGACGGCCCATGGCCGTCTCCCGGTTTTCTCATTCCGCCCCCTGGATGCCGAAGCCCAGGGACTGGACCTTCTGCTGGATGTCCTCCCGCCGGATGCCGGAGGGGTCGTAGTCCACCGCCAGGCGGCTGCCGCTGACACTGACGGAGGTGACGCCCGGCAGGGTGTCCAGCTCCCGCTTCAGCTGCTTGACCGCGTGGCTGTCCGCCGGCTGCTCCAGGGAAAAGTGCGTGCTCAGATGCGCCATGGTACCTGCCTCCTTGGGAATAGCTTCTCCAAAATCTGCCGAACCATGCAGAGCCCTCACAGATCCTCCAGGTCCGCTGCGGGGATGTCGTTTTCCACATTGTCCCGGGCCAGGTCCGTGTCCAGCACCGGATAGACGTCGGGGATGGGCTTCTCCCGCCGGGGGAGCCTGCCTTGCTTTTTGCCGTCCTTCATTACAGATCACCTCCGCCATAGCTTGCCTGGCCCGCCGCCGCTCTATGATGGGAAAAACAGGAGGCGGCCCCGGCGGGAGCTTTTCCCGGGCCGGAGCCGCCTGCGTTGGTCAGTCGTCCATGTACGCGCCGTAGCTGTGGTTGTTGTACTGCTTCTTGATGTGGATGAGGATGGAGCCGTCGGGCTGCTCCTCCTGCCGGGTGATCTTGTACTGGGTGCGGTTGCGGTCCATCTGGGCCTTGTAGTGCTCCACCTCGGCCCGGACCGTCTGGACGGCGGCGTCGTGGGGCAGGTCCTCCTTCAGCTGGAAATGGATGGTCTGCAAAAGGCACGCTTCTTTGATACGCTTCATGGTTGAGATTCCTCCTATCCCTGTTGGCGGGCCGGCGCGGAGGAC
Source organism: Candidatus Oscillibacter excrementigallinarum (assembly GCA_019118245.1). GTDB lineage: Bacteria > Bacillota > Clostridia > Oscillospirales > Oscillospiraceae > Oscillibacter > Oscillibacter excrementigallinarum. Next base: position 989 of record DWZJ01000010.1, read on the forward strand.
TCCGCGGTCAGGCCCAGCTTCCGCCGGATATAGCCGCCCACCTGCTGGGTGCCGATGTGGAGGGAGAAGGAAAACGCCTGGGCGATCATGGACTCCGCCTTTTTCAGGATCTGGGCGTCCGTAGAGGACAGGCCCTTGGCGGTCTCCCGGGACTTCTGGTACAGGCACCGGGCCAGCAGCAGGAGCTCCCGCTCGTCGCCCCGGCGGAGGATGTCCCGGAAGGTGTCCAGCCGCTGCTTGCGGTCCTCTGTCCAGGGCAGCTGCTCCTCCCGGCAGCCGGCCAGCAGCCGGTCGATCTCTTCCCGGGACAGGACCGGCCGCATCCGGGCGGTCAGCGCCGGGTTGTCCGCCGGCACGTAGATGTCGGCGCCGTGCTGGTCCACAGAGCGGAGCACATAGTATTCCCGCAGGGGCTCGCCCGGTCCGAATCGCATGGACCGAAGGTCCTCCACCCGGCAGACGCCGTAGGCGCCGTAGTGGACGTAGTCGTTTTTGCCGGGCATTTGCCTCCTCCTTTCACAGCGCGGGGCCGTCTCCGGCCCCGCGGGCAATTCCTGACAGCAATATTATACCAAATTCCGGGAGGCGCTTTCAAAAGCCCTTTTCCCCAAAAATGCAGGCGCTGTGATTTGTTCAAAATGCGCATGGCGGGGGCCCGTCCGGCGGAGAGGAAAAAGGCGCGCTCTGCCGCGAAAATGATCCGGCGGCCCGAAAAAATTCCCGTCCAGACCCGTGAAAAATCCGGGGGATCCCTCAAAAATTTTACTGATTTAGACAGGAGGTTTCCCGCCGCGTTAAAGTATATATGGAAATTACGCTGTCCCCCTGCGGGGGACGGGGAAAAAGGAGCGAGATCGCATGAGCCTCAAGAAATTCAAGACCATGGACGGCAACGAGGCAGCCGCCTATATCTCCTACGCGTTCACGGAAGTGGCGACGATCTACCCCATCACGCCCTCCAGCCCCATGGCGGACCACGTGGATGAGTGGGCCGCCGCCGGCATGAAGAACATCTTCGGCCAGCCGGTGAAGCTGATGGAGCTCCAGGCCGAATCCGGCGCCTGCGGCGCCATGCACGGCGCGCTGGAGACCGGCTCCCTGGCCACCACCTACACCGCCTCCCAGGGCCTTCTGCTGATGATCCCGCCCATGTACCGGATCGCGGGCTCCATGCTGCCCGGCGTCATGCACGTCTCCGCCCGGACGGTGTCCACCCACGGCCTGTCCATCTTCGGCGACCACTCCGACGTCATGGGCTGCCGCCAGACGGGCTTCGCCCAGCTGGCCTCCTCCAGCGTGCAGGAGTGCATGGACCTGGGCGCCGTGGCCCACCTGTCCGCCATCAAGGGCAGCATCCCCTTCCAGCACTTCTTCGAGGGCTTCCGCACCTCTCACGAGATCCAGAAGATCGAGGTGCTGGACTACGACGACATGAGCCGCCTGGTGGACTGGGACGCCGTCCGCCGCTTCAAGGCCCGGGCCCTGAACAGCGAGCATCCCACCGTCCGCAACACCGTCCAGAACCCGGACACCTTCTTCCAGCACCGGGAGGCCTGCAACGGCGCCTATGACCGCCTGCCCGCCATCGTGGAGGAGTACATGAAGGCCATCAGCGACCTGACGGGCCGGGACTACCAGCTGTTCAACTACTACGGCGCGCCGGACGCGGACCGGGTGGTCATCGCCATGGGCAGCGTCTGCGGCACCCTGGGGGAGGTCATCGACTACCTGAACGCCCGGGGCCAGAAGGTGGGCATGATCCAGGTCCACCTGTACCGGCCCTTCTCCGTGTCCCACTTCCTCTCCAAGCTGCCGGAGACCGTCAAGACCATCTCCGTCCTGGACCGGACCAAGGAGCCCGGCGCCATCGGCGAGCCCCTGTATGAGGACGTGTGCACCGCCCTGGCGGAGGCCGGCCGCAGCGGCATCAAGGTCCTGGCCGGCCGGTACGGCCTCAGCTCCAAGGACACCACCCCCGCCCAGATGCTGGCCGTGTACGACAATATGGCCGGGGAGCAGAAGAACCACTTCACCGTGGGCATCGTGGACGATGTGACCCACCGCTCTCTGGACGTGGGGGAGAACATCAGCACCGCCGGCGGCTCCACCATCGAGTGCAAGTTCTGGGGCCTGGGCTCCGACGGCACCGTGGGCGCTAACAAGAACTCCATCAAGATCATCGGCGACAACACGCCCCAGTACGTCCAGGCGTATTTCGAGTATGACTCCAAGAAGTCCGGCGGCGTCACCAAGAGCCACCTGCGCTTCGGCAGGGAGCCCATCCGCTCCGCCTACTACGTCACCCAGGCGGACTTCGTGGCCTGCCACAAGCAGAGCTACATCCACTCCTACGACATCGTCCACGAGGTGAAGCCCGGCGGCACCTTCCTGCTGAACACCCTGTGGAAGGGGGAGGAGCTGGAGCGGAATCTGCCCAACCACGTGAAGCGGACCCTGGCCCGGAACCACGTGAAATTCTATACCATCGACGCCGTGTCCATCGCCCAGGAGCTGGGTCTGGGCAACCGGACCAACACGGTCCTCCAGGCGGCGTTTTTCAAGCTCTCCGGCGTGCTGCCGGTGGACGAGGCCGTCCAGTACATGAAGGACGCCATCACCCACAGCTACTTCAAGAAGGGCGACAAGGTCCTGAACATGAACTACGCCGCCGTGGACCGGGGCCTCCAGTCCGTGGAGGAGATCCAAGTCCCCGACAGCTGGAAGGACCTGCCCGACGAGCCCCTGGAGCAGGCCGAGACGGCCAACGTGCCGGACTACGTCCGGGACGTGCTGATCCCCGTCAACGCCCAGGCCGGCGACAAGATCCCCGTCAGCAAGTTCCTGCCCCTGGCGGACGGCGTGACGGAGGTGGAGACCTCCAAGTACGAAAAGCGGGGCATCGCCGTGGATGTGCCCCAGTGGCTGCCGGACAACTGCATCGGCTGCAACCAGTGCTCCCTGGTGTGCCCCCACGCCGCCATCCGGCCCTTCCTGTTCACCCGGGAGGAGGCGGAGCAGGCGCCCGCCGGCTGCGTCACCCGCAAGGCCAACGGCAAGGGCATGGAGAACTACACCTTCCGCATCCAGGTGGATCCCCTGGACTGCCAGGGCTGCGGCAGCTGCGCCGACGTGTGCCCCGCCAAGGAGAAGGCCCTGGTGATGAAGCCCCTGGAGTCCCAGATGCCGGAGCAGGACAACTGGGAGCACTGCCTGTCCCTGTCTGAAAAGGCCAACCCCCTGGACAAGTTCACCGTCCGGGGCAGCCAGTTCCAGCGGCCGCTGATGGAGTTCTCCGGCGCCTGCGCCGGCTGCGGCGAGACCCCCTACATGAAGCTGATGACCCAGCTGTTCGGCGAGCGGATGTACATCGCCAACGCCACCGGCTGCGCCCAGGCCATGTTCCTGTCCGTGCCCTCCATCCCCATGGTGAAGGACTCCGCCGGCCACGGCCCGGCCCTGTCCAACTCCCTGTTTGAGAACAACGCCGAGTACTCCCTGGGTATGTGCCTGTCCGTGGACCAGCAGCGCAACCAGGTCAAGACCCACGCCAAGGCTGCCCTGGACACCACCTCCGACGCTGCCCTGAAGGCCGCCCTGGAGAGCTGGCTGCGTGACGGCGACGACGGCGACAAGACCCGGGCCGTGTCCGACGCCCTGATCGCCGTCCTGAACCAGACCACCGACTCCAGCGCCGACGTGCAGTTCCTGCGGGACAACGCCGACCAGCTGGTGAAAAAGACCATGTGGATGTACGGCGGCGACGGCTGGGCCTATGACATCGGCTACGGCGGCCTGGACCACGTGCTGGCCTCCGGCATCGACGTGAACATCCTGGTGGTGGACAACGAGCTGTACGCCAACACCGGCGGCCAGGCCTCCAAGGCCACGCCCATCGGCGCGGTGGCCCAGTTCGCCGCCAGCGGCAAAAAGACCCCCAAGAAGGACCTGGGCCTGATCGCCATGAACTACGGCCATGTGTATGTGGCCCAGGTGTCCATGGGCGCCAACCCCGCCCATGTGGTGAAGGCCCTGAAGGAGGCCGAGGCCCACAAGGGCCCGTCCCTCATCATCGCCTACGCCCCCTGCATCAACCACGGCATCGCCAAGAGCATGAAGGTGAGCCAGGCGGAGCAGAAGCTGGCGGTGGAGTGCGGCTACTGGCCCCTGTTCCGCTACAGCCCCGAGCTGGCGGCGGAGGGGAAGAACCCCTTCCAGCTGGACAGCAAGGCCCCCAACGGCAAGCTGCGGGAGTTCATGATGGGCGAGGTCCGGTTCTCCGGCCTGACCCGCACCTTCCCCCAGATCGCCGAGCAGCTCTTCGCCGAGGCGGAGGAGCAGTGCGCCGCCCGGTACGCCCACTACGAGAAGCTGGCGGCCCGGAACTGAATTTGCTGAAATCCACACTCCTATAAACGGGAAACCCCCAGGGCCAACGGCCTTGGGGGCTTTCTCGTTTCACCGTCAGCGGGAGCCGGCGGCGTGGAAGGTGCGGTTGATGAGGCAGCGGTTGCAGCAGAAGTCGATGTGCCGCTCCATGGCGGAGCGGGCCAGCTCCGGCAGGCCCAGGCCGATGGCGGAGCAGATGGCCACGTGCTGGGAGCCCATGACGATCAGATTGTCCTTCTTCCGCTCCGTGGCCACGAACTCGCAGGACCGGATGGACAGGTAGTGGAGGGTGCCCTGCAGGGTCTCGAACATATCGATGAGGTACTTGTTCTCCGTGGTCAGCACCAGCTGGTGGTGGAACTCCAGGTCGATCTTGGCCCGCTCGGAGACGGTGGGGGCGGAGTCCAGGTCCTTCGCGAAGTCCTGCCAGGCGGTCTGGAACTGGTCCGCCAGCTGCTGGAGCCTGGGCAGGTCGATGAGGGCCCGTTTCTGGGCGCAGAGAAAGGCCGCCTCCCCCTCGATGGCCCGCCGGGCCACGAACAGGTCCTCCAGGGACTCGCCGCTCAGGTCAAAGACGAAGTAGCTGCGGTATTTGCTGTCGCTGCTGCGGACGGCGGTCACCAGGCCGTTTTCCTCCAGCCGCTCCACCGCCCGGGTCACCGGGGAGGTGCTGACCCCCAGCTGCTCCGCCAGCTTTGAGATGTTCAGCTTGCTCCCCGGCGGGATGGCGGAGGAGAAGATGGCCTTCTCCAGCAGCTCATACACGATGTCGGAGATCCTGGCAAAGGGGTTCTTCTCCTGGGCGGCGGCAATGCTCTGGGGGGAGAACTGGCGGCCCTCCAGCCGTCTGGAATCCTGGGACATAGGGCACCTCGCTTCTGAAAGGGTGATGATGTTCTATCATAACGGCCGGCGGCGGGAAAAGCAAGTAAAAAAACGCCCGCGGCCGGCGGCGGAAAGAAAGACCGCCCCTTCGGGCGGTCAGCCGCGCTCCTCCTGGTCCTCCAGGACGATCTTGCCGTGGGCCTCCTCGAACTCCGCGATGCACCGGCGGATCAGATACAGGATCTGCCCGCTGCCGGTACGCCCTTCATACTCCGCGATATAAAACAGCTTGTCGTGGGTCTCCTTGTCCAAGCGAAAGCCAAGATGACTGTCCCGTGCCTTTTTCATAGCAAACTCCAATTCAGTAAAATATAAGTTGATTTTAAGTACAAATTGAGTTACTATGTAGAAAACGTACTAGAATCTAGACACAAAATCTTCCGGGAGGGATCACCATGGATGATCGGGAACAGATGCAGATGTACCGGCGGCTCTACCTGCATTTGTGGGGCGGAGCGACGCGGGCCCTGGAGCAGCTGAAGGACACCGGCTGTCCCTGCCGGCATGTCCAGAAGGCCCAGGAGCTCCTCCAGGCGGCCCTGGAACCGCCCGGCCCGACGGAGACCTCCTACGCCGCCCTCCGCAAACGCAAACCGCCTGTTGACAACCGCTGAAAAATCGGATAGAATACCTCTTACAGCAATGATGCGGAGAAGTACCCGGGAAGATCGCCCCCAAGAGAGCCTCTGGTCGGTGGAAAGAGGCGGGCGGGGCCCGGCGAATACACCGCGGAGCTGGCACCCCAACGGCCCCTGGCCCAGTAGGCGTGCTCCGGGAGCGCCCGTTACAGCGCCGCCGTGTGTCCGCACGGCCCGAGGCGTCCGTCCGCGAGGACGGCGCGAACAGAGGTGGTACCGCGAGACCTTCTCGCCCTCTGTCCCCTGGGGGACAGAGGGCGTTTTTTCATACCTGTCCCAGATTTTCAACATGGACAAAAGGAGAGACAACGATGCAGATCTATGAGGAACTGAAGGCCCGGGGCCTCATCGCCCAGGTGACGGACGAGGAGGAGATCCGGGAGCTGGTGAACAACGGCAAGGCCACCTTCTATATCGGCTTTGACCCCACGGCGGACAGCCTCCATGTGGGCCACTTCATGGCATTGTGCCTGATGAAGCGGCTGCAGATGGCGGGCAACCGGCCCATCGCCCTGATCGGCGGCGGCACCGGCTATATCGGCGACCCCTCCGGCCGGACGGATATGCGCTCCATGATGACGCCGGAGACCATCCAGCACAACTGCGACTGCTTCAAAAAGCAGATGGAGCGGTTCATCGAGTTCGGCGAGGGCAAGGCGATGATGCTGAACAACGCCGACTGGCTGCTGCAGCTGAACTATATCGAGCTGCTGCGGGAGGTGGGCGCCTGCTTCTCCGTCAACAACATGCTGCGGGCCGAGTGCTACAAGCAGCGGATGGAGAAGGGCCTGAGCTTCCTGGAGTTCAACTATATGATCATGCAGGCCTATGACTTCTACCACATGTTCCAGACCGTGGGCTGCAATATGCAGTTCGGCGGCGACGACCAGTGGAGCAATATGCTGGCCGGCACGGAGCTGATCCGCCGGAAGCTGAACAAGGACGCCTACGCCATGACCATCACCCTGCTCCTCAACTCCGAGGGCAAGAAGATGGGCAAGACCGCCAGCGGCGCCGTGTGGCTGGACCCCAACAAGACCTCTCCCTACGACTTCTACCAGTACTGGCGGAACGTGGGCGACGCGGACGTGCTCAAGTGCATCCGGATGCTGACCTTCCTGCCCCTGGACAAGATCGACGAGATGGACACCTGGCAGGGCAGCCAGCTGAACACCGCCAAGGAGATCCTGGCCTACGAGCTGACCAAGCTGGTCCACGGCCAGGCCGAGGCGGAGAAGGCCCAGGAGGCCGCCCGGGCCCTGTTCGGTGGCGGCGGCGACAGCGCCAATATGCCCTGCACGACGCTCTGCCGGGAGGATTTTTCCGCCGAGGGGGAGATCGACATCCTGACACTGCTGGTGAAGTGCGGCCTGTGCGCCTCCAAGGGCGAGGCCCGGCGGCTGGTGCAGCAGGGCGGCGTCACCGTCTGCGGCCAGAAGGTGGCCGATATCGAGGCCAAGTTCAGCTGCAAGGACTGCTGCGGCGAGGGCGCGGTCATCAAAAAGGGCAAGAAAGTCTACCACAAGGCCATCCTGGAGGAGTGAGTCCAGGTTTTTCAGAGTCCGCCGGGCTGTTTGCCCGGCGGATTTTTTTGCCCGGCCCTGCCAGATGGCGGCCCCCTCATTCGTTTTATCAGCAGAACGGCGCCGGCAAAGGAGTTGATCGTACGGAACAAATCACATATACCCGCCGGGAGGCGGAGGCGCTGGTGGAGCGGTGGTCGGACACCGTGCTGCGGATCGCCTGGACCTGGACGGGCAGCGTCCACGACGCCCAGGACATCTGCCAGACGGTGCTCTTGAAGCTGCTGACCAGCCCCCGCCGCTTTGACGAGGAGCCGTTGGAGCGGGCCTGGGTGGTCCGGGTGGCCGTCAACTGCTGCAAGGACTGGAAGAAGTCCGCCTGGGTCCGGCGGCGGCTGCCCCTGGAGGCGGCGGCCCACGCGGCGGTCCACCTGCCGGAGCTGGGGGAGAGCCCCGTGCTGGCGGCGGTGCAGGCCCTGCCGGACCGCTACCGCCAGGCGGTGTATCTGCGGTACTACGAGGGATATGAGCCGGCGGAGATCGGGGCGCTGATGGGCTGCACGGCCAGTCAGGTCAGCACGTATCTTTACCGGGGCAAGGCAAAATTGCGGAAGATGCTGGGAGGCGCTTATGGACAGGAATGTTTATCAGAGTGAGTTGGACCGGGTGCGGTTCACGGAGGCGGGGAAGTCCGCCCTGACGGACGCCCTGCTGGCGGCGCAGGCGGTGCCGGCAAAACAGCGGGGCAGAGGCCCCTGGATGAAGCGGGGCGCCATTGCGGCCCTGGCGGCGGTGCTGCTGGTGGGCTCCGCCGCGGCTGTCACGGTGTCCCTATGGGATGGCTTTTTCGGCGGGCTGGACCCGTCGGAGCAAGCCGTGGTGGACACCCTCAGCGGCGATTTGCCGGGGGCGGTCTCCTCCAACGGGGCGGTAATGACCCCCCTGGCGGCTTTCGGCGAGGACGGCGTGTTCTACCTGATGCTGGAGATTCAGGCCCCGGAGGGCACGGTCCTGCCGGCTCTGAACGGGGAACAGGGAACATACCAGCTTTTCGGTGCAGAGATTCTGGATGGGGAGTGGCTGGAGCTGCGGGAACCGGACGGCGGCGATGTGGACTTCTCTTATTCCATAGAGCCCACCTGGCTGGAGGACGACGATCCCACGGACAACGTGATCCGGGTGGTGGTCTCTATCCTGGCGGACGGGGACCTGGAGGGGAAGGTCCTCCACATCCCGGGCCTCTGGAAACAGACAGATGCGAAGGCGTACACGGAGATCTTCTCCGGAGACTTTGACTTCACGCTCACCGGCGGCCTGGCAGAAGGCAGCCTGCTGGCGGTGGACGTCACGGGCGTCACGGCGGAGACGCCTTACGGCCCATTGACCTTGGACCATCTGGAGCTCTCACCTCTGGGGCTCCGGTGGGGCTATCACTATGATGAGGATGCCGCCCAGGCCGCCTGGAAGGCGGAGAACAGCGGCGGAGATGCCCTTGTGACGAGCGATGACGGAGAGGCGCTGGCGTCTTCCGACATGGTCATCCCCGGCGCCGAACTGGTCCTGGTCCTGCGGGACGGGACCCGGGTGGAGATGGCCAACAGCTTCGGCGAGGGCGGTGTTGGCTGGGAGGAGCAGAGCGGCTTCTTTACCCGGCCCGTGGACCTGGCCCAGGCAGACCATCTGCTTTGGGGAGACACGGAGATCCTTCTCTCTGAACATACCTGAAAAATCCGGGACGGTCCATCCGTCCCGGATCTTTTTGACAAATCCTTTACGCCGTGATATGATACAGCCCCCGACCGTAAGAGAGAAAGGAATCGATATTATGGAATTTGTCAGAAAGAACGCCCTGGGCATTTTGATCTGCCTGGTGATCGCCGTGCCCGCCTGGCTGCTGGGGCAGCGGTTTGAGGTGGTGGGCGGCCCGGTGTTCGCCATCCTCATCGGCATGGTCATCGCCCTGTTCTGGAAGGACCAGAAGGCCGCCAAGTCCGGCATCACCTACACCTCCAAGAAAATTTTGCAGCTGGCGGTGGTGCTGCTGGGCTTCGGCATGAATTTGGGCAGCGTGCTCCAGGTGGGCGGGCAGTCCCTGCCCATCATCGTCTCCACCATCGCCACCAGCCTGATCGTGGCCTTCTTCCTCTATAAGGCCCTCCACATGGACGCCAACATCTCCACCCTCATCGGCGTGGGCTCCTCCATCTGCGGCGGCAGCGCCATCGCCGCCACGGCCCCGGTCATCGGCGCCGACGACGAGGAGATCGCCCAGGCCATCTCCGTCATCTTCCTGTTCAACGTCATCGCCGCCCTGATCTTCCCCACCCTGGGCGGTGTGCTGGGCCTCTCCAACGAGGGCTTCGGCCTCTTCGCCGGCACGGCGGTGAACGACACCTCCTCCGTCACCGCGGCGGCCGCCGCCTGGGACGGGATGCACCCCGGCGCCAACACCCTGGACACCGCCGCCATCGTGAAGATGACCCGGACCCTGGCCATCATCCCCATCACCCTGGTGCTGGCCCTGCTGCGGACCCGCCGGGAGGGGAAGCAGGGCGGCGCCCAGGTGGACCTGAAAAAGATCTTCCCCTGGTTCGTGCTGCTGTTCCTGCTGGCCTCCATCATCACCACGGTGCTGCCCATCCCCGCGGGCGTGGTGAGCTTCCTGAAAGACGCCAGCAAGTTCTTCATCGTCATGGCCATGGCGGCCATCGGCCTGAACACCGACATCGTGAAGCTGGTAAAGACCGGCGGCAAGCCCATCTTCATGGGCTTCTGCTGCTGGGTGGCCATCGCCATCGTCAGCCTGGCGGTCCAGCACCTGCTGGGGATCTGGTGAGCGCAAAACCGCCCACTCATTGCGTCCCAATGGGTGCAACCTCGGGTTGACAAACTTCCACCCGCCGCGTTCTTGCCAGGTGCGCGGTGGGTGGCTTATCATAGGGCCATCCAAACGAGAAAGCGAGTGTTTTGCAGATGACATTTTCCGAGAAGCTGGCGGACCTGCGGCGAAAGGCAGGCATGAGCCAGGAGCAGCTGGCGGACCGGCTGGGGGTCACCCGCCAGTCCGTCAGCAAGTGGGAGAGCGGCACCGCCATGCCGGAGCTTGTGAAGCTGATCTCCTTGTCAGAGCTGTTCGGCGTGTCGATGGACTATCTGGTGAAGGACTGGATGGACTCGCCGGAGGAGCCGGGGAGCGGGGGAGAGGACTTGTCCGCCCAGCAGGCGGTCCGGCTGGAGAAAAAGGTGGACGAGCTGACCAACTATGTGAAGGGCAGGGTCTACCGCTACGACAGCAAGACCCGGATTTTCGGTCTGCCGTTGGTCTCTATTCGGTTCGGCTTCGTCCGGAACGGGAAACTGTCCATGGACAACGTCGCCAGGGGCATCATCGCCATCGGCAATGCCGCCATCGGCGTGGTGGCCATCGGCATCGTGGGGGTGGGCCTGTTCACCTTCGGCGTGGTGGGCCTGGGCCTGCTGTCCCTGGGTATCGTGGCCGCGGGCCTGGGGGCCTTCGGCGTGATGGCGCTGGGATATCTGGCCCTGGGCGTCAGCGCCGTGGGGGTATACGCTGGCGGCGTGGCGGCCATTGCCGCCAAGATCGCCGCAGCGGTCTCCGCCGTGGCCCCCACCGCCATCGGGGAGCACGCCTCCGGCAGCCACGTGCTGCTGTGGGGGGACGGCCTGACGGCCCCGGAGGTCCGCGCCTTCCTGCTGGAGCACCACCCGAATCTGTGGCAGCCCCTGCTGGACCTGTTCGCCAGCCTCGGCGCCCATATCAAGTAAACAGATGCCTATTTTAACGCCTGTGAACAAAAGCCGTGGACTTTTGTTCACAGGCATCTTTTGCTCCTTGACGTGGGAGGGGAATTGGTCAAGAAAGAAGAGGACACTGTTCGATTCGATTTTTTAGATCCTCAACTTTTCCTTGGATGGCCTGGATGATCTCCAAAAATGCTTTGTCTGATTTTCCTGTCGGATCGTCAAGCCCCCAATCCTCCCGGTGCTTGCAGGGTAGATAGGGGCAGGCCACATTGCACCCCATTGTTATGACAATGTCTACGGGCGGAAGTTCGTTCAGCAATTTGCTATATTGCGTCTGCTCCATGTCAATGCCATAGAGTTGTTTTATCAGCCGAACTGCGTCCTGGTTGATCTGCGGCACAGTCTCTGTGCCAGCGGAGTAACTTTCAAATACATCGGAGGCCAGATACGTTCCGAGTGCCTCGGCGATTTGGCTCCGGCAGGAATTGTGGACGCAGATAAACGCCACCTTGGGTTTTTGACCCATACGTCATCCCCTGACCTTTTGAATGAGGGCTTT
>DWZJ01000091.1 GCA_019118245.1 Candidatus Oscillibacter excrementigallinarum
GACCCATTCAGGGCATCCTGTTCGGGCCCATCGCGTTCATCACCATCCCCATCGGCAACATCATCGGCGGTGCCATGCACGACTATTTCTGCGGCATGATCTGCCTCCGGGACGGCGGCACCCAGATGTCCGCCATGATCCGCAAGTACTCCAACAAGGGTGTCTTTACGGTCTATAACATTTTTGTCTGCCTGCTGCTGCTGCTGGTGGGCGCCGTGTTCATCTACACCCCCGGCGACATCGCCGCCACCGGCATCTTCGGCTTTGATGGTGCTGCCACTTCCGTCTCCACCTGGGTCATCTACGGTGCCATCTTTGTCTACTATCTGATCGCCACCGTGTTCCCCATCGACGCCATCATCGGCCGCATCTATCCCATCTTCGGTGCCATCCTGATGTTCTCCGCTCTGGGCATCTTCATCGGCCTGTTCGCCAAGGGCTATCCCCTGATGAACATCTGGGACGACTGGAACGGCGCCATCTTCGCCTATGGCGACTATTTCGGTGAGAACCACTTCATCCCCATCTTCTTTGTGACGGTGGCCTGCGGCATCCTGTCCGGCTTCCACTCCACTCAGACCGCCATCATCTCCCGCACCGTGAAGAGCGAGCGGCAGGGCCGCATGACCTTCTACAACATGATGGTCCTGGAGGGCTTCATTGCCATGGTGTGGGCTGCCGCTGCCATGGGCATCTTCAACCTGGGCATCCAGGAGGCCACTGCCGGCACCACCAGCACCGTCATCGCGGTCTGCAAGGACATCCTGGGCCCCGTGGGCGGCATCATCGCCCTGGTGGGCATCGTGGTCCTTCCCATCACCTCCGGTGATACCGCCCTGCGCGGCCTGCGTCTGACGGTCTCCGAGGTCCTGCACATCGACCAGAGCAGCAACGGCAAGCGCCTGGGCCTGGCCTCCATCATCTTTGCTCTGGTGGCCGTGATCCTGGTGTTCGCCAAGTTCAACGCTGAAGGCTTCAACATCCTGTGGCGTTATTTCGCCTGGTCCAACCAGACCCTGGCTCTGTTCGCCTTCCTGGCCATCTCCATCTGGATGTTCGAGAACGGCAAGGCCAAGTTCGTGTGGGTGCCCCTGATCCCCGGCGCCTTCTACACCTTCATCTGCTCCACCTACATCGCCAATGCCACCATCGGCTTCAACCTCCCCTGGACCATCGCCTATCCCATCGGTGCTGTCTGCGTGGTGGCCTATGTGGGCATCATCTGCTGGTACGGCAAGAAGCGCGCTACCAACCTGCGGAAAGTCTAATACTCTGATTGCTTTTGTTGCTGCTGAAAAAGCCGCCCCGCTGACGCGGGGCGGCTTTCTCTTGCCCGGAACATATCCCCCGGGACAACTTCTCTCCCTCCGGATAGGCGGCTGGTGTTCCGGTCAGCTGTGTCCGGCCCCTCTCTCAGCCTATCCGCCGGCCAGAGAATGCGCCGGCTCCCATCCCCTCAGCGCAGACAAAGCAAGGCCCGGGTCCCTGCTCACATGGGACCCGGGCCCTCTGTTTCCCTTTACAGCAGCATATACAGCAGCAGGAAGATCAGCCCGCCGCCGGCCAGCATCAGATCAAAGGAGAAGGTCTCCTCCGTCAGGAAGTGCCGCTGCTTCCGGCCATAGGTGCCGAAGTTCTCGTCGTGCTTTGGCACGAAGATCCCCGGCGCCTTGGTAAAGAGGATCTTCTCCCCGATCAGCACGATCCAGTCGCCCACGGAGGCCGCTACCCGGGCGCACAGCGCCCCGACGAAGGTCAGTCCCGACAGCGCCGGACGGTACACCAGCGTCTCCAGATCCAGCCGTGCCGGCCAGCGGTCCAGGTACTCCACGCCATCGCTCCCCCGCCGCATCAGCAGATGCCGGACCACCAGCAGATACACCGCCGCGCCGATGGCCAGGGAGATGCAGGCGCCCTGCAGATTCACCCAGGTAAAGTAGTGGACGCTGTGTCCCTCGCCCGCCAGCAGGAACTCCCCCGCCCATTGGGCCAGGGGCTCCATGGTCCCATTGGGCGTCAGCCCCAGGACCAGCAGCAGGCCCGCGCCGCAGAGCAGCGCCGCCTGAGTGCCCAGGGACATATACTCCCGCACGGCCGGCCGCTGTCCCGCAGCCCTGCTGGAAACGAAAATGGCCACGAACAGCTTGGTCATATAGGCCGCCGTCAACCCGCCGGAGATCAGGAACAGCCACTCCACCGCCGTGAACCAGCCGGTAGAGGCCCCGGCGGCCTCCAGGATATGGATGTATTCCACGATGCTCTCATGGAGCAGCGTCTTGCTCACATACCCGGAAAAGCCCGGCACCCCCGCGATGGAGGCCGCCCCCACGAAGAACAGCACCTTCAGCACCGGCTTGTTCCGCCCCCAGCCCCGGATGTCGTTCAGGCTCAGGGAGTGGGTGCCCAAATAGATGACACCCGCCGCCACGAACAGCACCAGCTTGATGAGGGAATGGTTCAGCATATGCAGCGCCGTGCCCCAGGCCGCCAGGGCGTTCTCATGGCCCAGGAGGCCCTGCATGGCCACACCCACCAGGATAAACCCGATCTGGGACATGGAGGAGCAGGCCAGCGTCCGCTTCAGGTCGACGGAGAACAGCGCCAGCACCGCCCCCAGCACCATGGTCACCACCCCCAGGGCCAGGATCACGGTGCTCCAGGACAGCTCCGTCCAGAACAGATACCGGGAGAGGATGAGGATTCCGAAGACACCGCTCTTGGTCAGGATACCCGACAGCAGCGCCGACGCCGGCGCCGGCGCCACCGGATGTGCCTTGGGCAGCCAGATGTGCAGCGGGAACATGCCCGCCTTGGCACCGAAGCCCGCCAGGGCAAGGCCGCCCGCCACGTACAGCGCGGTCCGCCTCTCCTCCGACAGGGCGGAGACCGCCGCCGCCATCTCGGCGAATTCCAGCGTCCCCAGCAGATGCTGCAGCAGCACCAGACCCGCCAGCAGTGCCATGCCGCCGATGACCGCCACCGCCAGATAGGTCTGTCCGGCCCGGAGGGCCTCTTTGGTCTCGTTCTGGGCCACCCACACGTAGGAGGTGAAGGACATCATCTCAAAGAACACGAACAGCGTGAACAGGTCCGCCGCCAGAAAGACGCCCATCAGGGCCCCCAGGGTCATCAGCCAGAAGAGGTAGAACCGGTTGCACCCCTCGGCGGAGGCGAAATAGCTGGGGCAGTTCAGTCCCGTGGCCGCCCACAGGAAGGCGCTCACCAGCGCCAACAGGCTCTTCAGGCTCCCGGCCTGCAAATGCAGGCCCACGCCGCAGATTCCCGGCAGCGTCAGGTCCGCCGCCGGCCACAGCAGCAACAGCAGCACGGCCGCCAGCTCCACCGCCGGCACAATCTGGATCAGCCAGTTCCGGTACCTCCGGTCCCGCCGCCGCAGGGGGAACACCCAGACGGCGGCCAGGAATGGGAACAGGACCAGAAACAGCAGCAGAAACTCTCCCATCGTCTCCCCCTTCTACCAGACCCGCGTGACCGCGGTCCACAAAAAGCCGATCACGTAATTGGACAGCAGCGCCAGCACCACGCCGGACGCGGTCAGCAGCACCAGCGGCATCCACATGGACTTGGCCGGGTCGTGTATCCGGGCCAGCGCCGCCCGGTCCAGCTCCCCCACCGGGAAATAGGCCCGCACCACGATGGTCAGCATATACAGCGTGGTCAGCAGCGTGGAGAGAATCAGGGCCGCGATGCCCCCATAGGCCAGGGGATTCATGGAGGCCACCGCCGCCTCCGCGATCATCCACTTCCCCGCGAAGCCCCCCAGGGGCGGCATCCCGATCAGCGCAAACGAGGAGATGGTGAAGGTGGCGAATACCACGGGCATCGCCCGGCCGAAGTCCTCCAGCTCATAGATGTACTCCCGCCCGCTCTTGAGGATGATGGCGCCGGCACAGCAGAACATGGTGATCTTGGTGAAGGCGTGATAAACCATGTGGGTCATGCCGCCCACGATCCCCGCCGGGGTCATCAGCGTCAGGGCAAAGAGGATGTAGGACAGATTGCTGACCGTGGAAAAGGCCAGCCGCCGCTTCAGGTGGGGCGTCCGCAGCGCCTTGGCGGAGCCGTAGATGATGGTGACGATGGTGGCGATCATCACCACGGTCTGGGCCCAGGTGCCCCGCAGAAAGTCCGCGCCGAACCCATAGTAAATGAGCCGCAGCACCGCGAAGGCGCCGGCCTTGACCACCGCCACCGCGTGGAGCAGGGCGGACACCGGCGTGGGCGCCACCGAGGCGTCCGGCAGCCAGCCGTGGAAGGGGAACACCGCCGCCTTCACGCCAAAGCCGAAGAAGGCCGCCACGAACGCCACCTCCAGCGCCTGCCGGTCCTCCGCGGCCATGCTCATGTCCAGGATGCCGCCGTAGGTGAAGTTCAGGTGCCCCACGCCGTAGTTCAGCAGAAAGACGATGCCGATAAAGGCAAACGCCGCGCCGGACAGGGAGTACACCAGGTACTTCCGCCCGGCGTACCGGGCCTTCTCGTCCATGGCGTGCATCACCAGGGGCAGCGTGGTCAGGGTCAGGACCTCATAGAAGAAGTACAGGGTCAGGAAATCCTCCGAGTAGGCGATGCCCAGCACCACGCCGTAGGCCATCAGCCAGAAGGCGAAAAAACGGTTCTCGTGCCCCTCGTGGGACATATAGTCCAGGGAGTACGCCGTCACCAGGGGCCACAGCACCGAGACGATGGCCCCGTAGACCATGGAGGCCCCGTCGATCCGCAGGGAGATGGAGAACGCCTCGTTGAAGCTCACCATGATGCAGGCGAGAAAGCTGCTCCCGTACAGATACGTCAGCACGATGCAGGCCAGGGACAGCGCGGTCGTCACCAGGGACGCCGCCATGATATAGCCGCTGCGCACCTTTCGGCTCTTGGGCTGAAAGATCAGCAGGGCGATGCCCAGCACCACGGGGACCAGAATGGGCAGAGTGAGAAATTGGCCCAAGGGCGCACCTCCCTTCTCAAGCGATCCAATGTCAGGGGAACAGCCGGGCCGCCAGCCGGCCCAGCCAGTCCATCAATCCGCCGGGCACCAGGCCCAGCAGCACCACAGCGGCGGCAAAGGCGATCATGGGCCAGGTCATCTGGGGGCCCACCTCCCGGCGCTCGGTGATGAAGTCCCGTCCCGGGAAAAAGCCGTTGGTCACCACCGGCAGCAGATACCCCGCCGTCAGCAGGGCGGAGACCACCAGCACCACCAGTCCGGCGATGCCGAAGCCCTGGAGGGGCGCCTCCAGTCCCGCGGTCAGCAGCTGCCACTTGCTGACGAACCCCGCCAGGGGCGGGATGCCGATCAGGGACAGGGACGCCAGAGCGAAGCACCACATGGTCACCGGCATCCGCCGGCCGATGCCCCGCAGCTGGTCCACCCGGGTACAGTTTGTGGAGAAGATGATGGCGCCCGCCGCCAGGAACAGCGCGTCCTTGGCCAGAGCGTGAAAGACCATCTGCAGCATCGACGCCTGGACGCCCTCCTCCGTCAGCAGCATCAGCCCGAAGATCACATAGGACACCTGGCTCACCGTGGAGTAGGCCAGCCGCCGCTTCAGCTGCTTCTCCCGATAGGCCAGCATGGACCCCACGAACACCGTGGCCAGGGCCAGGGTCAGCAGCACGTACTGGGGCCAGCTGCCCGCCAGGAACTCCGGGCCGAACATATAATAAGTCACCCGGATCACGGCGATGACGCCGCCCTTGGTGATGACGCCGGACAAAACGGCGGAGGCCGGCGCCGGCGCCACCGGATGGGCCGCCGGCAGCCAGGACTGCATGGGCATCATGCCCGCCTTGGCGCCGAAGCCCACGATCATCAGGCAGTACACCACCAGCAGCAGCGGCCGGTGCTCCGCCGCCCGGGAGAAGTCGATGGCCCCGCCCGGCTGGAAGTCCGGCACCGTCAGGTAGTAGGCGATGAAGAAGTATCCCGCCAGCGCCATGCCGGCGCCGAACACGGAGTAGCCCAGGTACTTGAAGCCCGCCCGCCGGGCCGCCGGGGTAGCGCTGTGGAGCACCAGGGGCACCGTGATCAGGGACATCATCTCAAAGAACATATACATGGTGACGAAGTTGGCCGCCTGGGCCAGCCCCATCAGGATGCCCAGCGTCATGGTGTAGAACCCCAGAAACTGGTTCCCCTGCCCCGCGTGGCGGATATAGGGCCGGGTGAAGAGCATCACCGGGGCCCAGATGCACACCGCCAGCACCATGAAGAACTTGGACAGCCAGTCGCTGTTCAGCACCAGGCCCAGATCCCCCTGGATGGTCAGCAGCCACAGCCGCTGGGTGGGACCGACGCAGTTGATCAGCACCAGAACCGCCGTGGCCGCGATCAGCGACATCACCAGCCAGTCGCGGTGTTGTTCATTTTTCTGCCGGAACACGAAGATCCCGCCGATCAGCGGCACCAGAATGGGCAGCAGCAGCAACAGCATGGGCGCACTCCCTTACAATACAAAACTCAGATCAGCCGGACTCCCGCCTCGATCAGATCGGTGATCGGGTGGTAGAAGATCCCCAGCACAAAGATGCCCAGGGTCAGCACGATGGCGGCCGCCGTGAACGACCGGTCGGGGGACCTCTCCTCCGGATGGACATCGGCCAGAATCGCCGCCTCGTCCTCCGCCGGGGGCTTCACCCAGATGGCCAGCAGCGCCGGCACATAGTACAGGGCGTTCAGCACCGTGGACAGGGCGAT
>DWZJ01000092.1 GCA_019118245.1 Candidatus Oscillibacter excrementigallinarum
GGTGGCGGCCATCCGCACACTGCATATGCGGGGGGCCAATGTCACCATGCCCTGCAAAAACGCGGTGATCCCGTTTTTGGATGAGCTGACCCCGGCGGCCCGGGCCATCCAGGCGGTGAACACCATCGTCAATGAGGACGGCGTCCTGGTGGGCCACAACACCGACGGCTGCGGCTACACCCAGAACCTCCGGCGCAATGGAATTGAGGTAGAAGGGAAGAAGATCGTCCTGCTGGGCGGCGGAGGCGCCGCCTCCGCCATCGCCATCCAGGCGGCGCTGGAGGGCGCGGCGGAAATCGCCGTGTTCAACCTCCGGGACGCCTTCTGGCCCCGGGTGGAGCAGGGATTGAAGACCATCGCCCAGGCGGCGCCGGGGTGCGCCATCTCCCTGCGGGACCTGGAGGACCGGGCGGCCCTGAAGGCGGCCATCGACCGGTGCGACATCCTCTCCAACGCCACCCGGGTGGGCATGGCCCCCTATGAGGATCAGAGCAACATCACGGACGGTTCCTGGTACCGGCCGGACCTGGTGGTGACGGACGTGGTCTATGCCCCGCCGGAGACCAAAATGCTCCGGGAGGCCCGGGCCGCCGGCTGCAAGACCTGCGACGGTCTGGGGATGCTCCTCTGCCAGGGGGCGGAGGCATTCCGCCTTTACAGCGGCCTGGAAATGCCGGTGGAGGAGATCCGGACGCTGCTCTACACCTGAAAAAGAAAGGAAGAACTGACATGAACCAGACTGTGGACTCCCGAAAATACTACCCCACGGCCCTGGCCCTGTACATCACCTATTTTGTCCTGGGCATCGCCGCCTCCATCATGGGCCAGTACAAGCAGGACTTCGCCGCCATGTGGGATGCCGCCGTCCTGGCGGACGGCAGCTACGACGTCTCCGGCGTGGTGGCGGTGATCGCCGCCATCGGCCTGGGGCGGCTCATCGCCTTCCCGGTGGCCGGCCCCCTGTCCGACCGGCTGGGCCGCCGCCTCTCCGCCCTGATCGGCTGCGCCCTGTACGCCGTCTTTCTGCTGGCGGTGACGTTTTCTCCCAATCTGTATGTGGGTTATGCCCTGGCCATTGTCAGCGGCATGGCCAACTCCTTCCTGGACACCAGCATCACCCCCTCCTGCATGGAGATCTTCAAGGAGAAGGGCACCATCGCCAACATCTTCACCAAGCTCTCCATCTCCATCGCCCAGTTCCTGCTGCCCTTTGCCATCAGCTTTGTGGCGGTGCGGGAGCTGCCCTTCCGCACCATCTTCCTGGCCACCGCGGCGCTGATCATCGTGGACGGCATCTTCCTGGCGTTCCTGCCCTTCCCGCCCTTTGAGCGGACTGTGAAGGCCAAGGGCGCCCCCAAGGAGCGGATGAAGTTCACCCCCTCCGCCGTGGTGCTGGTGTGCCTGGGCTTTACCACCTCCACCACCTTCATGCTGTGGCTCAACTGCAACCAGGAGCTGGGGACCCTCTACGGCCTCGCCGACCCCAGCCGCATCCAGTCCTTCTACTCCGTGGGGATCGTCCTGGCGCTGTTTGCCAGCGCGGCACTGCTGAAACGGAACGTGGAGCCCGCCAAGATCCTGGTGGCCTATCCCACTGTGGCGCTGGCGACGCTGGCGGCCATCTATCTGATCCAGGAGCCCTTCATGTGCCTGGCCGGCGGCTTCCTGCTGGGCTTCTTCGCCGCCGGCGGCGTGCTGCAGCTGGTGACGGCGGTGGCCAACGAGATGTTCCCCAAGAACCGGGGCGTCATCACCTCCATCGTCATGATCGCCTCCAGCGTGGCCAACTATCTGGTGGTCAGCGTTGCGGGCATCCTCACCCGGATCGGCGGCATCGAGGGCCCCCGGCTGGTGCTGCTGTTCAACATGGCGGTGACGCTGATCGGCATCCTGCTGGCCCTGTATCTCAACGCCTGCCTGAAGCGGGAGCGGTCCGGCGCCGCGGCGGCCGCAGCGGCTGTGGAGGCCCAGAGATGAAGAACCTGTTTCTGATCGGCTTCATGGGGGCGGGCAAGTCCTCCGTCTCCGCCGGGCTGGGCCGGATGCTGGGCCGGGAGGTCGTTGAAATGGATGAGCGCATCGCCGCCCAGGAGGGCATGTCCATCCCGGAGCTCTTCGCCCAAAAGGGGGAGCCCTACTTCCGGGCCTGCGAGACGGCGCTTATCAAGAGCTTCGCCCAGGGCGCGCCCCGGATCGTCTCCTGCGGCGGCGGGGTGCCTCTGCGGGAGGAGAACGTGGCGGCCATGCGGGAGAGCGGCACGGTGGTGCTGCTGACCGCCTCGCCGGAGGTGATTCTGGAGCGGGTGAAGGACAGCGACGAGCGCCCTCTGCTCCAGGGCCACAAGGACGTGCCCTACATCGCCGCCCTGATGGAGCAGCGCCGCCCCAAGTATGAGGCCGCGGCGGACATCACCGTGGACACATCCCAGCTGAACATCGAAGAGGTCTGCCGCCAGGTGCTGCGGCAGGTATCGGAATGATAAAAACCATAAGGAGGAACCATCCATGTCTCAAAACCATCCCATCACCATCAGCTCCTGGACCCTGGGAGACCAGTGCACCTTTGAGGAGCGGGTCTCCGCCGCCAAGGCCGCCGGCTTTGAGGGCATCGGCCTCCGGGCGGAGACCTATGTGGACGCCCTGAACGAGGGCCTCTTTGACCGGGACCTGCTGGCCATCCTGGACAAGTACAACATGAAGGTCACGGAGGTGGAGTACATCGTCCAGTGGGCGGAGGAGCACCGCTCCTATGAGCAGAAGTAC
This sequence comes from Candidatus Oscillibacter excrementigallinarum, assembly GCA_019118245.1. Lineage (GTDB taxonomy): Bacteria > Bacillota > Clostridia > Oscillospirales > Oscillospiraceae > Oscillibacter > Oscillibacter excrementigallinarum. Next base: position 2,764 of record DWZJ01000092.1, read on the forward strand.
AAGGAGCAGATCTGCTTCCACATGTGCGAGCTCTTCGGGGTGGACAGCATCAACTGCGGCCTCATGGAGAACTACTCCGTGGAGCACACGGCCCAGAAGCTCCGGGAGCTGTGCCATCGGGCGGGGAAGTACACCATCGGCGTGGAGCCCATGCCCTACAGCGGCCTGCCGGATGTGAAGAAGGCCTGGGCCGTGGTGCAGGCTGCCGGCTGCGACAACGCCAAGCTGCTGCTGGACTCCTGGCACTACGTCCGGGCGGATCAGCCTCTGGACCTGTCGGTCCTGGAGGGCATCCCGGCGGAGAAGATCGTCTCCATCCAGATCAACGACGTGCAGGCCCATCCCTATGCCAAGAGCATCCTGCGGGATGAGTCCATGCACGACCGGATGCTCCCCGGCACCGGCTGCGGCAACACCGCCGGCTTTGTGAAGCTGATCCGGGACAAGGGCGTCCGGCCCGCCGTGGTGGGCGTGGAGGTCATCAGCGACGAGATCCTGAGCCGGGGCGTGGCCCAGGCCGCAAAGGACAACTATGAAGCCGCCCGGGCCGTGCTGGAGGAGACCTGGCCCGAGGTGCTGGAGAAATAAAGGAGGAAGCGAACCATGGAAAGCAGAATTTCCGGACACACCAAGCTCTACTGCCTGATCGGCTCCCCGGTGGGCCATTCCGGGTCCCCGGCCATGTACAACTACAGCTTTGCCCGCACCGGCGTGGATGCCGCCTATCTGGCGTTTGACATCCCCCTGGAGCAGACGGCGGAGGGCGTGGCCGCCCTAAAGACCCTGGGGGTGGGCGGCTTCAACGTCACCATGCCGGACAAGACCGCCGTGGCGGGGCTCGTGGACGAGCTATCCCCGGCCGCCAAGCTCATCGGCGCCTGCAACACCGTCACCGTGGGGGAGGAAGGCCGCCTCACCGGCCACAACACCGACGGCATCGGCTTTGTCCGCAACCTCCGGGAGCACGGCGTGGAGGTCCGGGGGCAGAAGCTGGTGGTCCTGGGCGCCGGCGGCGCCGCCACTGCCATCTGCGTCCAGGCGGCCCTGGACGGCGCGGCGGAGATCGCCATCTTCAACCGGAAGGACGAGTTCTACCCCAACGGGGAGCACACAGTGGAGAAGCTGTCCCAGGCCGTCCCGGCCTGCAAGGCCTCCATCGCCCCGCTGGAGGACCGCGCCGCCCTGGAACAGGCGGTGGCGGGCTGCGGCATCCTGGTGAACGCCACCAAGGTGGGCATGAAGCCCCTGGACGGCGAGACCCTCATCGACCCGGCCTGGTTCCGCCCGGACCTGGTGGTGGCGGACACCGTCTACAACCCCCGGGAGACCCGGATGATCCGGGAGGCCCAGGCGGCGGGCTGCAAGGCGGCCATCGGCGGCATCGGGATGCTGCTGTGGCAGGGCGTGGCGGCGTTCCAGCTGTTCACCGGCAAGGAGATGCCCGCCCAGGAGGTCCTGGAGAAGTTCTTCTCCTGAACACCAAGGGAAAAGAGGAGTACAGCATGAAATTTCCGAATATGTTCTCTCCCGTGCGCATCGGCACGGTGACGGTACCCAACCGCTTCGTGGTGCCCCCCATGGGCAATAACTTCGCCAATACGGACGGCTCCCTCAGCGACCGCTCCCTGGCCTACTATCAGGCCCGGGCCAAGGGCGGCTTCGGCCTCATCACCATCGAGTCCACCGTGGTCTATCAGGAGGCCAAGGGCGGCCCCCGGAAGCCCTGCCTGTTCTCTGACGACACGGTGGAGAGCTTCCGCCGGGTGGCGGACGCCTGCCACGCGTACGGAGCCAAGGTGTCCATCCAGCTCCAGCACGCCGGGCCGGAGGGTAACTCCGCCCTCACCGGCTATCCCCTGAAAGCCGCCAGCGCCATGCCCGCCGCCTGCGGCCGGGAGGTGCCGGAGGCGGTCTCCAACGAGGAGCTCTACCGCATCATCGAGTGCTACGGCGACGCGGCCCGCCGGGCCCAGCAGGCGGGCATCGACATGGTGGAGGTCCACTGCGCCCACGGGTATCTGGTGAGCACCTTCATCTCCCAGCGGACCAACCACCGCACCGACGAGTTCGGCGGCTGCTTTGAGAACCGGATGCGCCTGCCCCGGCTCATCATCGAGAACATCCGCCGCAAGACCGGCGGCAGCCTGCCCATCCTCTGCCGCATCAACGCCAGCGACGAGGTGGAGGGCGGCCAGAGCGTCCAGGACGCGGCGGCCGTGGCCGCCTACCTGGAACAGGAGTGCGGCGTGGATGCCCTCCACGTCACCCGGGCCGTCCACCTCCACGATGAGTTCATGTGGGCCCCCGGCGTCACCCACGGCGGTTTCAACGCCGACCTGGTGACGGAGATCAAGCGGGCGGTGTCCGTGCCCGTCATCGCCGTGGGCCGGTTCACGGAGCCCCAGTACGCGGAGCTGTTGGTGAAGCAGGGCCGGGCGGACCTGATCGCCTTCGGCCGCCAGAGCATCGCGGACCCGGAGCTGCCCGCCAAGGCCCGCACCGGCCAGCTGGAGGAGCTGGCCCCCTGCATCGGCTGCCTGCTGGGCTGCGTGCCCAATATGTTTGCCGGCAGGCCCATCACCTGCGCGGTGAATCCCTGCGTGGGCCGGGAGGCGGAGCTGACTCCCGCCAAGACTGCAAAGCGGGTCATTGCCGTCGGCGGCGGCCCCGGCGGACTGTACGCGGCCTGGGCCTGCGCCGCGCGGGGCCACCATGTGACGCTGCTGGAAAAGGAGCCGGAGCTGGGCGGCAACTTCCGCATCGCCTCCTATCCCACCGGCAAGGGCCAGCTGTCGGAGGCCATCCGCTCCCTGATCGTCAAGTGCCAAAAGGCCGGCGTGGACCTCCGCTGCGGCGTGGAGGCGGACGAGGCGCTGCTGCGCTCCCTGGCCCCGGACGCGGTCATTCTGGCCACCGGCTCCACGCCGCTGGTGCTGCCCATCCCCGGCCTGGATACCTGCGGCTATGTCACCGCCCAGGCCATGCTGGAGGGCAGGGTCCCCGTGGGCCGCAAGGTCCTGGTGGTCGGCGGCGGCATGGTGGGCTGCGAGGCCGCCGAATACCTGGCGGAGCGGGGCCATGAGGTGGCCATCGTGGAGATGAAGGACGAGATCGCCGCCGACGTGACGCCGGAGAACCGCCGGTATACGTTCGCCAACTTCGAGGAGCACCACGTCCTCCTGCGGCCCAGCGCCAAGGTGGGGCAGTTCTACCCGGACGGCGTGGACTACGTCCTGGCGGACGGCACGTCCGGCTCTCTCCGGGGCTACGACAGCGTGGTGCTGGCCATGGGCTCCCGGCCCAACGCTGCTCTGAAGGAGGCGGCGGAGAAGATCGCCGCCCAGGTGTTCGTCATCGGCGAGGCGGCCAAGGCCCCGGGCAACGCGGTCCTGGCCACCGGCGACGCGCTGGACGCGGCGCTGAAGATCTAACACATCCCGAAAAAATGCAGCAGGCTGGGCGGAACGTTCTCCGCCCAGCCTGCTGGCCTTTGCCGGGGCCTTCAGCACCCATTTGATGTCATGGCGTCTCTTCACACACCGGCGCTGCGCTGGGGCCTGTCCCCGACAGCCGCAGGACCGCGCCCCGGACATGGTCTTTCAGCAGCTGATCCACGAACTGGATCAGCTCCTCCGGGCTCGCCTGGAACTCACCCAGCAGCCAGTCCTCTACCATACTTGCCAGGGCGCCCACATAGAATTTCGTCAGCAGCTCCAGCTCCTGCTCATCCACCTGATACCGCAGCTCAGTGACGATGCCGCGGATGGTGTTCTGGATGATGGCCTGGATGTCCGCGTGGAAAAAACGCTTCAAATGCTCCCGGCTCATGGAGCGCAGGGCGCACAGATAGACCTCCCGGTTTTCCCGGAGGTACTGGAAGAGCTGCAGCAGGCCGTCCTGCCACAGCATGACGCCCTCGTGCTTCCGCAGCAGGGCGATGGCCTCCTGGTCGAACATCCAGCGCACCGCGTCATAGAGGTCCTCGAAGTGGTAGTAGAAGTGCTGCCGGGCCATGCCGCAGGCCTGCATGACCTCCGCCACCGTGATTTTGTTCAGCGGCTTCTGTGCCATCAGCTGTTTCAGGGCGGCGCAGATTTGCCGCTTGGCGGCCTCGCTGGCCTCATATGTCCGTTTTCTCATCCTGACTTTCACGAGCCCTTTCTTCCGATTTCTTTCTATTTTAGCACAGCCGCCGGGTCTTGTCATCGATGCAGAATCGGTGCAAGTGTCAGAAATCTGACATCTGCCCCGATTCTGCATCTTGCATCCTCAGGACCGTTTTTTTATGCTGGAGGAAACCGGATGGGGAGGTGCATCGTCGTGACAGAGCAGTATCAGGTCACGATCCAGAGCCAGATGGGACCGCGGAAGGGCGTTTTGACCCTCCGCTACAGGGGAGACCGGGTCACCGGCTCACTGGAAATGGTGGGCTATGTCAATACGGTCCAGGGCGTGCGGACCGAGGACGGGACCATCCATCTCGTCCACCCCATCCGAACGGTGATCAGCACCATCCCCTGTGAGACCGACCTGGAGCTGCACGGGGGCTGCCTGCGGGGCACGACCACCTCCCGGACCGCCCGGATGCGGTGGGAGGGGGCCCTCCTGCGCCAGGAGCCATAGACTGTCCGCCATTTGTGGATCCAGGAGGGATCGAAACTGTGAGCAAAGAAACGGAAAAGCCATCTTTTTTTGAACGGGTCGCCACGGTCATCGTGGATAAGCGGAATTTGATCTTTTTCCTCTACGCCTGCGCCCTGATCTTCTGCCTGTTTTCCCGAAATTGGGTCAGCGTGTGCAACGACATCACGGAGTACCTGCCGGAGACCACGGAGACCCGCCAGGGCCTGACCCTCATGGAGGAGGAGTTCACCACATTCGCCACCGCACGGGTGATGGTCTCCCATGTGACGTATGACATGGCGGCGGATCTGGCGGAGCAGATGGAGCAAATCGAGGGCGTCTCCTCCGCCGCCTTCGGGAACGATGCCGCCGGCGCGGACACGGGGGACAGCGAGCCGGAGACGCCTGAGGACATCGCGGCGTATTTCAAGGGGGCGGACGCCCTCATCTCCGTGACCTTTGAAGGGGAGGAGACAGACGAGAGCAGCCTGGCCGCCATGGAGGCCATCCGGGAACTGCTGGAGCCCTATGATGCCTACATCGACAGCGCCGTGGGCAGCTCCCAGGCGGACTCCCTGGCCAGTGAGATGGGGATCATTCTGGGAGTGGCGGCGGTGATCATCGTGCTGGTGCTGCTGCTCACCTCCCGCTCCTACGCGGAGATCCCGGTGCTGCTCCTCACGTTTATCGCGGCGGCCCTGCTGAACCTGGGCACAAACTTCATCTTTGGGGAGATCTCCTTCGTGTCCAACTCGGTGACTGTGGTGCTGCAGCTGGCTCTGGCCATTGACTACGCCATCATCATGCTCCACCGCTTTCTGGAGGAGCGGGAGCACGCCGGGGACCGGGAGGCCTGCATCGCAGCGGTGAGCGCCGCCATCCCCTCCATCTCCGCCAGCAGCCTCACCACCATCTCGGGGCTGGCCGCCATGATGTTCATGCAGTTCCGGATCGGCTTTGACATGGGCATGGTGCTCATCAAGGCCATCCTGTTCAGTATGCTCTCGGTATTCACCCTGATGCCGGGACTTCTGATGCTCTTTTCCAAGGCCATGGCAAAGACCCGGCACCGCAGCTTCATCCCCAGGATCGACCGCTGGGGAAAGTTCGCCCTGAAGCTGCGCTATGTGGGGGTGCCGCTGTTCGTGGTGGCCATCGTGGCGGGCTTCCTGCTGTCCAACCAGTGCCCCTATGTCTACGGCTACAGCCAGATCGAGACCGCCCGGCAGAACGAGTCCCAGATCGCCGAGACACGGGTCAACGAGACCTTCGGCGCCCAGAACGTCATGGCGCTGATCGTGCCCAAGGGGGACTACGCCAGCGAAAAAGCCCTGCTGGAACGGCTGGAGCGTTACGACCAAGTGGACTACGCCATGGGGCTGTCCAACGTGGAGGCCATGGACGGCTATATGCTCACCGATCCACTGACGCCCCGGCAGTTTTCCGAGGCGGCCGATCTGGACTACGAGCTGGTGTGCCTGGTGTACACCGCCTACGCGGCGGAACAGGAGGAGTACGGCCGGATCGTGAGCGGCATAGACGACTATACGGTCCCGCTGATGGATATGTTTTTCTTTGCCTACGACAAGGCGGAGGAGGGCTATGTGGATCTGGACGAGGAGGACCAGGCGGATCTGGACGACCTCCATGCGCAGTTGTCCGACGCCCGGGCTCAGCTGTTGGGAGAACACGACACCCGGATGCTGGTCAGTTTGGACCTGCCGGAGGAGGGGGAGGAGACTTTCGCCTTCCTCCAGACCATCCACCAGGAGGCGGAGCGGTACTATGACGCGGACAGCGTCTATCTGGTGGGGGACTCCACCAGCGACTATGACCTGTCCGTGTCCTTTGCCCGGGACAACATCATGATCAGTGTTCTGTCAGTGGTGTTCGTCATCCTCGTCCTGCTGTTCACCTTCCAGTCCGTTGGTCTGCCCATCCTGCTGATCCTGGTGATCCAGGGCAGCATCTGGATCAATTTCTCCTTCCCCGGCGTGACCCGGGAACCCATCTTCTTCCTGAGCTATCTGATCGTCACCTCCATCCAGATGGGCGCCAACATCGATTACGCCATCGTCATCTCCTCCTGGTACAACGAGCTGAAAGAGAAGATGTCCCGGCGGGAGGCCATCATCCAGGCGCTGGACCTGTCCTTTCCCACGGTGCTCACCTCCGGGAGCATTCTGTCTGCCGCCGGGTTCCTGATCGGCCGGATCACCACGGAGCCCGCCATCGTGGGCATCGGGGAGTGCCTGTGCCGGGGGACGCTGATCTCCATGTTCCTGGTCATGTTCATCCTGCCCCAGATCCTGTACCTGGGGGACAAGATCGTGGAGCGGACCCGGTTCAATATCAAGGTGCCGGAGGTCAGTCACAGTGCCAGCGGAACCGTCTACATAAATGGCCGGGTCCGTGGCCGGATCTCCGGCGTGGTGGACGCCCATATCCAGGGCGTGATCTACGGCGATGTCTCCGGAATGCTGGAGACCGGCAGCTATCAAACCGAGGAGGTTCCACAGAGCAATGAAACAGAGCATCCGTAGGGCATTGTGCCTCCTGCTGGCGGCCGTCCTGTGCCTTTCCCTCATAGCCCCCGCCGCCCTGGCGGCGGAGGATCCCGCTGCCATCCATCTGCGCACGGCGGAGGATCTGGCGGAGCTTTCCCAAAACTGCACCCTGGACAGCTGGTCCCGGGGAAAGACCGTCTATCTGGAGGCGGACATCGACCTGACCGGCGCGGACTTCACCCCAATCCCCACCTTCGGCGGGACCTTTGAGGGGCAGGGCCACACCATCTCCGGGCTGTCTCTCACCGGCAGCGGCAATGTGCGGGGCCTGTTCCGGTACATACAGCCCTCCGGTGTGGTGCGGGATCTGTCGGTGGAGGGGTGGATCGATCCCACGGACCGGAAGAATACGCTGGGCGGTATCGCCGGCAACAACCAGGGGCTTCTCTCAAACTGTTCGTTCCACGGGACCGTGCGGGGGGCGGACTACATCGGCGGCCTTGTTGGGACCAACGAGGCACAGGGACAGATCATCAACTGCACCTTCTCCGGCGCAGTCACTGGGGAGCACTCTGTGGGCGGCATCGCCGGGCAGAACTACGGCTCCATCGTCCAGTGTGAGAACAGCGGCAGCATCAACACCACGGAGGTGGACGCGGAGCTGGACCTGGACAATTTGAACCAGGACCAGCTCAACGCCGCGGAGAACGTGCCGGTGTGCACCGACATCGGCGGCATCGCCGGCTTCTCCTCTGGGATCCTGCAGAGCTGCGTCAACACCGGAGCGGTGGGGTATGCCCACATAGGCTACAACATCGGCGGCATCGCGGGCCGGCAGTCCGGCTATCTGAGCGGCTGCACCAATTCCGGCACCATCCTGGGCCGGAAGGACGTGGGCGGCATCGCCGGACAGCTGGTGCCGGAGGTGCGTCTGCTCTACAACAAGGGCCAGCTGGGAGACCTGCTGGATGCGCTGGACGTGCTGCGGGGCCTGCTGGACCAGACCGGGAACGACCTCCGGGGCTCCTCCGACGCGCTCTCTGCCCGGATGGACGCCATCTCCGACCGGGCGGCGGAGGCCCAGGAGGCCATCGGGGACTTCGCAGACTCCGCCGCAGACTGGGCCAACGAAAATATCGATGAGATCAATGACCTGTCCGCCCGGCTCTCCTGGCTCATCGACCAGCTGACGCCGGTCCTGGAGGACACCTCTGGGCTGATGGACCTGGCGGAGGACCTGGCCGACCAGCTGGAGGAGGTCCTGGACGAGGCCGGGCAGGCCTCGGACCTGGGGGACCAGGCGGAGCGGGAGCTGCGGGCAGCGGTCCGGTCGCTCCGGCAGGCGGCCGCCAGCGGGAAAACAGCCGTGGCCCGCCTGCTCTCGGCCCTGGAGCACCTGGGAGCGGCTCTGGGCAGCGCCCTCCAGAGCCAAGGGGCCATGGAGGAGGTCCGGGCCGCCGCCGGGGAGCTGGCCGCTGCCCTCCGGGACATGTCCGACGCGCTGGCCCGGATCGCCCAGCTCCTTTGGAGCGGCGGCGACGAGGCGGCGCTGAGAGAGGCGATCCAGGCCCTGGCGGACACCCTGACCCGGGCGGGCATCGCGCTGGAACAGGCCGCTGCCGCCGTGGCGGCTCATGTGGACGGCGATGAGCTGGAAGCGGCCGGGGAGGACGCGGCGGCCGCATGGCAGGCCCTGGGAGCGGCGGCGCAGTCTCTGCTGGATGCCGCCAGGCACACCGCCGACGCGGCATCGCTGCTGCCGGAGCTGCTGGCCCAGGGCGGAGACATCGCGGAGGCGTTCCGGGACCCCGGCAGGACGCTGGAAAAGCTGGCATCCCGTGCCGCCGGTCTCGGCGAGGACCTGGCCGACATCTTCCGGGAGCTGTCGGAGGAACCCACCCTCTCCATCCGTCCCATCGACAGCACGCTCCGGGAGCAGGGGGACGCCCTGGGGGACGTCTTCTCCGGCCTGCTGGAGGACGGGGACGCCCTGCGGGAGACCATGTCCAGCAGCACAGACGTCCTGCTGGACGACTTGGACGCCATAAATGAACAGTTCGGCGTGATCACCGATCTGCTGCGGGACCTGCTGGAGGGCGGCGGTGAGGAGCCGGAGGACCGGTTCGAGGATGTGTCGGATGAGGGCTCCGGGACCTCCGACACCGGTCTCCTCGCGGACGCCCGGAATAACGGGCGCGTGGAGGGGGACCTCAATGTGGCCGGCATCGTGGGCTCCATGGCCATCGAGTACGACTTTGACCCGGAGGACGACCTGATCGAGGAGGGGGACCGCTCCCTGGACTTCCGCTATCAGACCAGGGCCGCCGTCGAAGCCTGCGTCAACACCGGGGAGATCACCGGCAAGCAGGACTACACCGGCGGGGTGGTGGGCCTGATGGACCTGGGACGGGTGAGCGTGTGTGAGAACTACGGCTCCGTCACCAGCACCAACGGCGACTACGTGGGCGGTATCGCCGGGGCCTCCTGGGGCAGCATCCGGGACAGCTGGAGCAAGTGCCGCCTGTCCGGCGGGGACTATGTGGGCGGCATCGCCGGGCTGGGAGCCACGCTGGTGGACTGCCATACTTTGGTGACCATCGACGAGGGGAGCGCCTATCTGGGCGCCGTGGCAGGCGATGTGGACAGCGGCGGCACCGTATCCGGCAATACCTTTACCAGCGAGAGCCTGGGCGCGCTGGACGGCATCAGCTACGCCGGGCGGGCGGAGCCGGTGACGTTCGACGCCCTGTGCGGCACGGCGGGCGCGCCGGAGCTGTTCTCCCAGCTGGAGCTGACCTTTGTGGCCGACGGCGTCACGGTGGCCGTGGTGCCCTTCCGGTACGGGGAGGGGATCGGCGCCCTGCCGGAGATCCCGGCGAAGAAGGGCTACTCCGCCGCCTGGCCGGAGCTGGACTACACCCATCTCACCGCCAGCCAGACCCTGCAGGCGGAATACACCCCCTACACCTCTTCCTTGACAGACGGCGGGGAGCTGCCGGAGATCCTGGTGGACGGCAGCTTCAGCAGCCGGGCGTCGATCAGCCACACCACCGAGGCGGTGACCTGGACGGATGGCCGGGGGCGGACCTACAGCGGCACCGCCTATACCGTCACGGTGGAGGACCCGGACCTGGAGCAGGTGACCTACACGGTGCACTACCGCCTGCCGGACGCCGGCAGACGGTATGACCTCTGGGTGCTGGGGGAGGACGGCTGGGCCCAGGCGGAGCATGAGATCGACGGCCAGTATCTGCTGCTGAACAGCCAGGCCGAGGAGATCACCTTCTGCGTCACGGAACGGGCCGTCCGTCCGGTGATCTGGATCATCGCCGGGCTCGGGTGCCTGCTGGTTTTGGCCGCCGCGTTTTGCGGGGCGCGCCATCTGCGGAAAAAGCGGCGCAGAGTCTGAGGCGGAAGCGTCCCAGGGAGATTTAGCCGCGGAGCGGGCGGATGTTGAAGGCGGAGGCGCTCCGCCGCTTTTGGGCACGGGCACAAGGTGACCCCCGCAGGACGGAAGGCTCCGCCCTGCGGGGGTCATCCTGCTGTGTTCGATCCGGCCCTGGGTCCCCTGTGGGGATGCACTCAGGGAAAGCCCTGGTAGGAGGCGGACTGCCCCAGCCGCTCCGGGTCCAGGACCATCAGCCGCCGCTTCCCCACCTGGATGAGCCCCTCCGCCTTCAGCGTCCTGCAGACCCGGGCGACCTGGATGCGGGAGGCGCCGATGGCGGAGGCCAGCTCTGACTGGGAAAAGGGGATATAGCCCAGTGCCTGGTAATCGGCGCACTGCATAAAGAGAAGGATGAAGTTCGCCAGCTTGGCCCGGGTGTCGTTGCTGGACTGGGACTCGGCGTCATAGCACATCAGCTTCAGCACATCGCTGTAATAGAGGACCACATCCGCCGCAAACCGGGGATCCTGCTGGAACAGAACGGACAGGTCCTCCAGAGAGAGCCTGACGGCCTCTACCTGCGTCAGGGCGGTGGTGGTCACGATGACGCCCTGATCCCTGCGCAGGCCGTCCATGGCAAACAGCGTATTCTTCTTGTGGTATCCCAAGATCCGCTCATATCCCTGGGGGCCGAAGACACTGATCCGCACCAGTCCCTCCAGGAGAAAATAGATGTAGGGGGACGGGACCCCGCCGCTGCTGATGACCGTGGACTTGGGAAAGGACATGGCCGCCCGCCCATAGGACAGGATCAGGTCCCGGTAGGCCAGCAGATTGTCCTCCAGAATAAAGGCGAAGGAGCCGACAGCAGCTGTCATGGTGACCCTCCGATCACATTTGCGTTTTGTAAAATCAACTAATTGTATCATACGATATTGTTTTGTTTTTGTCAATTCTGTTATCATTTCCGCAGAAGGCTGCTATGGGAAAGCGAGCGGCATCCACATATGTGAGGAGGAAAAAGTATGCAAAAACAGATGTTCCCCAACCTGTTCTCCCCTGGGAAGATCGGTACACTGGAATTGAAAAACCGTGTGATGAAAGCCCCCCAGTCCTCCGGCATGAGCAATATGGACGGAACGGTCTCCGAACGCCTGATCCGCTATTATCGCAAGCAGGCGGCCGGCGGTTCCGGCATGATCATCGTGGAGTACGCGTATGTAGATGACATCGGGGCAAAGTCTGCTCATTGCCACCTGGGCATCTCCAGCAACGAGCACATTCCCGGGCTTGCCTGGCTTGCGGAGAACATTCGGGAACAGGGTGCCGTTCCTGCTATTCAGATCGAGCACTGCGGGCGCCAGAAATTCCTGGGTACCCAGCCCATCTGCGCTCCCTCCGCCATTCCCTGGCCCAAGATGTGGGACCAGTACGGCGTCCAGGCGGTGCCACACGTACTGACGATTGAGGAGATCCAGGACATTGTCGCCGCTTTCGGCGACGCGGCTCTGCGGGCCAAGCGGGCAGGCTTTGAGCTGGTGGAGATCCACGGTGCCCACGGATATCTGCTGACCAACTTCTTCTCTCCCACCACCAACCACCGCACGGACCTTTACGGCGGCAGCCTGGAGAACCGGATGCGGATCTACATCCAGATCGTCCGGGATGTGCGGAAAAAGGTGGGACCGGACTTCCCGGTGACCATCCGCCTCAGCGGCACAGACTATGAGCCGGACGGCTTCCCCATCGAGGATACCATTGCCCTGGCCAAGGCTCTTGAAAAAGAGGGCATCGACGCCTTCCATATCTCCGGCGGCGACCACCATACCATGATCCATCAGGTGTCGCCCATGGCCATCCCCCGGTGCCACAACGTCTGGGCGGCGGAGGCCATCAAGAAGGAGGTCTCCGTGCCGGTCATCGCCTCCGGCTCCATCACCACGCCGGACCTGGCGGAGGAGATCATCGCCTCCGGCAAGGGCGACTTCGTGGGCCTGGGCCGTCCCTTGTGGGCAGACCCCGAGTGGCCCCGGAAGGCCGAGGAGGGCCGGCCGGAGGACATCCGCCCCTGCATCCGCTGCAATGAGGGCTGCCTGGAGCGGACCTTCTTCAATTACAAGGCCATCACCTGCGCCGTGAACCCGGTCATCAGCCGGGAGGGCGAGCTGGAGATCACCCCGGCGGCGGTGAAGCGGAACATCGCCGTGGTGGGCGCCGGCCCCGCCGGTCTGGAGACCGCCCGGGTGCTGAAGCTCCGGGGCCATGATGTGACCATCTTTGAAAAGGGCAAAAAGGGCGGCCAGCTGACGGAGGCCTCCGTGCCGGAGTTCAAGGCGGACATCCGCCTCCTGCGGGACTCCATGATCACCGCAGTGGAGAAGCTCCATATCCCCGTGGTGGAGAAGGAGGCCACGGCGGAGGACCTGGCCCCGTTTGACGCCGTGGTCTGCGCCACCGGCTCCACCCCGAAGAAATCCCCCATCCCCGGCGCGGAGCTGCCCATCGCCGCCGATGCCTCCGAGTTCCTGAACGGCACCCGGGAGGTGGGCCGCCGGGTGGTGGTGCTGGGCGTGGGCCTGGTGGGCTCCGAGACGGCTCTTCACCTGGCGGAGACCGGCCACAAGGTGACCCTGGTGGGCCGGAAGCCCACCATCATGAAGGGCGTGGCCGCCACCGACTTCCTGGCCTACAGCGAGCGCATCGCCCAGACCGATATGGAGGTCTGCACCTCCACCACGCCGCTGGAGATCGTGGCCGACGGCGTCCTGGTGGAGCACAAGGGCCAGAAGCGGAAGATCGAGGCGGATACCGTGCTGTATGCCTTCGGCGCCAAGTCGGAACAGGACCTTTACCGCACCCTGAAGGAGCAGGGGAAGGAGGCCTATCTGGTGGGCGACGCGGTACATCCCGACAAAATCATGGACGCCATCCACACCGGTTACCGGCTGGGACTGAGACTGTAAAAGGCGGCAGCCCGGAAGGGAGTCCATAGAAAACACACGGACCGGGCGGAGACATTCTCCGCCCGGTCCGTTTTGTGCAGCCCCTCATCCCTCCCTGCCGATGGCCTCATCCACCGGCAGGGACACGATCACGCCGTGGCCCTGGCAGAGAGACCGCAGGCGCTGGTGATGGCGGACATGATCTCGCCCTTCTTCGCCAGGGGCACCACCATCATCACAAAGTCCCGCCCCTCCTGCATGGAGACGCCCAGCCGCTGGCGGCCCCAATTAAGTATCTGGGAGGAGCCGCCTTTTGGAACTGGAGCGGACACATGGGATAGCCTACTGAAAGACCGCCTGGGAGATGTCCAGGGGCTGGCCGTTACGGTTGTCGATGTCGGTGCCGTTGCCCTCAAACCGGCAGCCGGACAGGTCCAGGGCATCCTCCGTGGACTCCCCCTCGAACAGCAGCCCGGTTTCATTGTTGAGAAACGCGCAGTTGGGCCAAATGCTGTTGAAGAATCCGGTCCCGTTGCTGTTGTAATGGACAGCGATCTGATTTTCGGTGAACTGGCAGTCCGAAAGACAGATCCCGCCGCCGGCAGGGCCGGTGCCATGGCACAGAATGGCGGTGCGCCATCCGGTGAAACGGCATCCGATGGGCCAAGTCCGTCTGGCGGTGCTGATCCCCACGCCGTCGCCGTCCCCCACAAAGTCGATGTCATACAGGTAGACGATATGGCTGATGCCCTTCGGATTCACCTGGACGGTGCCGGTAAAGACCGTGCGGCCTTCCTCCTCGGTACTGCCATACAGGTTCACCGGACGCTCCGTGATGGACAGAGTCCCCGCGTAGGTCACGGCGGGCAGATGGATATTCACCACGTCAGATTCTCCCACCCGGTCCCCCAAAGAGTCCACCAGGACCTGGAGGTCCTCGATGGTGTCCATGGGCGCATCCTCCGGGTAGATGTCCACCGTCTCGAGCAGTTCCACGTTCAGGGTCTGGTGGAGATAGATCACATCCCCGTTCTTCATGGAGATGGTCCAGGTGCCCCGGGCGGAGTTTTCCCGGCCCAGGAAGTGGGTGAAGCTGGTGAGGGCGGCATCAGGAACATAGTCGTCGTAGGCCGGATCACCATAGCTGATGTAGGCGGCGGGGTCATCCGGCGTGTCAAATTCCGCAGTGACCGACGCCACCTTCTGCAGGAAGATCTCCCCGGCGTTGACGCCGGTGTCCTTGTGGTGGATGAAGAGACAGACGGGGAAGGTGTACTCCCCGTCCTTTTCCGCCGTCTGGGTGATGACGGGGGCCGGTTCGTAGGGGGTGTCCCGCCAGCCCAGAAGGATCTGATAGGTGCCGTCCTCATCCGTGTAGGTCACCTCTCCCGTGCCGCCGTCGTCGTAGACCTGGGGAAGGGTGGACAGGTACCAGCCTGTCCCCGCCGCCCCCAGTATCAGGATCAGGAGCAGAGCGGGGAAGGCCCTGCGCAGGGCCTTCCGCCATCTGATGGATGGCGGAGAAACCTTCTGCCTCTGGTTGACACTTCGGGCACAGCGGGGGCAGAAGGAGGCCTCCGCCGGCAGGGACGCCCCGCAATAGGGACAGGTCTGCTGTGTCTGTTCCGCCATGTCACAGGGCCTCCATCAGTCGAAGTACGTTGGGATAGCGCTTCTCCGGGCTCACCTGGGTGCACCGCCGCACCACCCGGCCCAAATGGCCCTCCGCCAGCTTCCGGGAGGGGTGCTCGCCCGTCAGCATCACATTGATCAGGATACCCACGGCGTAGATGTCCGCCCGCTGGTCTGTCTGGGACAGGCCGTACTGCTCCGGCGCGGCGAAGCCTGTGGTGCCCAGCACCTGGGTGTCCGTCTCGTGCTCCGGCTTGTGGAGCCGGGCGGCGTCAAAGTCGATGAGTACGGTCTGATCCCCCCGGAGGATGATGTTCTCCGGCTTCACATCCCGGTGAACGGCGGCCAGGGAGTGGAGCACCCACAGGGCCCGGCACACCTGGGTGACGATGTTTCGGGTCTCCTCCGCCGTGAACAGGGTACCCTGGAGCAGCTCTCCCAGGTTGTCTCCCTGGATGTACTCCTCCAGCACCAGGTTTTCACCGTCCCGGGAGGCCGCCTCGTACACAATGGGGAGATTCCGGCAGGTGCAGTGCAGCAGCTTGCGGTAGACCTCGTCGTTTCCGGTGAAGTGCCGCAGGACGAACCGCCGGCCGGTCTTCCGGTGCCGCAGCAGATGCACGCTGCCCCGGGGGCTCTGCTTCAGCAGCCGTTCCTCCTGAAAAAACTGCTCCAGAGACTGCTCCATCCAGACGTACACTGGAATCCATCCTTTCAAAAAAAGCCGAAACACTATGCAGCCAGCATATTGTATCGCCTCGCAAAGCGTTGTAAATTTATAGTAAGTATAAAACATCTTCCGGCGAAAGTCAAAGGAGGACTGTGTATGTGGGAGAAGCCCACCGACGATCTGGGGGAGGAGCTGATGAGCGCCGACAGCATCGACACCTATCTCCATGACAACGAGAAATACTTTTTCGACCAGAACATCACGGAGACCCTGGCGCAGCTGTATGAGCGCAAGGCCGTTTCCAAGGCGACCCTGGCCCGGCAGTCCGGCATGAGCGAAGTGTACCTCCATCAGGTGTTCTCCGGGCGGCGGAATCCCTCCCGGGACCGGCTGCTGTGCCTGTGCATCGGCCTGGATGCCACGCTGGAGGAGACTCAGCGGCTGCTGAAGCTGTCGGCCTACGCCCAGCTCTATCCCAGAAGCAGGCGGGACGCCATCATCGCCTACGGCATCCTCCACCACATGGAGCTGCACACTGTCAACGACAAGCTGTTCGCGGAGAACGAGCGGACGCTGTGCTGACCAAAGCGGCGGGGCCGCCGTCCCATCCGACCATATTTTTGCAGATCTGCAGATAGGAGCGTTTGCGTATGTCCTTTGATCATATGCCCGGACATCTCTGTTACAACTGCTTTCAGGAGCGGGAGATCCTGGAGGGCCCCTGCCCCTATTGCGGCTTTGATTTAGCGGAAAACGAGAAAAAATTCCCTGTGGCCCTGCGGGCCGGGACGGTGCTCAATGACCGCTACATCGTGGGCCGGGTGCTGGGGCAGGGCGGCTTCGGTATTACCTACCTGGCCCTGGACACCCAGCTGAACGCGAAAGTCGCCATCAAGGAGTTCATGCCCAACGACATCGCCACCC
This sequence comes from Candidatus Oscillibacter excrementigallinarum, assembly GCA_019118245.1. GTDB lineage: Bacteria > Bacillota > Clostridia > Oscillospirales > Oscillospiraceae > Oscillibacter > Oscillibacter excrementigallinarum. Next base: position 19,450 of record DWZJ01000092.1, read on the forward strand.
GCATCGGGACGACCGTGTCTGTTGCCATGGACAGCAAGTCCGAGGAGTTCACCTACGGCGCCGAGCGATTCCAGGAGGAGGCCCGGACCCTGGCGAAATTCATCGGCAACCCCAACATCGCCGGTGTGTCCAGCTATTTCGACGAAAACGACACGTCCTACTTCGTCATGGATTACATCGAAGGCATCTCCTTCAAGACCTACATCGCAAACCACGGCGGGAAGATCTCCGTGGAGGAGACCCTCAACGTGATGATCCCCGTCCTGCGGGCATTGACCGCCGT
>DWZJ01000093.1 GCA_019118245.1 Candidatus Oscillibacter excrementigallinarum
TGCTCCACCGGGTGCTGAAACGAGCGGGACTGCCCAAGGTCCGGTTCCACGACCTCCGGCATACCTTCGCTACCCTGGCCCTACAGAACGGCGTGGACATCAAGACGGTGTCCGGGATGCTGGGACACTTCAGCGCAGGCTTCACTCTGGACACCTACGCCCATGTCACGACGGCGGCCCAGAAGGAGGCGGCCAGGACCATGGAAAAAGTCCTGACGGCGGCGTTGTAAATTCCCCAAAATCTCTCCCAAAAGCAAGAGGACCCGGAGGCGGCATTTCCGCCTCCGGGCCGATTTTTTGACCCGTATGGGTCACGGTTTGGGTCAACTGCAAATTTTGCAAAATCGCGTGATTTCTCAGGAAACCTTTGGGGACAAAAAGTGAAGAAAAACCGTCTGATTTCTCGTGAAATCAGACGGTTTTGTGGTTGCGGGGGCTGGACTTGAACCAACGACCTCCGGGTTATGAGCCCGACGAGCTACCAACTGCTCTACCCCGCGATATTTCGTTTTGTGGTGCCGGTGACCGGACTCGAACCGGTACAGTATCGCTACCGGGGGATTTTAAGTCCCCTGTGTCTACCAATTCCACCACACCGGCAGCTGTCGGCAACAATTAGAATATCATATCCCATACCATTTGTCAAGCATGGGCGGCAAAAACATTTGAAAATCTTTTGAGAGATCTTGTCGGAAAAAATTTCCCCGGCAGGTGCATGAATCCATGCAATTTTCCGCCGGGGCTGGCATATACTGACCGAGTACCCAATGTGCAAAGGAGGAAATCAGATGACAAAACACAACATAGCCGGCGGCGGGGATGTGGATGACCTGATCTTTCAGGACAGCTGGACCACCAGCCAGCGATGAGGAGTGCAGGACGCCGCGGCCGCGGCGTTCTTTTGCGTCACGGACAGATGGTGCCGCCCCCCAGGACCAGGTCCCCGTCGTAGAACACCACCGCCTGGCCGGGAGTGATGGCCCGCTGGGGCTCCTGGAACACCATGCGGATGCGGCCGCCGGGCAGCGGCTCCACCGTGGCTGAGGCTTCCCGCTGACTATACCGGGTCTTGGCGGTGACGAGCAGGGGGCCGTCGGGCTCCGGGATGGAGAGCCAGTTGACCCGCTCCGCCGTCAGCTCCCGGGTGTAGAGACGGTCGTCTCCGCCCAGGAGGACCGTGCCGTGGTCCAGGTCCTTTCCCAGCACGTACAGCGGCGCGTTGGCGCTGACGCCAAGGCCCTTCCGCTGGCCAATGGTATAGCACTCCAGCCCCTGGTGGCGGCCCAGCACCCGGCCGGCCTCGTCCACAAAGTCGCCTGGGACGGGTTCCACGCCGCCATACTGCCGCAGGAAGGATACATAGTCCCCATCCGGCACGAAGCAGATGTCCTGGCTGTCCGCCTTCTGGGCGTTGGACAGGCCGTGGGCCGCTGCCAGGGCCCGGAGAGCGGGCTTTTCATAGTCTCCCACCGGCAGGCGCAGATGGGCCAGCTGGCGCTGGGTCAGCTGGTAGAGAAAATAGGTCTGGTCCTTCCGCCGGTCCGCGCCCCGCAGCAGCTGCCAGCGGCCGGAGGTGTCCCGCCGCAGGCGGGAGTAGTGGCCGGTGGCGATGGCGTCCGCCCCCTGATCCAGGGCCCAGTCCAGCAGGGCGCCGAACTTGATCTCCCGGTTGCAGTCGATGCAGGGGTTGGGCGTGCGGCCGTGGGTATAGGCCCACACGAAGCGGTCCATGACCTGCGTTTGAAAGAGCTGGCAAAGGTCCAGCACCACGTGGGGGATCCCCAGGGCGGCGGCCACGGAACGGGCCGTCTCGATGTCGTCCGCCGAGCCACAGAGGCCGGGGCGGTCCTTATAGTGGTGCAGACGCAGCGTCACGCCGGTGACGTCACAGCCGGCCTGCTGCAGCAGCAGCGCCGCGACGGCGCTGTCCACACCGCCGCTCATGGCGACGAATACGCGCATATCATCCCTCCAGGATCCGGCACAGCCGGAGGATCTGTCTCAGCTATTGTAGCCCATTCCGGCGCAAAAGAAAAGGGCCTGTAAAAACTTCCCGTTCAGCCATCCCGCAGGTGCGGAAAAATCGCGCGTCTCAAAGCGCTGCAATGGGTCTGCATCGCAAAAAGAAAGGCCCCAGCCTTGGGCCGGGGTCAGTCCAGATGCCGCTGGAGAAAGGCCTGGGACGGCAGCGCGTCCGCCAGGGCCAGAAGCACGTGGTTGAATCCGCCGCTGTAGTCGAACCTGACGTCAGACACATCCATCGTCCCGCAGCGCCGGTCTGGAAAGGAGAGGGTGAACCGGGCCCCCTGGCCTGGACGGGACTCCGCCATCATGGTGCCGTCATGCCCCTCCGCGATGTGCTGGCAGATGGGAAGGCCCAGGCCCAGTCCGTGGGGCTGAGGGGCCACGGCGTCCTGGTGGAGATAGCGGTCAAACAGGTAGGGGATCTGATTCTCTGGAATGCCGCAGCCGGTGTCTGCCACGGACAGAAGCACCCGCCGGGACGCAAACCGCAGCTCCACGGTGATGGACCCGCCGTCGGGGGTGAATTTCAAGGCGTTGGAGAGCAGCTGATAGAGCAGCTGCTCTATGGCAAAAAAGTGGAACGCGCAGATGTGGCGCTCCACGGCGCAGCGGAACTCCAACCGGATGTCCCTGAGGGCGGCCAGACTCTGGGTGGCGTCACAGATCTCGCGGACAGCCTCCACCAGATCCCGGTCCCGGACCGGCAGCGGCCCTTCCTCGCCCAGGGAGCCCGCCGCGTTCAGATTGTTTACCAGCCGCAGCATCCGATAATAGCTCTGGTCCAGCAGGGAAGCCTTGGCGTCCAGCTCCGGGTCCCGCTCCCGTTCCGCGGCGGGGGCCAGCTGGGCGGCAGCCAGGTGCATATTTGCCAGCGCGCTGCGCAGCTGGATGGCAATATTGGGAAATACGGCGGAAACATTGAACATTTCCTCGTCCATATGGGGACCTCCTCTCCGCCGAAGCGCATTTGTAGCATATACGGGCGGGCCGCTTCCAACCGTGGTAAAGCCTGCCTGAAACACCAATAGGATAGCAAAAAACCGGCGAAAAGACAAGGTTTTTGTCGAAAAAAGCGGAAAAATGTCGAAGCAGCGGGAGAATGATGACCGGAGATCCATGCCTGTGCAAAAGGGACAACAATGCTTGCGTTTTTTGTGCGCAATTTTGCGTAAAGATGCAAAGACATTTTCTGCCAGTGTGGTATAATAGAAACAACAGCCGCCGGGGGAAGGCGGTGGAATACGAAATACGGGAAGGACTGGAAACATGGCGATCAAAGTGGGCATCAACGGATTCGGGCGGATCGGCCGCGTGGCACTGCGGATCATGGTGGAGCGGGGCATCGCGTCCTATCAGCTCTGCGGCATCAACCTGCGGAAGGCGGACCTGGACTACATGGTCTATCAGGTGAAATACGACTCGGTCTTCCGGACCTTTCAGGGCACGGTGGAGCGGGACGACCGCCATCTGATCATCAACGGCAAGAAGATCCGCGTCTACAGCGAGGACGACGCCGCCAACATCCCCTGGGACGACTGCGGCGCCGAGTACATCATCGAATCCACCGGCGCCTACTGCACCACGGAGAAGGCCTCCGCCCACTTCTGCCACGGCGCCAAGAAGGTCATCATCTCCGCCCCGGCCAAGGACGACGTCACCCCCACCTTCGTCATGGGCGTGAACCACAAGCTGTACGCCCCGGAGATGAACGTGGTGTCCAACGCCTCCTGCACCACCAACTGCCTGGCCCCCATGACCAAGGTCATCAACGACACCTTCGGCATCGAGCAGGCGCTGATGTCCACCATCCACGCCGCCACCGCCAAGCAGAAGGCCGTGGACGCCCGGGCAGGCCGGGACTGGCGGACGGGCCGCAGCGTGCTGGGCAACATCATCCCCTCCACCACCGGCGCGGCCAAAGCCGTGGGCCAGGTCATCCCGGAGCTGAAGGGCAAGATGACCGGCATGAGCTTCCGGGTGCCCACCAACGACGTGTCCGTGGTGGACCTGACCGCCCGGCTGAAGCAGCCCGCCAGCTATCACGACGTGTGCGTGGCCATGGAGAACGCCGCCCAGAACAGCATGAAGGGCATCGTCACCTGCACCACGGACCAGGTGGTGTCCTCCGACCTGACGGGCTTTTCCGAGACCTGCATCTTCGACGAGACCGCCGGCATCATGCTGGACGACAACTTCGTGAAGCTGATCGCCTGGTACGACAACGAGTGGGGTTACACCAACAAGATCTTGGACCTGATGGCCCATATGTACGCGGTGGATCACGCTTAACAGGGACTTTTTCAGAGGCGCGGGCGCTTCCCGCGCCTCTTCCTATTTGCAGTCTAACATAAGGATAAACCATATGTCAACATTGTATTTATCCTGATGTATCGCGGAAATTAAATCAGATACACTAAATCAAGAATATCAAACGGGTGGATCTGATGAGAGACGATACGTTGGATAAAAAGAATGTTGGGCAGCGAATCCGGGCGGCCAGAGAACGGAACCATTGGACACGGGAAGAACTGGCCGAAAAGATGGACCTGTCGGTCAATACGATGGCGGAGATCGAACTGGGCAGAAGCGGCACCCGGCTGGAGAACCTTATCCGCCTGTGCCGCCTGCTGGAGGTCAGCGCCGACTACATCCTCTTCGGAGACGTCGGCCCCGCCGTGCAGCGGGTGACGGACCTGCTGCGGGACCGGGACGAGGAGACGGTCCGGGTGGTGGAGCAGACCGTGGAGGCCCTGCTGCGGGCCTTGGACGCGCAGCATCCGGAGAACTAAAGCGGCAACGGCGCCCGGCCATCTGGCCGGGCGCCGTTTTTGGCTCACTGTGCAGTTTCCTTGGCCCGCTCCGCCCGCTTCCGGCGGCGGCTGGCGCCGCTGCGGCGGGACTTGGGGGCGGCCGCAGGCTCCACGTCCGCCTGGGGGGCGTCCGGGACCGGCTGGGGCGCCGGCTCCTCCGCCTTGGCCTTGGAGCGGCTCCGCCGCTTTTTGGACTTGGCGGGCTTTTGCTCCGCCGGGGCGGCCGTCTCCTGGGGCTCCGGCTCCGGCTGGGGCGGCGGGGCGAACAGGGACGCCAGGTGGTCGAAGGCCAGCTGGCCCTGGACCGGGCCGAACTGCCGGACGAGGGCGCCGGACAGCTCCTCCCGGCTGTTGGAGCGCAGCAGGAAGGCCGCCTGGAGGCAGTCCTGGATGGAGGGACGCAGGGCCACCTCCCGGAACGTGGAGGCATACCGGGCGTGGAGGGCGCTCATGGCGGCCTCGTACCCCTTGTCCTGGCTGATGACGTAGGCGAAGTCCGCCTCTCCCCTGCCCACCAGGACGCCCAGCTCCGTGATGATCTGGAAGTCCAGGGAGTTCTTGCCGCCCTTCACGCTCTCCAGGTACTGGACCTGGGCGCGGGTGCCGGCGCACAGCTTTTTCACATTGGACAGGGTCTGCCCCTTGCCGAAGAAGACCAGGACGGTGTCCTCCTCCGTCAGCAGGTCGATGCCCTGCAGGCCGGTGCCGATGTTGTTGTCACCGTCCACCAAAAAAATCATTTTCATCAAATCGTTCGTTCTTTCTTTGTATTTTATCCGCGCGGGATCAACCTTGTCAGTATATCAGAAGATCCCGGAATGCACAAGGGGGAAAACCGGCTTTGCCAGTACCAGACAACAGCACGCGGGGCACAGGGTGCCCCGCGTGCTGCGGAAGGCGTCATTCCACCTCGTCGGTGACGATCAGGCCGTAGCCGCCGTTCTTCCGGCGGTAGACGATGGAGAGGCTGTCATCCTCGCTGCTGCGGAAGACGAAGAAGCTGTGGTCCAGCAGGTTCATCTGGAGGATGGCCTCCTCCGGGCTCATGGGCTTGACGGTGAAGTGCTTGGTGCGGACGATGGGGAACTCCTTCTCCTCCGCCACCTCAAAGTCGTCCGCGGGCGCGGTCGGGGGGAAGCCCTCGCTCCGCAGGCGCTTGGCCAGGCGGGTCTTGTTCTTCAGGATCTGGCGCTCGATATATCCCACCGCGGCGTCGATGGCGCCGCGCATATCGCCGTCGGGAGCCTCCGTCTGCGCCCGCAGCAGCGTGCCGCCGCCGCGGATCGTGATCTCCACCGTGCAGAGGTGATCCTTCTCCACGGAGAAGGTGACAAACGCGGTGGTGTCCTCCTCCCGGAAGTACCGTCCCAGCTTGTCGATCTTCTTCTGGGCGAATTCCTTGATGGAGTCGTTCAGCGCGACTTTCTTGCAGGCAAAGGTATACTTCATGTGGATCGCTCCTTTCGTGTGGAAGGGACCAGGGGCCTCTTCCCTTTTTATCAATATAGCACAAATCTTTTCGATTGAAAAGGGGCGGGCAGGTGAAATTCACAAAATATTCAGAGGCGCCGGATTTCGCCAAAATCAGCGCTGAGGCAGGTGTATGATGATCCTGGAAGCTTTCCAATATCCCACCCGCTTGGGCCGCGCGGCATCCGTGCCGGGCGGCCCCTTTTTATCCGAAAACGGAAAAGAGCCCGGCCATTCGGCCGGGCTCCTGGATATCATCTGCGGCGCCGTCCGCCCCGCCGGCCGTCCAGGCTGCGGTTCAGATCGGCCATCTTCCCCTCGGAGGAGGAGAGGAACTGCTTCAGCTTGTCCTCAAAGGACTGGTCGCCGGAGGGGGGCAGCGGCTGCTGCGCCCGGGGGGCAGGCCGGCCCTGGGAGGCGGCATGGGGAGCTGCCGGCGGATGGCCGCCGGGCCGGGGACCTCTGGCCGGGCGCTCCGGCTTGGGAAGCGTCCGCTTGATGGAGAGATTGACCTTCCCGTTTTCCGTGGAGAGGACCAGGACCTTTACCGCCTGCCCCTCCTGCAGAAAGTCGTGGACGTCGTTGACGAACGTGTTGGCGATCTCGGAGATGTGGACCAGACCGGACTTCCCATTGTCCAGGGCCACGAAAGCGCCGAATTTGGTGATGGAGGTCACCTTTCCTTCCAAAATGCTCCCTACCTGAAGCTCCATATAGTGTACTGTTTCTCCTTCCGGATAGTTTTCCCGCGCCCGGGCGGGTCGGCATCAGAAAAGACCGGATTCCGGCACAAGCGGGGGAGGCGGGACGCCTCCCTCGTCGCCAGGCTCCGGTCAGTTGCTGATGGAAAACACACGCTGATTGGGGGAGATCAGCCCCAGTTCCTCCTGGGCGATCTCCTTCATCTTGTCCTCAGTGGCGCCCTCGGCGATGTCCGCCGCCAGGGCGGCGTTTTCCTGCTCCTGGGCCTGGACCTGGGCCGTCAGAGCGTCCCGCTGAGCCTCGGCGGCCTGGACCTGGCTGTGGAGACTGCGCAGCTGCAGCCCGATGGCCACCAGGACCGCCAGGATCAAGAGCTTTGTGAGGATGCGCCCCTTGGGCTTCTGCTTTGGCTGCCGTTCTGCCTTTGCCATGCCGCCTGCCTCCTTTGTAGATCTGTCCGCGTCGTTTGATGGTTTTTATTGTATAGCATTTCCGGATAAAATAAAAGAGATTTTTTCCGTGTTTGCCAATTTTTTTACACAAATTTTCTGCTCCCCGCAGGGGAATGGCGGCCAGATGCAACAAAAAGGCCAGGGTGTCCACCCAGAATCCCCACACCGGCCGCAGCAGTGGGGAGAAAACCGTGAAAAACAGCACACAGCCGCCCAGCACGCCCAGCCAGAGATACAGCCGCAGCTGGCCCTGGGCCCGGTAGAGGGTGAACAGAAAGACGGCCGCGCTGACAGTCAGACAGTAGAGGATGTCCAGGGGCGACGTCAGCCGGGGGAGCTTCAGGCGAAAGGCCCGCAGCAGGTCATACAGCAGCCCGGCGGCCATGCCCAGCAGGACGGCCTGGACGAAGGCCTGGAGCGGCTGGGCGAGGGCGGGGCCCACGGCGCATCACCCGAAGAGGCGGCGGAAAAAGCCCTGCCGCTCCTGGCCGCCGTCCTCGTAGGACACGGCGTCGATCCGGCCGTCCACGTGGAGCTCGCCCCCGTCCAGAGACAGCTTGCCGATGTGCAGGTCCTCCCCGGTGACCACCAGGGTCCCCGCCGCGGTGGACATGATGATGCCCGTCTCATCGAATCGCTCCACGTCCTCCACCCCGGAGACCGTGAGCCGCTCCCGGTCGATCAGCTCCAGGCGGTGGCCCGCCTGGGGCATGGAATTGTTGTAGTCGTTCATTCCGCGTCCCTCCCCTGTCCCAACTATATGGGACCGGGGGAGAGATTATGCGTCGTCCCGCGTCACCGGCCGATCTCCCGGTACAGGGCGCCGGCGTCCGCCTGGCGCACCGTCTCCTGGACGTCCAGCACCTCCACGGTCACGGTGCGCTGGCCGAAGCGCAGGGAGATCTGGTCCCCCACCTTCACGTCGTAGGAGGCCCGGGCGGGCTTGCCGTTGACGGTGACCAGGCCGTTGTCGCAGGCCTCGTTGGCCACGGTCCGCCGCTTGATGAGGCGGGAGACCTTGAGATATTTGTCCAAGCGCATGGCTGGCTCCTTTCTCTTGGGAAACAGGACTGCCGGCACGACGGTGCCGGCAGTCTCGCATATGACAGGGGCCCTTACTTCGCCACGGCGTCCTTCAGGGCCTTGCCGGCCTTGAACACGGGCACCACGGAAGCGGGGATCTCGATGGACTCCTTGGTCTTGGGGTTGCGGCCCACGCGGGCGGCGCGCTTCTTGACCTCAAAGGAGCCGAAGCCCACCAGCTGCACCTTGTCGCCATCCTTCAGGGCGGCGGTGATGGCGTCAAACGTGGCGGACACAACGGCCTCAGCCTCTTTCTTGGAGACCTCGGCGGAAGCGGCTACGGAATTGATCAGTTCGGCTTTGTTCATGGGTGTTGTCCTCCTATACAATGTGTGATACGCTTGTCTATTCCTAACGCGGAGCTCTGTCCGCGATTAAGACGGATCTTGGGCCTTGGCCCGGTCCCACAGGGCCAGCAGCTCCGCTTCGCTGCATTCCGACAGGGGCTTGTCCGCGGCTTCTTCCACCGCGCGGAAGCGGCGGTCGAACTTGTCGCAGGCACGGTGGAGGGCGTCCTCCGGGTCCAGACCGGACATCTGGGCCACCTTGGCGGCCATGAACAGCGTGTCCCCCAGCTCCTCCCGCACCCCGTGGGGCGCGTCCGGGGCTTGTCCCGACTCCAGGGCGGCCCGGAGCTCCCGGACCTCCTCCTCCAGCTTGTCCAGGGCCCGGAGGGCGCTGGGCCAGTCAAAGCCGGCCTTGGCAGTCTTGGACTGGATCTTCTCCGCCCGCCACAGGGCGGGCAGGGTGTGGGGCACGGATTCCACCGCGTCGGCGGTGGAGCGCTGGCCCTTCTCCCGGCGCTTCAAGACCTCCCAGTTGTTCAGGACCTGCTGGGAGGTGTCCGCCTGGACGTCCCCAAACACGTGGGGGTGGCGGTACACCAGCTTCTGGGCAACGCCGTTGACCACGTCGGCCATGGTGAAGCGGCCCCGCTCAGTCTCGATCTGGGCGTGGAAGGCCACCTGCATCAGCACATCGCCCAGCTCCTCACACATCCCGTGGGCGTCATCGTGGTCGATGGCGTCCAGGACCTCGTAGGTCTCCTCCAGGAAGTTCCGGCGGATGGAGCTGTGGGTCTGCTCCCGGTCCCAGGGGCAGCCCCCGGGAGCGCGCAGCAGCCGCATGATCTCCAGAAAGTCCGCATAGCTGTAAAAATCCTTACGCTGAAACTCTACCATAAGATGCCTGCCTTTGCAAGAAAAATTCGCGGGAAAGCCTTGATTTTTCAGGGAATTTTGGCGGAGCCCCCCTAAGCGGGAGGCCCGCTGCCGCCAAAACGCTCATTTTAAGTGCAGAAGTTTAATAACTTTCTCCCCGTGGGGGATGGAGCGGACGTCCTCCGCCCGGAGGATCCGCAGGGCGATGATCAGGATGCCGTAGACCACCACGCCCACAAAAATACCCAGAAGCGTGGAGGCGGCGTTGGTCAGATACCGTGCCAGGAATTGAATGCGCTCCGGGTCTGTGGACAGCTGCTCCGCCAGGGAGAGGAAGGCCCCGTCCAGCAGCCGGCTGGCAAAGCCGAATACCGCCCAGGCCGCGCCGCCCATCAGAACGGCGGCGACTACCGGCTTCGCAAAGATCTGGAGATACCTGGGCTTCTGAGGGGAGTACTTCCAGACGAAGAACAGGTTCAGCACCACGATCACCAGATAGCAGCACAGGGTGGAGATGGGCGCGCCCTTGATGCCGATGCTGGGGTTGCCCACCAGGACATAGTTCATCACGATCTTGGTGATGCCGCCGATGATCACTGTGAGGATCGGCAGCTTCTCACGCCCGTAGACCTGAAGAATGGAGTTGGTGAGGATCATCAGGCAGATAAAGATCAGCGCGATCCCCAGAAGCTGCAGGTGAAAGCCGGCGGCCAGCGCATCTTCATATTGGGAGGGGAGCACCAGGATCATGATGGGAGTGGCCAGCACGCTGAGACCGATCCCCGCAGGGAACGCCAGAATGGCGATGATCCGGAAGGCGGAGGACACGATTCGGTTGGCGGAGGCACCGTCCTGCCGGGCCAGAGCCGCCGCCGCAAAGGGCACCAGGCTCATGGTGACGGGATAGACAAAGGCCGCCACCATATTGGGCATATCCATGGCCATCCGGTATTGGCCGTTCAGAGCGGCAGCCGCGTCCTCGGACAGCAGCAGAGCGTCCTGCAGGCGGCCCATGACGATCTTGGTGTCGATCAGGTTGATGATGCTGAGGGCGGAATTCCCCAGGGTGATGGGGATGCCGATCACCAGGATCTGCCGGATGATGCCGCCGCTGCTGGTGGGGACGTCCAGGGACTCCGTCCGGTTCCGGTGGGTGGCCAGGTAGAAGGCCAGAAACAGCATGGACAGCACCGTGCCCACGGTGACACCGCAGATGGCGCCGGCGGCGCCCAGCTCCAGGCCGAAGCCGGCGTCCACCAGATACCAGGCCAGCGGCAGGCCGATCCCCAGCTTGCACAGAGCTTCCAGCACCTGGGAGACGGCGGTGGGCGTCATGTTCCCCTGTCCCTGGGTATAGCCCCGCATACAGGCCAGCAGACACACGCAGAACACCGCCGGGGACAGGGCCCGGATGGCCTGGGCCGCCATGGGATTTTCCTGGAAGGATGCCAGCTGGGGGGCGCCGAAGGCCATCAGCGCGGTCCCCACCACGCCCAGCAGGAAGAACATCCAGATGGAGGCGCGGAAGATCCGCCGCTTTTCATTCTCCCGCCCCTGGGCGTGGGCCTGGCTGGTGAGCTTGGAGATGGCGATGGGCAGGCCCGCCGTGGAGAACGTCAGCAGGAGGTTGTAGATCTGATAGGCGGTGTCAAAGTACGTCTTGCCCACGCCGCCCAGGATGTTGTTGAGCGGCAGCTTGTAGACGGCGCCGATCAGCTTGACGATCAATGCCGACGCCGTCAAAATGGCGGCGCTGCCCAAAAAGGACTGCTTTTTTTGATTAGACATGAAGCGATTACCTCAGTTTACTATGAGAACTAGGACGGCGGAAGCACGGCCCCGATGAAGCCTATGGCCTGCCGCCGACATTTATAACCGGGCCAGGCAGGCCTTTACCAGGGCCGAGAACCGGGGCCCGGCCGCCTGCCCGGCGGCGATCACCTCATCCGAGGAGAGGGGCTGGTCCAGCACGCCGGCGGCCATGTTGGTGCACAGGGTGAAGCCCAGCACCTCCATGCCGCAGTGGGCGGCCACGATGGCCTCCGGCACCGTGGACATCCCCACGGCGTCCGCGCCCAGGATCCGGGCGGCACGGACCTCCGCCGGCGTCTCGTACTGGGGGCCGGGGAAGTACATATAGACGCCCTGGCGCAGGGGGATGGACAGCGCCTCCGCCGCCTGCCAGGCGGCATCCTGGAGCCGGGGCGTGTAGACGTGGCTCATGTCCGGGAACCGGGGGCCGAATTCCTCCAGATTGGGCCCGCACAGGGGGCTGACGCCGAAGAGCTTGATGTGGTCGGTGATCAGCATGATGTCGCCGGCGGAGAAGGCGGTATTCACCGCACCGGCGGCATTGGTGACCACCAGCGTCTCCGCCCCCAGCAGCCGCAGTACCCGGACGGGGTAGCTGACGTCCTCGAAGGACCAGCCCTCGTAGGTGTGGAGACGGCCCTGCATCACCGCCACGTCCTGCCCGGCCAGGCGACCGAACACGAAGCGGCCCGCGTGGTCCGGGGCGGTGGAGCGCTTCATGTGGGGGACGTCCGCGTAGGAGACGGCGACGGGGGCCTCCACCTCATCCCCCAGAGCGCCCAGGCCGGAGCCCAGGATCAGCAGGCACCTGGGACGGAAGTCCCCCAGGCGGGCGCGCAGCGCGTCCGCGCTCTCTTGATACTGTTCGTATGTGTATTCCATTACAGCTTCCCTCCGCATTCCCGGCAAAATACGTCGCCCTTCTGGGCCGGGGCCCCGCAGAAGGGGCACACCGCGCCGCCCTGGAGCCGGGCGATCTCCTGCTCCAGCTGGCCGATCTGTGCCCGGAGGGCGTCGATCTCCTGGAGCTTTGCCAGCAGCACCTCCGACTCCGTGGGGGTGCCGGTGTGGGTGGCGTAGATCATCTCCCCCACCTCCCGCAGGGCGGCGCCCACCTCCCCTTTCAGGTCCATGATCTGGATGTTCAGCTTGGCCACGGACAGCAGCTCACCGGCCCGCTTTCCCACGCCGTAGGCGGCGTCCGCGGCGGTGTCGCTGACCTGAGAGGCTGTGCGCTGGACGGCGTCCAGCAGTTCCTGCAACCGTTCATTCATGGCTGTATGACCTCCGAAGCAAAAATGGAGCGGCGGGGCGGGGCCCCGCCCGCGTCAGCTGGGATAGATGCTGCCGCCGATGAACTCCCGCACCAGGGAGCTGGGGGCGATGTTGGACTCCTCCATGGACTCGATGCGGGCAAAGCCCCTGAGGATGTCGTCCGCGATCTCGTACTTGCCCTGGGGCAGCGCCTCCAGCAGGGGCACCACGAAGGGCTTCAGCACCGCCATCTCGTCCGGCAGGGAGGAGTCGAACATCAGGTCCGCGTTCTCCTTGTAGGGGGAGATGTAGAGCTTCTCGCCCCGGCGGACGTTGGGCCACATTTTCAAGGTGAAGTTGGCGTCGCTGCCCCGGAACTTGTAGTCCCGGACGATCCGGCGGCACAGCCGCAGCCAGGGGTGCTGGAACACCACGGCGCCGGTCTCGTCCACCACGTTGGACCGGGCGGCGATATACAGTTTGAAGGCCTTGGGGTTCTTGCCCACGATGATGTCGTTCAGGGCGTGGATGCCCTCGAAGATGGCCAGCTCGTCGGGACCCAGCTTCAGGGGCTGGGACAGGATGTCGGAGCGCATCTGCCGGGCGAACTCGTACTTGGGCACGTGGATGGTCTCGCCCCGGTCCAGCATGGAGAAGTGCCGGTTCAGCAGCTCGATGTCCAGGCAGAAGGGGGACTCGTAGTCGATGTTCCCTTCCCGGTTCCGGGGGGCGGTCTCCGGGTCGATGGTGTTGAAGTAATTGTCCATGGAGATGGTGTGGGTCTGGATGCCCATTTTCTCCAGCTGCTCCTCGATCTTCAGGGCCGTGGTGGTCTTGCCGGAGCCGGAGGGGCCGGACAGCAGGATGATGTGGGACTCCTTCCGGTGGTCGGCGATCTTCCGGGCAGCGGCCTCCACCTTCTTGGCGAAAGCGGCGTCGCACTCCTCTGCAAAGCCCTTGGGGTCAGAGCGGACGGCGTCGTTGATCTCTTTCAGGGAATAGGCCATGGCGATGCTCCTTTCAAAGTGCTTCATAGAAGGCGGCGAAGGCGGCCTGGTTGGCCCGCCACTTCTCCGGCCGCTGGATATACTCGGTGGGATACTTCACATTGAACGCCCGCTGGATCTGGTTGGTGCCCGGCACCACCATCTTGGTGGACCCGGCGGCGCCGAAGGACAGGATGGAGCACAGCTCCGACATGATGTCCACGTTGTACCAGCACTCGCCGCCATCCCGGCACCAGCCGATGTTCTCAAAGCTGCCGGACATGTACTTCTGCCGGTAGAGGTAGTAGGGCCGGTATCCGGCATTCCGCAGGGCCGGGTCGGCGTAGTCCAGCATCTCCGCCACCGTCTCCGCCTGGGGGATCCGCAGCCCCTCGGTGAGGATGCGGCTGCCCTTTTTCAGCGCCAGGGTGTGGACGGTGATGTTGTCGGGGCCATAGGTCAGGCACCGGTCCAGGGAGCGGCGGAAGCCCTCCGCCGTGTCCTCCGGCAGGCCCGCGATCAGGTCCATGTTCACATGGGGGAAGCCGCACCGGGCCACCAGGTCCATGGCAGCATCGATGTCCGCCGCCGTGTGGCACCGGCCGATGGCCCGCAGCACCGGCTCCTCAAAGGTCTGGGGATTCACGGAGACGCGGGTGACGCCGTGGGATTTCAGCACCGCCAGCTTCTCCGCCGTGATGGTGTCCGGCCGGCCGGCCTCCACCGTGATCTCCGTACAGGCAACGCGGTCAAAGGATGTCTCAAAGGCGGTGAGGACCCGGTCCATCTGCTCCGCCGTCAGGGTGGTGGGGGTGCCGCCGCCCATGTAGAAGGTCCGCACCCGCAGCCCGGCCCGGCGGACCATCTCTCCCCCGGCGGTGATCTCCGCGCACAGGGCGTCCACATAGGGGGGCACCAGGGCGAAGCTCCGCTCCACCGATTGGCTGACGAAGGAGCAGTAGGCGCACCGGGTGGGACAGAAGGGGATGCCCACGTACACGTCGATGTCCCGCTTCTCCAGCCGCCGGGCGGCCTTGGCCGCGGTGGCGCCGGTCTCCAGGGCCAGGGATGCCCGGGAGGGGGTGACGAAATAGTGCTGCTCCAGATATGCCTGGGCCTCTTCCGGGGACTTTCCTGCCTCCAGGGCCCAGGTCACCGGCTTGTCGGGCCGGACGCCGGTGAGCATCCCCCAGGGGGGCGTGACGCCGGTCAGGTCCCGGGCGGCCAGGAAGAAGCAGGCGCCGACGGCGTGGCGGCGCTGGCCCTCCCGCTGGAAGTCATCGCCGGAGAGGGGCTCCTCATATTGCCGCTCCGCGGTTTTTCCGTCCCGGCAGAGGGACACCGTCACCCGGCAGAGGTCCTCCGGCTCCTCCAGGGAGATGACGGCCCAGCTGCCGTCACCGGGCTGGATGGGCTCGTAGACGGGCAGCTCCCCGGGGAACAGGTTCATCAGGCTCTGTTCCACCACGTACCGCTCGTCGTGGCCGTGGAATACCAGCTTCATGGGGCGCTCCTCCTTACTGCATGGCGTGGAGCAGGTAGGGATTTGTCCGCCGCTCCCGGTCCAGGATGGAGGCCTCCATATGGCCGGGCAGGACCTGGAGGTTCCCTTCCAGCTGCCCCAGCCGCCGCAGGGAGGCCATCATCTTCTCCATGGACCCGCCGGGGAAGTCCGTCCGGCCGCAGGAGCCGGCAAAGAGGGTGTCCCCGCAGAACAGGGTGTCTCCGCACCGGAGGGTGACGGAGCCCTCGCTGTGGCCCGGCGTGGCCAGGACGGACACCGTCAGGCCGCCCACGGCCACGGTGTCCCCCTCGTCGTAGTCCCGCACATCGCCGGAGAGGGGCGGGAACAGCTGCTGGGTGTAGGCGTCATCGTACACGTCCCGGCGATTGAGATACACCGGCACCTCCGGCCATTTGGCCTGGAGCTCGCCCACGGCGCCGGTGTGGTCGTAGTGGCCGTGGGTCAGCAGGATGGCGCAGGGCGCGCAGCCCGTCTCCGCCACGGCGGCGGCCACCCGGCCGGCGTCCCCGCCGGGGTCGACAACGGCGCAGGTCTTGGCATCCTCGTCGCAGAGGAGATAGCAGTTGGTACCGATGGGGCCCACAATCAGAGTTTTGATCTTCATGGGAAACCTCCCTTGCCAAATAAAAATATCAGAATTGCGTGGGGATATGCCCTGGGTTTACTCCGTGGGACGGATGATGCCCGCCTCCCACAGCGTCTCAAAGGTGTTCACCGCCCCGCCGTGCTCTACGATTTTTCCACACTCCACCCGGTCCACGTTCACGCCGGTGAAGGTCAGGCGCTTTCCAGTGGGAACGGTCCCGGGCCAGGGGCCCAGGTGGGTGCCCTCCATGACGCATTCGGAGATGACGTAGGGGGTGGCCCAGTGCTGCCGGAGGATTCGAACCGTGTAGTCCGGATAGGTCTCCCGCAGGGCCGCCAGGTGATGGGCCATTCCGGCGGGGCCCAGAGGAACGGTCCGCTCTCCCTGACGGAGCACGCAGTCCGCCCCGATGAAGCGGGGCAGGTCCTCCAACCGGTGTTTGGAGACCACGGACTCATAAAAGGTCCGGACCAGTTCCAGGCGCGTCATAGCAGGTCCCTCGTGTCCCTCAAAAGGGCCGCTCGGTGTCGAAGAGGATGGTGACGGGGCCGTCGTTCCGGGAGTCCACCTGCATGTCGGCGCCGAACTCCCCGTGCTGGACGTCGAATCCCCGGGCCCGGCAATGGGTCATGAAGGCCTCATACAGCGGGATGGCCGCGTCCGGCTTGGCGGCGCCGGTGAAGCCGGGGCGGCGGGAGGAGGTGTCCGCGTACAGGGTGAACTGAGACACCACCAGCAGGGCGCCGCCCACCTGCTCCAGATTCAAGTTCATTTTGCCGTTCTCGTCCTCAAAGACCCGCAGGTTGCAGATCTTCTCCGCCAGCTTTCCGGCGGTCTCCTCGGTGTCGTTGGGGCCGATGCCCAGCAGCACCAGAAAGCCACGGCCGATCTGGCCGTTGATGGTGCCATCGATGGTGACGGAGGCACTGGATACCCGTGTCACGACTGCGCGCATAGTATGAATTCCTTTCGTGAACCACAAAACGTGGGGAGTGTTGATAGGGGTGCGTCCGATTGGACGCGGGAATGACAGCCATGCAGATGACTGGGCAGATGCACCCCCCATTTCTCTTTTGGCCTTGCCAAAAGAGAAACGGGCCGTACCCGCAAGGGGTATGCCGCATCCGTAAGGCGGCAAAGCCGCCAACGGCTGCGCGATTGCACGGTCCAAAGAGAAAAAACGCTTCGGCGGGTCGGTCTGCGCCAGCGCAGACCTCCTGCCGCCGGCGGGGGAAGGATGGCTGTCCTTTGCGGCAGTCAGGGACGGAAACGCCCGGCCCTTGGGGAAACCGCCAGCCCGGGGAAGTCTGGGATACATCCAGCTTCTCTTTTCGCTGCCGCTGGCCCGGTGGTTGATGGGGCTTCTGCAACGGGCCGATGAGGGCATCGGCCCCTACGGGGTTCGGAAGGCCAGCGGTATTTCGTAGGGGCGGATGCCCTCATCCGTCCGCTGGTACAAGCCACCACGACCGCCAGGGGAGCGCGTAGCGGCTGCGCAGCCGTTGGCGGCTCTGCCGCTTACGGATGCGGCGTGCCCCTTGCGGGTAAAGCGGAACGTGCGGAAGGAGGAACCAGTGGAACACTGGTGACGGAAATACTGGGAGCGCCACAGCGCGAGACAGTAAAAGAGAAGCAGGTCAAATGCGTCCTTGCACCCTGATGCCCTCCGCACCATCCGCCACGGGACGGCAGTCACAGGAATCGCAGAAGACCATAGCGTGCCCGAAGGCCAGGCAAAATCGGCGCTTGCACCGATACGTCGACCCCCGTCGCGCGCGGAGGGCCACTGCACCGGAGCGCGTCAAGCGCCCTTTTCTTTTGGACCGTGCAATCGCGCAGCCGTTGGCGGCTCTGCCGCTTACGGATGCGGCATACCCCTTGCGGGTACGGCCCGTTTTCTTTTCGGGCAAGACCGAAAAGGGGCCCCCGCCGCGCTCCGCGCGGTGGGGAGAGGAGGAGCAAGGGAGCGGGCGCAGTTTTCGCCGCAGGCGGAAACGGAGCTGAGCGGACTTTGCGA
>DWZJ01000094.1 GCA_019118245.1 Candidatus Oscillibacter excrementigallinarum
CGGCCCCTTTATCACAATTTGATGAAGAATAACACCTACTTTGCCCAGTACCACGCCTATTTCGACCAGTTCCTCACGGAGTATCTGGAGAGCGGCCGGTGTGAGGCGGTGATCCGGGAGACCCAGGCCCTTATCGCCCCCTATGTGGAGGCCGACCCCACCGCCTTCTGCTCCTATGAGGACCACCTGCTGGCGGTGGACACCCTGCTGGAGGTGTGCCGCCTGCGGGCGGAGAGCATCCGGGGGCAGCTGGAGGGGGCCTATCCCGCCACCCTGGCCCAGCAGGCGGAGCAGCCGGACGCCGGCGTGGACGCCTCCCATGTGGACCTGCGGGCCCTGGGGGATTTCGACGACCTGGAGGCTGCGAAGGAGCGGCAGGATGAGGCCGCGGCGGTGGTGGAGTGACGCAGGGAAAGAACATGGAATGAGTTTCAGAACAGATCCACGCCAATTTGGTGCTTGATAAACGAAAAAATCAGGCCGCCGGTTCCGAAAGGAACCGGCGGCCTGATTGCAATTTCACCGTTGTCACATTTCCGCCAGATAATACCGCAGGTTCTTCGCCGTTCCTTGCTTTTCCAGCAGGCCGTCCCGGGTCATCTCCCGCAACAGCAGGATCGCCGTGGCCTGGGAGACGCCCAGCGCCGCCTCCACGTCCTTCCGGACGACCCAGCCGTTCTCTCTGCACAGCCCGATGACCTTCTGCACCCGGGCCTCTCTCTTGCCCAAACTGGTGGCTGGCCGGGCAGGCGGGGTATTTTCTGCTTCGCGGCTGAAATTCAGGTTCGGCAGGGTGATCTTGAAGGCATGGTCGGTGGCCTCGATAGCCGGCTGCACCGCCGCGCCGGCGTAGCACTCGTGGATACGGAGAATGCCGGTTCCGTAGGCCTCGATCAGCCGCAGGCGGTAGAAGATGTTGGCCAGGTCAGGGTTACGCAGCACTGATACGCCCAGGCGGATGTCCTCCAGCCCAATGCCCCTGGCCAGGCCGCCGATGGTGACGAACTCGATCCGATCCTCAAAGATACTAATAAGGGTAGGGCCGCTGAAGGCGTAGTCCCGGTGGACCAGGGCGTTGAGCAGCGCCTCCCGCACGGCCTCGGGCGGGTAGTCCCGGATGTCCACCCGATCCAGGCCGGAAAACTCCGCCCGGGTGCGGTTGAATCGGTCGATATAGCCGTAGGCATCCTCCAGCTGCTGGAGCAGAGAGCCGGTCAGCTCCTGCCGGTCCTTGAAGACCGACTTTTTGCTGCCCTCGAAGACCGCCAGCTTGACGGTGTGGTTGCACTGGTCTGAGAGCAGGAATGCCAGGTTGGTGTAGGTACCGTCCGGACCGATCAGATGGAGCGTGCGCATCTGAGCCGGGCCGAAGGCCACGTTCCGGCTCCGGAAAAACGCCGAGGCTTGCTCAAAGGTGAGTTGCTGCTCCAGGGAGCGGGCGGCCTCATAGCTGTCGCCGCTGGTCTCCTTGATCATGTCCAGAATTGCCGCTTCGCTGGCGGGGACGGTGGAGGCCCCTTGACGGACAAAGACACCCTCCGGGCGGATACCCTTGCTGTGGAGGTAGTAAGGCCGGGCCGTTCCCCGCTGGACCCGGACGCAGATCACCGGCTTTCCCTCCATGGTCTCACAGCGGCACTCCAGGAACATCGTCAGGTCCGGGCGCACGGCGTCCCGGATGGCGTTGGTGACCCGGAGCATGGTGCCGTCTGCGTCGTCCACGCCGCGCACCGTGCCGTCGTCCTCAATGCCCACATAGAGGGTGCCGCCGTCGCAGTTGGCGAAGGCGATGGCGGTATTCTTGATGTCGTCCACATACTCCCGCTTCAGCTCGGTCGTTTTGTTTTCCGTGAACATGATGAACCTCCCACAAGCAATCTAATAATCTGATAATTATTATATTAGATTTCCGCGGGATTGCAAGGGGATTTTGTCTCCATGGAGCTATTTTATTGGACCATGCCGCTCAGGCTGTGAACGCAAAAGTCCTCGTACAGCGTATCTGGTTTTCTGATTTGCGTTCAGCGTAGACCTAATGTCGAGCCGCGGTTTTCCGCGCCGCCGAAGGTTTGCGCTGAACGTATTTTTGCGCCCGGCTGAAATTTTCAAAAAACTTTTCCCAAGGGGGGCAAAAACAGGGGGCCTTTTCTCCATTTATTATGAAAGGGCAATCACGGGCGCCTCCACCGGCAGGAGTTTTGAAAAATATTTGCCGGGAGGGGGTGAAAATACCCCCTTCATTTCTACATGCTTAATGAAGGGGCTTTTCAGGAGGCTTCCTGCCCCGAGCCCTTATCCTGTTATGAGAGAAGGTCTTTCCCATGAAATCACACGATCCGATCCGTAGCGAACAGCGCCTGCTGGAGGCCCTCCGGGCCGCGGAGACGGCGACGCTCACCCTGCGGGACTACGCCGCCACCGTCCTGCCGCCGGGACCGCCCGCGGCGGGAGGCCCGTCCATCGGCGAGGAGGCGCCCGCCAGGGTGGAGCTGCTGGAGGACGGCTGGCTGGCCGTCACCCTGGAGGCCGTCCTGCCTCGACGGGGCGACGGCGACCGCAGCCGCTTCCTGGCCCACTCCCTGCGCGCAGCCATCCGACGGGCGTTTCCAGACCAGTTACCGCCCAAGTTCCACATCTGCGTCCTGGCTTATGAACACATCTACGGCCCGGGCCGCCGCTTTTTGGATCACGACAATATGGAGCTGAAGCACTGTCAGGATGTGCTGGAGGCGGCGTTCCTTACCAACGACACCTCCGCCCTCTGCTCTGCCTTTCAGTGCAGCCGCCGGGGAGAACGGAACGCCACCCGCATCTGGGTCCTGCCCGCCGAGGCGTTCCCCAGGTGGCTGGAGACCCATCGGGAGTCCTGGGCCGGACCACCGGAAACCTGAAACAATAGAGGAAAAATGATCCGAAAAAACATACCGATTTCTGATTTTTCGCGCCTATGGATTTTCGGTGCCGCTTTTGGGCCGGAAAGCCAGTATTCCCAAGGGGTCCGGCCGTGGAGTTCCAACGCCGTTGGGATCTTTATGGTTTTGAGGCAGTGCGGCAGCGGCAGTCTGTCGGACAGAGCCTGTGCCGGACAGATCCCGCGGGGAATGGCGGCAGTCTGGGCAAGGAGCTCAGTGTGAAAAGAGCCGCGGGCTGTAGAGATCGCAGTACTTAAGATATGAGGATGATACAAGATGAAATGGAATACAGAATATTTTGGTTTTCGCCTGCTGGTGTTCGTGGGGTTCTGCGGCGAGGTGCCGGTGGCGCTGCTGCGGAAGGCGGGCGGCTGCTATGACTATCGCCGGCGGGTGGTAACGGAGCTGGTGCGGACGGGATATCTGAAGGAGCGGAAGTTCCGGGGAGAGCGCCGCCGTGTGGTCCGCTCCCTGTCTCTGACCAGCAGGGGGCTGAACCAGATCCAACACCTCTCTCCCGGCCGGGCGGAACAGATCCGGGCACGCCTGCTGGCTCCGGCCGACGGCCAGGGGGACTGGAGACGGACCCAGCGGCTCCACCGGAACGCCGCCTGCCTGCTGCTGGCCCACCAGCTGGGGGCACGATGGGTCCCGGGCAGGCGCAGGGACGACGCCAGGCGGAAGGAGCTGGTCTATTACAGCGCCTATGAGCTGAACAAGGTCTGCGGCAAGGACAACAAGTCCGCCCGGGTGTCCGGGGTGCTGCTGACGCCTGGCGAGCGCTATTACGCCCTCTATTACCTGGGCCGCCGGAATATGCGGTGGAACCCCGAGACGGAACTGCTGTTCCGGGATCAGTTCGAGCAGTCGGAGGCCGGGGCCGGCTTTTCCTACAGCGGCAGCATCCTGCTGGGGGAAGCGTGGGAGCAGGCCGCCGACCTGGTGCCCCATGCACTGAATCCGCGCAGCCGCCTGATCCGCTTTGCCCGGGAGGACTTCTTCTACTACATCGCCTTTGACGAGAACGGACGCCGGCTGCTCCGAGCGATCCTGGACGAGCACTGCCTCTACCAGCTCCAGCAGTACCTGCTGCGGGAGGCGCACTGCCCGGTCACCAACGAGCCTGTGTACTTGTTCCCCCTGGAGCTGCTGGCGGGATTCTATCAGCTACCGGGGGAGCGGCAATACCACGTCCGGCCGGGTCTGGGCTGGTTCTTCGATTTCCAGATGCCCGCCATAGAGCGGCTGTGCAACACCGGGGCGGAGTTGGTCTCCCTGCCCGGCAGCCTGCTGGCCGGTCTGGACCGGAAGGAGGGGGAGTGGAATGGATCGTGAGAAGATCATCACCGCCGCCGAGCTGATGGATATGCAGTTCCTGCCCCGTTCCACGGTGGTGGACGGGATGCTCCCCGCCGGGTGCTACATTCTGGCGGGAGCCCCCAAGGTGGGCAAGTCCTTCCTCATGGCTCAGCTGTGCTGGTGTGTGGCTACAGGGACCCCCTTCCTGGGACAGCCCACCCACCGCTCCCAGGTGCTGTATCTGTCTCTGGAGGACACGGGGGAGCGCGTCCAGGGCAGGCTGATCCGGATGTTCGGTGTGGAGCACCCAGTGGGACGCCTCCATCTGAAATTTGAAACCGACCTGCGTGGGAGAGACCTGCTGGCGATGCTGGAGGGCTTCTTCATGGATCACCCAAGTGTCCTCCTCGTTGTCATAGACACCTTCCAGCGGGTGCGGGAGGGCGGCGGCGCTCAGTACAGCTACCAGAGCGACTATGAGAAGATCCGCCCCTTCAAGGAATTTACCGACATCCACGACGTGGCGCTAATCCTGGTCCACCACACCCGGAAGAACACGGAGAGCGAGAACTCCTTTGACCGGATCAGCGGCACAAACGGCCTGCTGGGGGCGGCGGACGGGGCCTTCCTGCTGTACCGGGAA
Organism: Candidatus Oscillibacter excrementigallinarum; assembly: GCA_019118245.1. Classification (GTDB taxonomy): domain Bacteria; phylum Bacillota; class Clostridia; order Oscillospirales; family Oscillospiraceae; genus Oscillibacter; species Oscillibacter excrementigallinarum. Next base: position 4,855 of record DWZJ01000094.1, read on the forward strand.
AAGGGCCGTGTGATTCTGGACCAGACCGGGAAGGATCTGCCGGGACAGCGGATGATCCTGGACTTTGACCCGCAGCGCTGCCTGTGGACGGTGGTGAGCCGGGAGGCGGAGATCGCGGAGCCGCCTGAGCCGCTGCTGGATCTCATCGACCAAGTGATCGGCGGGGGGTGGCAGGGGACAGCCACGGAGCTGCTGGAGCGGCTGCGCCGGCTGGACCCGGAGCTCCCTTACCGGGCCAACACGCTGACCCGGAAGCTCAACGCCCTCACCCGCCGGCTCAAGGAGGAGAAGGGCATCGAATACTGGAAGTCCCGGAGACCGGAGAGCCGGCAGCTCACCTTCCTGCGCACGGAGGACGAGGAGGAAGATGGGGAGCATGACGGTGATGACGATGATGACGATTCCGCCCCCGCGGAGGAAATACCGTCATTACCGTCATTGGGATCAGAGAGCGGCGGTGATGGGGATGGCTGAGATGGTTCCAGTCTGGGAGAAGGCCAACCTGACCCTGGAGGAGGCCGCGGCCTACTTCGGCATCGGCATCAACAAGCTCCGGGATCTGACCAACGAGGAAAGCTGTCCCTTCGTGCTCTGGAATGGAAGTAAACGGCTGATCAAACGAAAAGCGCTGGAGAAATATTTGGAGACTGCCTATTCCATATAGGTGGTAAATTCCAAGGCTGTATGGTAAAATAAGATACAGCCTATCGAGCGCTTTTCGAGAAAGGAGGATCAAAACTTGTCCGAAAAGCGCCGGGATCTGAGAGACCGTATTCTGAAAACAGGCGAGAGCCACCGGAAAGACGGTCTCTATATGTTTCGCTATACCGACACCCGAAAGCAGCGCAGATACATCTATGCCAGGTCACTGGAGGAGCTGCGCCGGAAGGAGGCCGAGATCCAGAGGGACCTGGCGGACGGGATCGACTATGCCGCCGGGGAGATGACAGTGCTCGAACTGGTCACCCGGTATATGGACCTGAAGCGCACCCTGAAGGAAAACTCCTATCGCGCCTATGATACGGTCATCAACCGTATGCGGAAGGACCCCTTCAGTCAAAAGCAGATCCGGCAGATCAAGCCCTCCGACGCCAAGGCCTGGTTCGTCTCCCTCCACGACCGGGGGTACAAACAGATCACCATCAGCACGGTGCAGTGCGTGGTCCGCCCCGCCTTTGAAATGGCTGTGGACGATGACATGATCCGCAAGAACCCGTTCAAATTCAAGCTCTCGGACGTGATCCCCAAGGATGCCTTTGTGCGGACGGCCCTCACCCGGGAGCAACAGGACCTGTATCTCCAGTTTTTCCAGGAGTACGGCGGCGGGAGCTATTACGACGACATCGTGATCCTGCTGGGCACCGGGCTGCGGGTCAGCGAACTGTACGGCCTCACCAAGGCGGATCTGGATTTTACCCGCCGCTGTCTCTATGTGAGGCGCCAGCTGTGCCGAACAGCCAACCGGCCCTATTTCATCACCAGCCCCAAAACCAAGAGCGGGATCCGCACCATCCCCATGACGGACATGGTCTACATGGCCCTCAAGCGGGTGCTGAAGGATCGGACGCCGCCCAAGACAGAGATGGTGGTGGACGGGTGCAGCGGCTTCCTGTTCCTGGATAAGGACGGCAGGCCAAAGGTGGCCATGCATCTGGAGAACTACATGCGTCTTCTCCAGCGGAAACACCGGTGGGCCCTGGGGGAGGACTTTCCCGTGGTCACGCCCCATGTGCTGCGGCATACCTTCTGTACGAATCTGCAGCGGGCGGGCATCGACATCAAGAGTTTGCAGTACCTCATGGGACACTCCAGCGCCAGCGTCACCCTGGATGTCTACACCCACACGGACTACAACTCCGTCAAGCACGCCTTTGATCAGATCGCAGCCAACCTGTGACAGGATCAAAACCGGACATTTTCCATACACCGCTTCTTACACCATTTGCGTCGAGACTTATCCATATCTGTGTAGATTTACGGGAGATCCGAACTTCGGACGCGCACCCCAAAATCCCGCAAAATCCCTGCGGCAGAAGGGATACGGAGGCTTGTACACATCTGCGTGGGCAGCCTCAAAATCCCCGGGAAGGGCGGGCGGCATGTACTAAGCCCAAACAGTTCCAAAGCCCCGCAGCGAAAAGCTGCGGGGCTTTTCGCATGGATTGCTCCCCCCTCTTGCGGTTTGATGCCGGATCCGGTATGATGAGTACAGATGGACCCTGCCCATCCAGAGAGGAGGCGTTTTATGTCCAAGTGGATCTTGATGCCCGATTCCTTCAAGGGGACCATGTCCTCCCTGGAGGTCTGCGAGGCGATGCGCCGCGCGCTGCTGCGGCATGTGCCGGACGCGGAGGTGATCTCTATCCCCGTGGCGGACGGCGGCGAGGGAAGCGTGGAGGCGTTTCTCACCGCCATGGGCGGCCGCCGGGTGGAAGTCCCCTGCACCGGCCCTGATCTTCAGCCGGTCACCGGTTTTTACGGCCTGCTGCCGGACGGCCGCACCGCGGTGGTCGAGATGGCCGCGGCCGCGGGTCTCCCTTTGATGGAAGGCCGTCTCTGTGCCGAGGGGGCCACCACGTATGGTGTCGGAGAACTGATCCTGGCAGCCATCCAAAACGGTGCCAGACGGATCATCCTGGGGCTGGGCGGCAGCGCCACCAACGACGGCGGATGCGGCTGCGCCGCCGCGCTGGGCGTCCGCTTTCTGGACAGCTCCGGTACGGCGTATGTCCCTGTGGGCGGCACGCTGGACCATCTGGACCGCATCGACCTATCCTGCCGCTCTCCCCTGCTTGAGGGCGTGGAGTTGGTGGCCATGTGCGACGTGGACAATCCCCTCTGCGGCCCGCACGGCGCCAGTGCGGTTTTCGGCCCGCAAAAGGGGGCGGATGATGCCGCAGTGGCCCGGCTGGACCGGAATCTGCATCACCTGGCCGCGGTGATCCGCCGGGACATCGGGCAGGACATTTTGGAGCTTCCCGGCGCCGGAGCCGCCGGCGGCATGGGCGGCGGGGCCGTGGCCTTTCTGGGCTGCCGCCTCCAGATGGGCATTGAGACGGTGCTGGATACGATCGGTTTTGACACGCTGCTCCCCGGCACCACCGCCATCCTGACCGGCGAGGGCCGCATCGACGGCCAGAGCCTCCGCGGTAAGGTGGTCATCGGCATCGCCCGCAGGGCCAGGGCCGCCGGTGTCCCGGTGATCGCGGTGGTGGGCGATGTGGCGCCCGGTGCGAAGGCCGCCTATCAGGAGGGCGTCACTGCCATCGTCTCCACCAACCGCCGGGCCGTGCCCTGGGAGATTGCTCGCCAAACCGCCCGGGAGGACCTGGCCGCCGCGCTGGAGGACCTGTTCCGGCTGTACGATGCCTTCCATCCTGGCAGGGACATCTGACTCCGGCGCGGTCCCCTGCCGTGGTTTTCTGAATTTTTCATTTTTTTGAAAAGAACCCCTTGACAATCCGGGGTGCAGTCTGGTATAGTAATTGATGCCCGTTCGGGGCAGACATTCGGCGGCATAGCTCAGTTGGCTAGAGCATGCGGTTCATACCCGCAGTGTCCCCGGTTCAAATCCAGGTGCCGCTACCAGATTCCATGAAGCGCCCCGGCGCTTCATGGACCTCCCAATGGCCCGTTGGTCAAGTGGTTAAGACACGGCCCTTTCACGGCTGTAACATGGGTTCGAATCCCGTACGGGTCACCATCCCATAGGACGCCGTTGTGTGCGGCGTCTTATGGGCGGACAAAATCGTATATCTGTTTGGAGGCTTAGCTCAGCTGGTTAGAGCGCATGCTTCACACGCATGAGGCCACTGGTTCGAGTCCAGTAGTCTCCACCAAAAAGTTCCTGATTTCGCAAGAAATCAGGAACTTTTCTTTTTATTCGTCGTGAAAAGGTTTGCTTTAAATTTCCGCTTTTTCTCCGACCAATACACTGACCAATACCGCGATAGTAGCTGATAGAATGGGACAGAACCGGGCAAGAGTTTCCCACCCTGAGTTTTAACCATAGAATGATTAGTGGTTGTATGTATTT
>DWZJ01000095.1 GCA_019118245.1 Candidatus Oscillibacter excrementigallinarum
ACAAAGGACGGGAATATTACCAGCCTGATAGATTACAACCGCTGCACCCCCACTCTCTCCCCGAAAGACCCGGCGTTCCCGGCGTGGTGGGAACAGCATAAGGTGGAGTGGGAAGACTAAGAAGATAAAAGTGAAAAGATAAAAGATAAGAGATATTTCCCGGCGAAGGGGTATCTCTTATCTTTTATCCCTGATCTTTTATCTCAACTCTCCACTCTTCACTCTCCACTCTCTGCATTCATCTTCCGGGCGGCAGATTGCCGCCCCTACGGCCTGTTTTGGAAAAATTCCTAATTCCTCACTCCTAATTCCTCATGAAAAAAGAGGCGCCGGCGGCGCCTCTTTTTTCTCAGTCGTATCTGTCGTTGTCGATGTCCCGGCTGAAGATGGTGCCGGTGACCGCGTCGATCTCAAAGTCGTACTCAGTCCAGCCGTTGCGGATCTCCACCTCATACTGGGCCCGGCCGTCGTCCCAATCGAACTGGCACTTGTAAACGGTGGAGCCGCTGGGGCACTCCGCAAGGGCAATCTGCTTGGCCCGCTCCGCGGTGATGTAGTTGCCGCTGTTGGAGCTGCCGCTGCTGGAGGTGCTGCCGGAGGGGCGGCTGGTGCCGCCGTTCCAGATCTGGAAGTCCTCCATGTCCCGGTCAGAGCTGAGGATGGCGCCGGTGACCGCGTCGATGTCGTAGTCATACTCGGTGCTGCCGCTGTAGAACTCCACCTCGTACTGCATCCGGCCGTCATCCCAGTCCAGGTTGGCCCGCAGGAACACGGCGTTGGACTCCTTGACGCCGGCGTTGTTCAGGGCGATCTGCTTGGCCCGGTCCACGGAGATATAGTCGCCGGAGGCGGTGGTGGACCCCTGCTGGCTGGCGGTCCGGTCCGCGGTGGTCAGCACCACGGTGCGGGTGGCGGAGTTGAAGGACACGTCCATGCCCATGGCCTCGCTGATGGCCCGGACGGGGACATAGGTGGTGCCATTGTACAGGAACACAGACACCTCTTTTCCGTTGGCATTCCGGGGGGTGAAGGTGGCGCCGTTGAGGGTGATGCCGATGCCGTCCTCCACCTGGATGCTGCGCTTGGAAGTGGCGGTGGCGGTGACGCACAGGGCTGCCACCAGGACCGTCAGGATCAAACCGGAGCCGAAGCCCTTCCAGAAACCGTTCTTTTTCATCGTTCATGTCTCCTTTTCGTAGTCTGCTTGCGGCGGGTCTCTCCCGCCCCTTCTGCACCATTAACGCCGGCGGCAGAGGTTTTATTGCACCGGCCGGAAAATTTTTTTATTTTTTTGCACTGCCGGTCCTTCCCCGCAAAACAGGCTTTCTATTCCCGGAAAAATGCGCTATAATGGGGCTGCTTTGAAACTTCAAATCATGGAGGTCCGAGATATGATGAACGATTCCCCTGCCCCGCAGGAGATCTTTTTGCTGAAGCTGGGCGAGGTGGTCCTGAAGGGGCTGAACCGCCAGTCCTTTGAGGACAAGCTGCTGGCCAACGTCCGCCGCCGGGTGAAGAACTGCGGCAGTTTCCAGTGCTCTCTCCGCCAGAGCACCATTTATGTGGAGCCCCAGAGCGACGACTGCGACATGGAGGCGGCCTGGACCGCCTGCCGCCAGGTGTTCGGCATCGCCGCCGCGGCCCGGGCCGTGCCCTGCGAAAAGACGGTCCCCGCCATCGTGGAGACCGCCAAGGCCTATCTGGGCGACGCCTTCGCCGCCGCCAAGAGCTTCAAGGTGGAGAGCAAGCGGGCGGACAAGACGTTCCCCATGAACTCCATCCAGCTGAGCCAGGCGGTGGGCGGCGACCTGGCGGAGCTGTTCCCCAACGTGGCGGTGGATGTCCATGACCCGGACCTGACGGTGTTTGTGGAGATCCGGGAGAAGTACGCCTACGTCCACGCCCCCTCCGTCCCCGGCGCCGGCGGCCTGCCCATCGGCATGGGCGGCCGGGCGGTGAGCCTGCTGTCCGGCGGCATCGACTCCCCGGTGTCCTCCTGGATGATGGCCCGCCGGGGCGTGGAGCTGGAGATGGTCCACTTCGTCTCGCCCCCCTACACCTCCCAGCAGGCCCAGGACAAGGTGCTGGAGCTGGCCCGGCTGCTGACCCTCTGGTGCGGCCGGACGCTGGTCCACATCGTCCCCTTCACCAAGATCCAGGAGGAGATCCGGAAAAACTGCCCGGAGGAGTACTTCACCCTCATCATGCGCCGGTTCATGATGCGCATCGCCGAGGCCATCGCCAAAAAGGCCAACGCCGGCGCCCTGGTCACCGGCGAGTCCCTGGGCCAGGTGGCCAGCCAGACCATGCTGGCCCTGGGGGTCACGGAGGACGTGACCACGCTGCCGGTGCTGCGGCCCCTGATCGGCATGGACAAGGTGGAGATCATCCGGATGTCCCGGGAGATTGGGGTGTTCGACACCTCCATCCTCCCCTATGAGGACTGCTGCACCGTGTTCACCCCCCGCCACCCCGCCACCCGGCCCCGGCTGGAGGACGTGCGGAAGGCGGAGTCCGTCCTGGATGTGGAGGCCCTGGTGGCAGAGGCCCTTGAAGGCGAGCAGTGGGTGCGGGTGAAATCCACCGACGCGCCGCGGATCGGTTAGAAATCAGGAATGAGGAATTAGGAATTGATGTGCCGCCTGCGGCGGCGGATTTCAATTTGTCCGGCTTCGCCGGACACCTCAATTCCTAACTCCTAATTCCTAATTGCCGAAACTCTTTCAATCAAAGAAGGAAGTGACCTTATGTCGCACACCGCCGAGATCATCGCCGTGGGCACGGAGATCCTGCTGGGCAACATCGCCAACACCGACGCCCAGATGCTCTCTCAGAGCCTGTCCACCCTGGGCATCAACGTCTTCTGGCACACAGTGGTGGGGGACAACCCCCAGCGCCTGCAGGAAGCGCTGGACATCGCCCGGCACCGGGCGGACATCATCCTCACCACCGGCGGCCTGGGGCCCACCTACGACGACCTGACCAAGCAGACCATCTGTGAGGCGTTCGGGCAGAAGCTGGTGCTCCACGAAGATATCCTGGAGGACATCCGGGCCTTTTATCAGGCCGCCCTCCACGTGCCCATGCCGGAGAACAACATCCAGCAGGCGGAGCTGCCGGAGGGCTGCACCGTGTTCGACAACCCGGTGGGCACCGCTCCCGGCTGCGCCTTTGAGGCGGACGGCGTTCACGTGCTGATGCTGCCGGGCCCGCCCCACGAGTGCGAGACCATGCTGCGCCGGTGCGTGGAGCCGTATCTCCGGGCCCTCTCCCAGGAGGTCATCATCTCCCACGACATCATGACCTTCGGCATGGGGGAGAGCTCTGTGGACCAGCTGCTCCATGACCGGATGGCCCATATGGAAAATCCCACCCTGGCCACCTACGCCAAGCCGGTGGAGGTGCGGCTCCGGGCCACCGCCAAGGCCGCCAGTCCGGAGGCGGCGGAAGCCATGCTGGCGCCGGTGGTGGAGGAGGTCCGCGCCGCCCTGGGGGACTACGTGTACGGCGTGGACGTCAAGGGCCTGGAGGAGGTGTGCTTTCAGCTGCTGAAGGAGCGGGGGCTCACCCTGGCCACGGCGGAGAGCTGCACCGGCGGCCGGGTGGCGGAGCGGATCACCGCCCTGCCCGGCGTCTCCAGCGTGTACCGGGGCGGCGTGGTCAGCTACTGGACCTCCGTCAAGGCAGATGTGCTGGGGGTGCCCCAGGACATTCTGGATCAATACGGCGCCGTGTCGGAGCCCACCGCCCGGGCCATGGCGGAGGGCGCCCGGCGGATCACCGGGGCGGACATCGCCGTGTCCGTCACCGGCGTGGCGGGCCCGGACCGGGACGAGCGGGGCAACCCGGTGGGCCTGGTGTACATCGGCCTGGCCGCGCCGGAGGGCACCTTCTGCCGCCGGATCGAGGCGGGAAACCGGCGCCGGGCGCAGATCCAGAGCCTGGCCGCCAACCACGCCCTGGACGTGGTCCGTCGGTATCTCACCGGCCTGTCCATCGGATAGGGCGGCACCTCCGGCGTTCTCCTCGCATAGAATGGCCTAGCCTTTCAGAGAGGAGGCTTGCCATATGCACCATTGTTGGGAGAACGCCTGTGATCCTCCCTGCCATATCATCCCCACCGTCACGGTGGGAAGCACCGTTACAACGCCCCCCGGCACCCGGGCCAGAGTGACCGCCTCACCCACCCCCTGCGGCGTGGAGCTGAACTTCGCCATTCCCAGAGGGTGCCCTGGGCCGGCCGGCCCCGCGGGCGCTGACGGCGCTGCCGGGCCGCAAGGACCGGAAGGCCCCCAGGGGCCGGAGGGACCGCAGGGCCCCGAGGGGCCCCAAGGACCAGAAGGGCCCCAGGGGCCGCAAGGGCCTCAAGGACCCCAGGGACCGCAAGGACCGCAGGGGCCACAGGGGCCACAGGGACCACAAGGGCCTCAGGGTCCGCAGGGCCCCCAGGGTCCACAAGGGCCTGCCGGGACGGACATCTATGCGTCCTTCGTCGCCTATATGCAGCAGTTTGCCAACGCCTCTCCGATCTCTTTTCTCGAGGCCGTGGCAGACCCGACCGGACACATTTCCCAGACCTCGGTCACCCAGGTGACGCTGGCTCCCGGCACCTATTTCGTCACCTACAGCATTTCCGCCATTCTGGAGGCAGCTGGCTATCTCCAGATCACGCCGTCCTACAACGGCCGCGCCTTTCTGGAGTACGGCGTCTACGACCGGGTTGCCGATGCCAGCGCGGGTGTCTCCGGCTCCAGCTCCTTCCTCGCGGTGGTCCCGGAGGAGACGGCGTTCACCCTGACCTGCAACACCAACGCGGCCGTCCGGGACGGAGCCATGACCATGGTGATCCTGGGCCTGGAGACCGGGGCGGATTGAACAGAAAACGGAGGTCGCCTAACGGATACGCCGCATTTTTATAGTCGGCTCATCCTGCGGCGGGGTAGCGGGGTGTTTGGGTGCGTCCCATTGGATGCGGGATCAGCTATGTTGATAGCTGGGCAATACACCCCCCCATTTTTTCCATCTTGTGGAAAAGAAAACGGGCCGTGCACGGTCCAAAAGAAAAGACCGCTTTTGGTCGCAACTTTGCACATATGTGCAAAGTTGCTGTACGGGAGTCGGCGTATCGGTGCCTGCTCCGAATTGGGCTGGCCTTCGGGCACGCTATGGCCTTCTGCGAGGTCGATACTGCCGTCCCGTGGCGGAGGGTACGGAGGGCGTCGGGGTGCAAGGACGCATTTGACCTGCTTCTCTTTTACTGTCTCGCGCTGCGGCGCTCCCAGTATTTCCGCCACCAGTGTTCCACTGGTTCCTCCTTCCGCGCGTTCCGCTTTACCCGCAAGGGGTAAGCCGCATCCGTGAGCGGCAGAGCCGCCAACGGCTACGCAGCCGCTACGCGCTTCCCGGGCGGTCGTGGCGGCTTGTACCGGCGGGCGGATGAGGGTATCCGCCCCTACGAAATTCCGCGTCCCGTAGGGGCCGATGCCCTCATCGGCCCGTTGCAGAAGCCCCATCAACCACCGGGCCAGCGGCAGCGAAAAGAGAAGCTGGATGTATCCCAGACTTCCCCGGGCTGGAGGTTTCCCCAAGGGCCGGGCGTTTCCGTCCCTGACCGCCGCAAAGGACAGCCAACCATCCCCCGCCGGCGGCAGGAGGTCTGCGCGGGCGCAGACCGACCCGCCGAACATTTTTTCTTTTCCACCGGGCGCGGCGCATTTT
>DWZJ01000096.1 GCA_019118245.1 Candidatus Oscillibacter excrementigallinarum
CCTCCTTAATGATGCCCGCAGGCGTGGAGGCTCCAGCCGTAAGACCCGCAACAGAACAGCCAGCGAAAAAATCCGGTGAGAGCTCGTCCGCGGATTCGATCTGGATCACACGGGGGCATCTCTTCAAGCAAATTTCCGTCAAATGTTTGGTGTTGGCGCTTTTACGGTCTCCCACCACGACCATCACGTCCGCTTCGGCGGCGATCTCGGCCGCCTCAGACTGACGTTCATGCGTAGCATTACATATTGTATCAAATATTTTTACGTTTGTACACTCTTTTTTTAGGATTTTCCAAGAAGTTTCAAAAAGTTCACGGATGCAGGTGGTCTGGGCCACTACGGTGACAGGGGTTTCCCGGTTTTTTGCGGCCTCCGCCAGCCAGTGCTCCACCGCCGCCGGCCCGTCGAACACCAGGGGATCGCGGCACCAGCTGGCCACGCCCATCACCTCCGGGTGGCGGGGCTCGCCGATGATGACCGGCTGCCGGCCCTCCGCCTCCGCCTGGGCCACCAGCCGCTGGATGCGGCACACGTTGGGGCAGGTGGCGTTGACGCAGCGGACGCCCCGGGCATCCAGCTCGTCCAGCACGCTTTTCAGCTCCCCGTGGGAGCGGATCACCACCGTGTCCCCGGCGGCCAGGCTCGCCGGGTTCTCCGTCCGCCGGACGCCCCGGCGGGCCAGGTCCTCCACCACATGGGTGTTGTGGATCAGGTCCCCCAGCATCCAGCAGCCGCCGGTCTCATCCCCGGTCTTCTCCGCCAGCTCCACCGCCCGCTTCACGCCGTAGCAGAATCCGGCGCTCTTTGCCAGCAGGACCCTCACGGCTTCTCCCTCCCCAGGGCGTAGGACCGGCGGAGCACCTCGTCGGCGATGGCCTGGACCTCCTCCGGCGACGGCCGGCGGCTGGCGGCCTCCGGCCGGTAGGCCTCTCCGAAGATGATCCGGGTCCGGTGGAAGAGGCGCTTATTGCCCTCCACATACACCGGTACGAACAGGGCCCCGGACCGGATCCCGATGACGGCCACGCCGCCCTTGGCGGGCAGGTCGCCCTCGTGCTCCACCCGGGTTCCCTCCGGGAAGATCAGCAGGTTGTCCCCGCTCTTGATGGCCTTCAGGGCGTTTTTCACCGCCTCGATGTCTCCCTCGCCCCGGTCCACGGGGAAGGCTCCCAGCTTCCGCAGCGCCCAGTCAAAGACCCTGTTGCAGAACAGTTCTTTCTTGGCCATGATGTGGAGCCGGTAATTCACCGGCGTCTTGATCGCCACCAGCACCGGGTCCCAGTTGCTGTTGTGGTTGGGGCACAGCAGGGCGCCGTGCTCCGGCAGGTTCTCCCGCCCGATGACGGTGACCGGGTGGAGGATGCCAGCCACCAGGGTCACCAGGTAATAGACGCATACGAAAAACCGATTCAGCGGCTTCTTTGGCTCGCTCATCGTCCCGCCCCCTTTCGGATGATGTCCAGCAGCGCTTCCTCGCTCTGGGCGAAGTCCAGGTCCGTGGTGTCCAGCAGCACCGCGTCCTCCGCCTGCCGCAGCGGCGCGGCGGCCCGATGGGTGTCGTTCCAGTCCCGCTCTTCGATGGCCCGGAGGATGTCCGCGTAGGGCTCCGGGGTCCCCCGCTGCTCCAGCTCCAGCATCCGCCGCCGGGCCCGCTCCTCGGCGGAGGCGGTGAGGAACACCTTCACCTCCGCGTCCGGCAGCACCACGGTGCCGATATCCCGGCCGTCCATGATGACGCTGTGCTCCCGGGCCAGCTGGCGCTGCATCTCCAGCAGATATGCCCGGACCTCCGGATAGGCGGAGACCAGGGAGGCGTACCGGGACACCTCCGGCAGGCGGATCTCCGCCGTCACGTCCTCCCCGTTCAGCGCCATGTGCTGCAGTCCGTCGGCCCCGTAGGTCAGATGGATGGAGAGCGCCGGCAGGGCCGCCACCACGGCGGCCTGGTCCCCGGGGTCGATGCCCTGCCGCCGGACGGCGCAGCCGATGGTGCGGTAGATGGCCCCGGTGTCCACATACAAATAGCCCAGCCGGGCGGCCGCGCTCCGGGCCAGGGTGCTCTTCCCCGCGCCGGAGGGACCGTCGATGGCAACGCGAATGGTCTTGTTCATCTGTCCTCTTCCTCTTGTCCGGATGGGGCCTGCTCCGCCGCGGCCATCCCCGCCGCCCGGCCGGTGGCCCAGGCGATCTGGAGGTTGAAGCCGCCGGTGTAGGCGTCCACATCCATGATTTCTCCTGCAAAGTACAATCCCTTTACAAGTTTTGACTGCATGGTCTTTGGGTCGATCTCCCCCACCTTCACACCGCCGGAGGTGACGATGGCGTCCGTCACCGGGCAGGGGCCGGCGATGTCCACGGAAAACCGCTTGAGCACCTGGCCCAGCCGGTGCCGCTGCTCCCGGGTCAGGTCGTGGACCTTCTGGTGGGGCGGGATCTCCGTCCGCTCCACCACCGCGCCGATCAGCTTCTGGGGCAGCAGGTCGTCCAGGGCGTTGCAGAAGTCGTGGTTGGCGTACTTCTCAAAGTCCCGCAGCAGCCGGCGGTCCAACGCCTGGTCGTCCAGGGCGGGTTTCAGGTCGATCTCCAGCCGGTAGGCCTTTTTGTCAAAGTGCCGCATATGGGCGGAGGCCGACAGCACCAGGGGCCCGCTGACACCGAAGTGGGTGAACAGCAGCTCCCCGAAGTCCGTGTAGATCTTCTTCTGGTTTTCATACACCGTCAGGCCCACGTTCCGCAGGCTCAGGCCCTGGAGGGTCCTCCCCAGGCCGTAGTCCCGCAGGGGCACCAGGGAGCCCCGGAGGGGCGTCACCGTGTGGCCCGCCTCCCGGGCCATCCGGTGGCCCTCGCCGGTGGAGCCGGTGGCGGGATAGCTGACGCCGCCGGTGGCTAAAATCACCGCTCCGGCGGGGTACCTGCCCTGCTCGCCCCGGACAGCCGTGACGGCACCGCCGTCCAGTTCCAGGGACTCCGCCCGGTCCCGGACCAGGCGGACCCGCAGGGCCTTCAGCCGCCGCTCCAGGGCGGCGCTGACGTCAAAGGCCCGGTCGCTGGCCGGGAACACCCGGTTCCCCCGCTCGGCCTTCAGCGGCACGCCGATGGACTCGAAAAACGCCATGGCGTCCCGGCCGTCGAACCGGGAGAAGGTGCTGTATAAGAACTTGCCGTTCCGGGGCACGTTGGCCAGCAGGGTCTGGGTGTCCGCGTTGTTGGTGACGTTGCACCGGCCCTTGCCGGTGATGTTCAGCTTTTTGCCCAGCCGCTCATTGGGCTCCAGCAGCGTCACGGACGCCCCCCGCTCCGCCGCCGCGATGGCGGCCATCATGCCGGCGGCGCCGCCGCCCACCACCACGATCCGCTCACTCATCGTCCATCTTCCCAAACACGCCGTACTTGTTCCAGATGTCCTCCAGGTCCGCGAAGGTGCGGGACACGTCCGTGCCCATCCGGCGCCCCACCGCGATCAGCAGGGCGTTGATGAGGGACAGCGGCGCCACCATGGAGTCCACGAAGGAGATCATCTCGCTGGGGGCCAGCAGGGCCGCCTCCGCCATCTGGTAGACCGGGGACAGCTCGTTGTCCGTGATGGCCACAATGGTGGCCCCCCGGTCCTGGGCGAACTGGACGGTGTTCATGGTGACCTTGGAGTACCGGGGGAAGCTGATGGCCACCATCACATCCCCGGGGCCGATCCGCAGCAGCTGCTCGAAGATCTCTCCGGCGGCGTTGGACTGCACCAGCGTCACGTTCTCCGACAGCAGGTGGAGATAGAAGTTCAGATACCCCGCCACGAAGGAGGAGGTCCGGACCCCCAGGATGTACAGATGCCGGGCCCCCAGGATCAGGTCCACCACCTTGCTGAACTCCGCCCGGTCCGCCTCCTCCGCCACCATCCGCAGCTTCTCCATGTCGGACTGGATGACGGCGGTCAGCAGGTCCTGGCCGCCGAACTGGTTGTCCGCCGCCTGGATGCGCTGGGTGGAGGTCAGGCGGCTGCGGATCATCTCCTGCAGCGCCCGCTGCATGCTGGGGTACCCGTCGTACCCCAGCTCCGAGGCAAACCGCACCACCGTGGACTCGCTGACGCCGGAGAGCTTGCCCAGCTTGCTGGCGGTCATAAAGGCCGCCTTGTCGGAATTTTGCAGGATGTAGTCGGCGATCCGCTTCTGCCCCTTGGAAAAGGTGGGCATGCTGCTCTCGATCATATGTAAAATGCTCTTTGCCACGCTCGTTTCCTCCGTTGACCGCTCCGGCGGGCGGTCCGTTTCGCAGCCGATTTGCCTTGTCCATCGGGCCGACGGCTGCTCCGCGGCCTATTGTACCACAGTTTCCCCAAAATGCAAACCGCTTTCCGGGATTTTTCCGCGCCCACCGATCGAGGCAAAATGCCCCGCCCGTGCTTTGGCACGAGCGGGGCGGCGCGGTCTTATTTCTTGAAGCTGTCCTTCAGGCTCACGGAGCGGTTGAACACCAGGTGGCCGGGCCGGGAGTCCTTGCTGTCCAGGCAGAAGTAGCCCAGGCGCATGAACTGGAAGCTGGCGGGAGCCGCGGCGTCTGCCAGGGACGGCTCCACCTTGCAGCCGGTGAGGGTCTCCAGGGAGTCCGGGTTCAGGCACTCCAGGAAGTTCTTGTCGGCGGCGTCCGGGTCCGCGTCGGTGAACAGGTTGTCATAGAGACGCACCTCCGCGTCGATGGCAGTGGCGGCGTCCACCCAGTGGATGGTGGCGCCCTTCACCTTCCGGCCGTCGGCGGGGTCGCCGCCCCGGCTCTCGGGGTCGTACTCCGCCAGGACTTCCGTCACGTTGCCCTCCGCGTCCTTCACGCAGCCGGTGCAGCGGATCAGGTACGCGCCCTTCAGGCGGCACTCCGGGCCGTTGGGGTACAGCCGCTTGTACTTGGGCACCGGGGCCTCCAGGAAGTCGTCGGACTCGATATAGAGGTGACCGGAGAAGGTGATCTCCCGGGTGCCGGCGGCGGGGTCCAGGGGGTTGTTCTCCACGGTGACGGTCTCGCTCTGCCCTTCCGGGTAGTTGGTGATGGTCAGCTTGATGGGCCGGATGACCGCCATGGTCCGCTGGGCGGTCTCGTTCAGGTCCTCCCGCAGGCAGTGCTCCAGGAAGCCGTAGTCCACGGTGGAGGGCGTCTTGGCCACGCCGATCCGCTCGCAGAAGTTGCGGATGGACCGGGGGGTGTAGCCCCGGCGGCGCAGGCCGCAGAGGGTGGGCATCCGGGGGTCGTCCCAGCCGGAGACGTAGTGCTCCTCCACCAGCTTGCGGAGCTTGCGCTTGGAGAGCACCGTGTGGTCGATGCCCAGGCGGGCGAACTCGATCTGCCGGGGATGGCTGGGCACGTCCGTGTGCTCGATGACCCAGTTATACAGGGGCCGGTGGTCCTCATATTCCAGGGAGCACAGGGAGTGGGTGATGCCCTCCAGCGCGTCCTGGATGGGGTGGGCGAAGTCGTACATGGGGAAGATGCACCACTTGGTGCCCTGGCGGTGGTGCTCGATATACCGGATGCGATAGAGCACCGGGTCCCGCATGTTGAAGTTGCCGCTGGCGAGATCGATCTTGGCCCGCAGGGTGTACCTGCCCTCGGGGAACTCGCCGTTCTTCATCCGCTCGAACAGGTCCAGGCTCTCCTCGATGGGACGGTCCCGCCAGGGGGACCGGGCGGGGGTGTTGGTATCGCCCCGGTACTCCCTGAACTGCTCGGGCGTCAGCTCGCAGACGTAGGCCAGGCCCTTCTTGATGAGGCCCACCGCCAGCTCGTAGGTCTTTTCAAAGTAGTCGGAGCCGTAGTAGAACCGGTCGCCCCAGTCGAAGCCCAGCCAGTGGATGTCCTCCTGGATGGCGTCCACGTACTCGGTGTCCTCCTTGGCGGGGTTGGTGTCGTCCATCCGCAGGTTGCACAGGCCGCCGAACTTCTCCGCCGTGCCGAAGTCGATGATCAGCGCCTTGCAGTGCCCGATGTGCAGGTAGCCGTTGGGCTCCGGCGGGAACCGGGTGTGGACGGTCATCCCCTCGAACTGGCCGCCGGGGCCGATATCCTCCTCGATGAAAGCGTGGATAAAGTTCCGGCTCTCCGGCGCCTCGTCCTGCGTCAGCTTGATGTCCTCTGCCATGCGCTGTCATTCCTCCCTCTCGCGCGGTGTCGTTGGTATGTGTACACGCTAGGATATTTATTATACAAAATCTGACGGGGAATTGCAATATGTTGTTTTGGGGCCGGATCTGCCCTGGAAAGTCCCCCTTGTCAGGGGGATCTGGCTCTGATATCATGGAGCAAACAGGCGCCCGCCGGGCGCCGGAGGGAGGACGGGAAAATGGGATTTCTCAACAAGAAGCCGGTCATCCGGCAGGAGGGCTTCCATCCGCTGGAATTGAACGAGGACAATGTCCGGGCTATCTTCAATCGGTGCTTAGCGACAGATGACACTAAAAATCTGACAGCTCCGATTTTATTTGCCCTAAAGAATGGATATTCAGAAGATTCAAAGCCCATCGTTTTTGATAAGGACAAAATTGCTGCTAATAGTGCTACCATAGAGTATCTTTTTGCCCAACTGCATGATGTCCATACATCAAAAGGATTTATTGCCCCCATGTCTGTTACAATCAAGTACGACAAAAGTACGTGGACGCAGAGCAAGGGCATCATTCTTAAATTTTTACATCTCGGATATGCGGCACACTTGTTTAATGCATTCTCCAGAGTGGAGCACGACAGCAAGGCTGTATTGTTCCCCATAAATCCTGCCCTCTCCCCGAAGGACCCGGCGTTCCCGACGTGGTGGGAAACCCATCAAAAAGAGTGGGAAGATCTTGCAAAAGCGTATGAAAATCGGTAAAAATTGCAGCCCGCGTTCCCCGCACCGTTTCCCCGGGCGGCAGATTGCCGCCCCTACAGCGTGGAACGGGGGCGTTCCGTCATTGGGGAACGGGGCCGCCCTTCATCGGGGGGGGGGCGGGGACATTCCGTCATCGGGGGACGGGCCGACACACAGGTCGGCCCCCACAAAACGCAGGGGGCGTTGGAGTCCGCCCGCGTCCCTTTGCGGCGTCCGGCGGAGCCGGGCGCTTTTGATCGCCGCCGCAGGCGGCTCCGAAACTCCTATCTCCTAATTCCTAACTCCTAACTCCCCAGAAAGTGAGGACATCCATGACCGATTTCATCACCCTGACCCCCGAGACCCTTCCAAGCCAGCACCTGTGCTGCATCATCCGCAGCAAAAAGCCCCACCCCGGCGTGGAGGCCAAGCGCCGTTGGCTGGCAGACCGGCTGCCGGAGGGCCATGTGTTCCGGAAGCTGGACGTGAAGGAGAAGGTCTTTATCGAGTACGCCCCGCTGGAGACCGCCTGGGTCCCGGTGGAGGGGGACAACTACCTGTACCTCTACTGCCTGTGGGTGGCCGGGGCCTACAAGGGCCAGGGGTACGGCCGGGCGCTGTTGGAGTCCTGCCTGGCGGACGCCCGGGCCCAGGGCCGGTCCGGCGTCTGTATGCTGGGGGCGGAGAAGCAGAAGGCCTGGCTGTCCGACCAGTCCTTCGCCCGGAAGCACGGATTTGAGACGGCGGACGAGACGGACTACGGCTACACCCTGCTGGCCCGCTCCTTCGACGGAACCCTCCCCCGCTTCACGGACCGGGCCAGGGCCGGGACCATCGAGCAAAAGGCGCTGACCGTCTACTACAGCGACCAGTGCCCCTATGTGGCCAACAGCCTGGACATCATTCGTCAGGTGTGCGGGGAGCTGGGCGTCCCCTGTTCCCTGGTGCAGGTGGACACGCTGGAGAAGGCCAAGGCCCTGCCCTGCGTGTTCAACAACTGCGCCGTGTTCTACGACGGCGTCTTTCAGACGGTGAACCTGCCGGACGCCGCCTGGCTCAGGCGGCTTTTGAAGCGGTGACCCCTCCTTTTTCCGCCGCCGCAACTGATTGTTGCCGGATAGTTGGTGGCCAAAGGGGCCGGATTCTGATAGGATGAAGGCAGAAAAGGAGGTGGTCCCATGACCACGCTGGGTCAGCGGATCCGAGAACACCGCCGGAGGGCCGGGATAAGCCAGGAGGCCCTGGCTCGGCAGCTGGACGTCAGCCGACAGGCGGTCACCAAGTGGGAGTCCGGCCAGAGCGCCCCCAGCACAGAGAACCTGTTCCGCCTGGCGGAGCTCTTTCACACCACGGTGGACCTGCTGCTCCCGCCGGAGCAGGCGGGTCCTTCCAAGGCAGAAGCGCCCCCGCCCCTGTGGTCCTGGGAGCGCTGGCGGCCCCGGGTCCTGGCGGCGCTGGCGGTGACGGCGGGGTATCTCGCCTTTTACCTGATGGGGCGGGTCCTCTGGTGCCCCATGGCGGACAGCTCCCTGCTGGGGTGGCTGGTGTGGAACCGGCCTAGCGGAGACGGGAGCTATCTCTACGGCTGGCTCCTCAGCAGCGGCCTGTTCTGGTGGGCCATGGCCCTCTCCGTCCTGACGGCCCTGCTGGGACGGTATCGCCTTTCTCTGGTCACCTGCGCCTATTTCCTGGCGGGCATTCTCACGGGATCCCTCCTGGGCCCCCATCCGGCGGGAGCCGCCCTCGGCCACGGCGACTACGGCTGGGCTTACTGGGGCTTCACCTATCTGCTGTCCATCCCCATGGGGCTGCTGGCAGAACGGGCATGGCGGAAGGGCGTGACGCTCCGCGGCCGCCGGGGGCGGCTGCTGGCGGCGGGGCTGGTCCTGGGCGCGGCGCTGCCCGCCATCCTGGTGACCCTGGCGAAAATGCCCTAAAAAGTCCGGAGGGGACGCACGCCCTGCGTCCCCTCCGGACTTCTGTTTTCGTGGCCGGACCTACTCCAGCAGCCAGTCCTCCACGATGTACCGTGCCGCGACAGGCGTGACCCCTCCCTGCATCAGCTTGGACAGCAGCGACAGAATACCGGCCCAGGATACGGTGATGTGCTGGATCTCCGCCCGTTCCCCGCCGCTCTCCACACGGATGCCGTAGTGCTCCCAGAAAGTGTCCCGCTCCTCCACCAGCAGAAAGTAGTCCACCGGCACGCCGCGGCACGGCCTTCTCCCTACCAAGAAGGCCCGCACCTCGATTTCCTCCTCCTGTCTGTAAGCCACACACGGCTGAGAAAATTTTAGCACCAGCCTTTTGTCAGATGCTGTCGAAAACAGTCGAGTCCCTGGTATCAGATCTTTACTGGTCTGATCGGGCTTCCTCCGCCCGGGCGAGGAACGCCTCCCGGCTGTAGAGGAGGTTCAGGGCCTCCAGCATGGCATTGGGCGTCAGGTGCTCCGGCAGGTCCAGCGCTTTCAGCAGGGCCCGGCGCTTCGCGGCGCTGTCCTGCCCCCCGGTGAGGCCCAGGGCATAGAGGTCCGCCTTGGTGATGGGGTCCTGCCGGCGCTCCCCCACGGCCTCCTCATCCTCAAAGGTGGCTCCGGCCCGGCGGAGGGCTTCCAGCAGGACGGCGGGCTTCATGCCCTCCACCCCCAGCTTGCCCTCCTTGCCGGGGGCCCGCTTGCGGCGCTCCTTGCCGTGGATGTCCGGGATGTAGGCCTGCTTCACCTGATTCCTGGGCAGGGCCCCCTTCAGGTAATTGCGGATGACGAACCCGGCCCCGTCGCTGTCCGTCAGCACGATGAGCCCCCGCTCCTCCGCCAGGCGGCGGAGGAAGGCCAGCTTCTCCCGGTCGTTGAACACGGCGAAGCCCCCCAGGGTGACGATGGTGGCGTCCACCACCTGGCTCAGGGCGTTCTTGTCGTAGCGGCCCTCCACCACGATGACCTCCCGAATGGCCTGCTTCATCGCCGCTGCGCCCCCAGACGCACCAGCAGCAGCTTCAGCTCCCCGGCGGCATCCATGCCCCGTTCGCTCTTCATCCGCCGGTCCAGCACCTGGCACATCCGCACCGCGTCGGCGCACCAGGCGGCGGTGGTCTTTTTGGCGGCGGAGAGCAGCAGCTTTGCCGGGTAGTCGCTCTTCATCTCCCACAGCTCCATGAGCCAGTACTTGTCCTTGCCGCTGTCGATGGCAAGCCTTGCGGTGTAGATGCGCCGCAGCTGGCTGCCCAGGGCCGCCAGGATCATGATGGGCTCCGTCTGCATCTTCAGCAGGTCCCCCAGGATGCGGGCCGCCTTGTCGTAGTCCCCGGCCAGCACCGCGTCGGACAGCCGGAACACCTCCGCCGACAGCACCGGGTCCGCCACCGCGTCGATGTCCTTCTGGGTGATGGCCCTGCCCTTGGCGTAGGCGCCGATCTTGGCGATCTCCGGCACCAGACCCGTCATCAGGCCGCCGCAGGTGAAGATGAGGTACTCCGCCGTCTGGCGGTCGATCTCCTTCCCCAGGGCCTTGAACCGCCGGGCGATCCACACCACCAGGTCGCTGTTGTCCGCCGGACGGAACTCCACCGCCTGCACGTGGTCGGTGACGGCCTTGTACAGCTTCTTCATGGTGCGGTTGGGCTTGTAGTCCACCGTGTCGTAGAGGAACACCACGCAGCAGTAGGGCGGGATATCCTCCAGAAAGGCGATGAGCCGCTCCCGCTGGTCCTCGTTCAGCTTGAAGAGGTCGAAGTCCGACACCACGATCAGCGTCCGCTCCGCCAGCATGGGCATGGCCTCCGCCGTCTCCACCAGGGTCTGGACCGTCAGGTCCTTCCCCTCCAGGGTGTGGTAGTTGAACTCCTCGAACCCGGCGGGGATCAGCTTCTTCCGCAGCTCCTTGAGATAGTACTCCCGGAGGTAGGTCTCCTCGCCGTAGAAGATGTAGGCGTTCTCCGCCCTGCCGGCGGCCAGGTCGTTTTTCAGCTTCTGGAAGGCCTCACTGGCCTTGGGTGTCTTTTTCGCGTATGCCATGGGTCTGATACCTCAATTCACAGATAGATGGACGGTGCCCTGCTTGTCCGTCCGGTAGATGTCCACCTCCGCCAGCACCAGGCGGCGGAGGGCGTCGTCCGTGGGGTGGCCGTAGCTGTTGTCTCCCACGCTGATGATGCCGGTCTCCGGCTTCACCGCCTCCAGCAGCTCCTCCGAGGTGGAGGATTTGGAGCCGTGGTGGCCCACCACCAATGCCTCGATGTCCGGCAGGTCGTAATTGGCGATCAGCTGCCGCTCCGCCGCCATATTCATGTCGCCAGTGATCAGCAGGTCATAGCCGCCGTGGGTGCATAGGATGGCCAGACACTGCTCGTTGTCTCCCGTCACCTCCCCCGGCGGGTAGACGGTGAGGCCGCTCTCCCCCAGGGGCAGGGCCGTCTCCTCCCGGACGTATCGGATGTTCACGCCGTGGTCCCGGGCGGCCAGCTCCACCTGGAGCCGCATCCCGGCGTCGTCGGCCACGTCCGGCAGCAGAAGGGTGTCCACCCGGGTCCGGGCCAGCAGCTCCGTCACGCCGGAGACGTGGTCGTAGTCGTAATGGGTCAGGATCAGGTAGTCCAGGGTCCCGCAGCCCATGGTGGCCAGGTGGTCCGCCGCGATGCCGCCGGCATCGTACCAGCTGTTGCGGCTGCCGCAGTCCACCAGGGCGAACCGCCCGCCGGAGGACAGCAGCACGCTCTCCCCCTGGCCCACGTCCAGCACATAGGCGTCCAGGCCGCTGCGGGTGTAGTGGGGCGCGCCCAGATACACCGTCACCGCCAGAGACACCGCCGCCAGGGCCGTGGCCACGGCGTATTTCCGCCGCTGCCGGGGCCGCAGGAAACAGGCGGCGGCAAACAGCACGTACAGGAACACCAGCCAGTATTTCAGGTATGGGTTGGTAAAGTACAGGGCGTGGTGGGGAATGGACGAGAGCAGCCCGGCCGCCCAGAGGATGTACTTCGCCAGCAGGGCCGGGACAAAGCCGATCACCGCCCCCAGGGGCATCCAGAGGAAGCTCAACAGCACCGCCCCGAGCCCCAGCATGAACACCAGGCTGGAGGCCGTCAGGCACAGCAGGTTGCTCGCCGGCGAGATCAGCACCAGGGAGCCGAAGTAGACGGCGCACAGAGGCACCGTGAACACCATGGCCCCCACGGTGGCCGACAGGCTGGAGGCGAGCAGCCGGTACACCCTTCCCCGGGATCTCTCCCCCAGCAGCAGGTCCTGGATCCTGGGCGTCAGCCAGAGAAGGCCCGCCATGGCCCCAAAGGACAGCTGCAGACTGATGGAGGCCGCGGCGAAGGGGTTCGCCAGCAGGATCAGAAACAGGGCGGCGGAGAGGGTCGTGGGCGGGTCGCTGTCCCGCTGGAACAGCGGAGCAGCCAAGCCAAACAGCACCATGATGCAGGCCCGGACCACCGAGGGGCTGGCCCCGGTGAGAAATGCGTAGAACACCAGAACGGGCACACCCACCGCCGCCATCAGCCGGCGGCGATAGCTGCCCAGCAGGGACAGCAGCGTCATGAGAAAGCCGCAGTGCATGCCGGACACCGCCAGGATGTGGCTCAGGCCCGCCTCCGACAGGTCCGACCGAGCCTCGTCCGACAGGGCGGAGGTGTCTCCCGTGAGGATGGCGCTGAGGAACGCCGCCTCATCTCCGTCAAAGAGCTCCGCCACATGCTCCTGCATGGCCCGGGCCGCCCGGGCGGGCCACCACCGGGGCGAACCGGCGGAGCCGGTGTCATAGGCGGCGTCCTCTCCCCGCTGGTAGGCCAGCAGGAACACCCCCTGGGAGGTGAAGTTGGTGATGGTGTCCTCCCGGAGCCGGGCGGCGTCCTGGAACTTCACCTGGGCCGTCACCGTCTGGCCCGGCTGGAGGTCCAACAGATCCTCCCCGCCGTAGTAGACCGCCTTGCCCAGGGGGTAGCCCTCCAGCTTCACCGTCACCTTGGCGCCGTAGTCCGTGGGGACGGCGTACTCCAAAAGGGTCATGGAGGCTGTCCGCTCGATGCCTGACAGGCTGACCAGCGGGTCCCGGACGGCGTAGCCGTACAGCCAGTTCCACCCCAGCGCCAACGCCAGGCCCGTGCCGATGAGCAGCACCCGCTTCCGCCAGAGGCCCGGCAGCAGCAGGGCCAGGCAGGCCGCAGCAAAACACCCCGCCGCCAGGGGCAGCAGGCAGTTTTGCAGCAGCAGATACTGGGCCAGATAGATCCCCGCGGCGAAGGAGGCCGCAAAGGCCGCCAGCCGCCTCATTTGCTTTTGGCGGGCGGGTAGGGCGCGGGCACATCCGTCCTGCCCAGCAGATAATCGGTGCTGACGCCATAGAAGTCCGCCAGCTTCAGCACGGCCCAGGTGGGGATCTCCCGCACGCCCTTCTCGTAGCGCCAGTATACGTTGCGGCTCATGTTCAGATAGGCCGCGATCTGGGTCTGCGTCTTGTCGTGGTCCACCCGCAGATCCTCCAGCCGTTGGAATTGCATAACAACACCTCAAAAAGATGCTACCAAACGGCAACATTTCTCTGAAGATTTTCACCCATACGGTGGCACTTGATCCATCATAGCAGAAGATCTCCCGTGTGTAAAGCCCATTGGGGGAAACCGCTTGACTTTCCTGATGGCCGCAGACTATGATAAGGGAAAGGACGCCGCGATCTGCGGTGTCAAATAACGCAGAAAGAGAGGGATCTCCATGAAACGCATCTTCACCGTTCTGGCCGCGACCTTGCTGCTGACGGCGGCAATGGCCGTGACCGCCTCCGCCTCGGACTACGATGCCGTGGCGGAGGACCTGGCCGCCATCGGCGTGTTCCGGGGCACGTCCGACGGCTTTGAGCTGGACCGGGCCCCCACCCGCTCCGAGGCCGCCATCATGCTGGTGCGGCTGCTGGGAGCCGAGGATGAGGCCCGGGATGCCTATGCCGCCGGCGAGCTGACCATGCCCTTCACCGACGTGGGCGCCACCGCCGCCCCCTATGTGGCCTATCTGTACCAGCAGGGCATCACCAACGGCACCTCCGCCACAAAATTCGGCACCGGGGCGTGCAGTGCGAAGATGTACTGCGCCTTCCTGCTGCGGGCCCTGGGGTATGAGGACGGCACGGACTTCCAGTACGCCGACGCCCTGGCCTTTGCCCAGGAAAAGGGGTTCTATGATCCCCTGATGTTCCCCGGCACCTTCCTGCGGGATGATCTGGCCGCCGTCACCTACCAGGCCCTGGGCACGGACCTGAAGGACGGCAGCGCCTACCTGCTGAAGAGCCTGATCGACAGCGACGCCGTGGACGCCGAAGCCGCCGCTCCCATGACGGAGAAGATCGAGGCCTACCGAGCCCTGCAGCAGGCCAGCGCCGGGACGGACAGCAGCACCGCCATGGATGTGGATGTCGCCGCCAACATTGATATGGCCGTCGCCCAAGACGGGGAGACCGTCTCCATGCCCATGACCATGGAAGGCAGTATGCAGATGATCCTGGACGAGGACGACCTGCAGATGGCCTGTGACTTTGACATCGGCATGATGGGCGAGACCATGACCACGCGGGAATGGCTGAAGGACGGCTGGGTGTATGTGGAGAGCACGGTGGAGAACGGCGAAGCCGTCCGCACCAAGACCCAGGCGGACCTGGCGGAGCAGCTGGCTCTGATCGAACAGGCCCAGGCCACCGCTGACCTGGACATGGTCAATGTCAGCGGCCTGGCTATGGTGGACTCCATCACCGTCCAGACCCAGGGTGCCAACACGGTATACACCATGGTGATCACCGGCTCCAGCATGGAAGGGATGCTCCATATACTTCGCGAGTTCCCGGATGGCTCTGACTTGGTTGGCCCCATTGCGGAGGGGTCCCATTTCGGCGACATCACCGCCGTCTACACCGTGGACCGCAGCGGCGACCTGAAGGACATCCAGATGACCTACTCCATAGAGATGACAGTCCCCGCCGAGGAGGGCGGCACGCCCATGGTCATGACGGCGGCCTACGACATGAGCATGACCGTCAACGCCACCGGCGACCGCGTCCGCATCACCTTCCCCGACTTCTCTGACTTTGAGGAACTCTCCATCCCGGAGATCGCCGCCTGATCTCCCCATCAAAAAAGACAGCGCCGCAGGGCGCTGTCTTTTTTTTGCAAAGGAAAGGGTCTAGGGGAAACCATCGGTTTCCCCAGTTGATTTGCCGACGGCAAATCAAGAAATCCAATCATTTTCGGCAGGGCGTGTACCTGCCGAAAATTCTTTGACCCGTGCGCCTTGGGCGCACACACCAGTCCGCAGACTGGTGGTGGGGGTCTTACAGGGGGAGCCTGCTCCCCCTGTAGTTTAACCGGGGGGCCACGTCATATCCCGTCCGCTGAGGACGTGGAAGTGCAGGTGGAACACGCTCTGGCCCGCCTGCTCACCGATGTTGGAGACCACCCGGTAGCTCTCCAGGCCCTGCTCCTTCGTCAGCTTGGCGATGACCTCGAAGATGTGGGCCACCACGGCGCTGTTGCCCCCGTCGATCTCGGACACGGAGCCGATGTGGGCCTTGGGCACCACCAGGAAATGGGTGGGTGCCTGGGGATCGATGTCGTTGAAGGCATAGCACACGTCGTCCTCGTAGACCTTGCTGCTGGGGATCTCCCCGGCGATGATCTTGCAGAATAGGCAATCGGACATTTTCAAACCTCCTTTGATGGGATGGATACAAACTGATGATACGCGGGATCGTAGCGATAGTCAAGCCCCGCCAGCGTCTCCCGCAGGGACTGCTCGTCCGCGTCCAGGGACGCGCACAGGTCCTCCAGGTCCGCGTACTGGTCCCGGAGCCGGGCGTTGACGAAGCTCAGGAGGATGTACGGGTCCTTGGGCAGCATGGGCAGCCCTCCTTTCTCTGTGAAGGAAATTTACTTGTATGATATTGGAAACAGGCAACTCTTACCGAACCGGCGTGTAGTCGATGACCGACTCCTCGTCCGTGGCCTCCAGCTTGAAGATCACGGGGCGGAGCCCGTCGTTGCAGGAGCAGATGGCCACGCCGGGCTTGCGGATCCAGTCGCCGTAGTAGAACAGGCCCTCCCCCGCCCCGTGGGCCAGGGCGAACACATACTGGTAGATGGCCTTCCAGGCCTCATCGCAGAGCCCCTCCGGCTTGGCGTAGTCGGCGTAGAACACCTGGCCCTCCCGCAGCATGGGGCAGGGCCCCAGGCCCTCGGCGCCGTACTCCGCCGCCAGCTCCTGGTCCAGGGTGGTTTTCAAGACGGTGATCCTGACTTTTTTCATGGGGCGTCCTCCTGATGATCCGTATAAAAGATGGTGGTGGCGGCCACATCGCGGCCGGTGATGATGTCTCGATCCTCCGGGCGTGACGGGTGCTCCAGGCCCAGGGTGTCGTAGTACTCGTCAGAAAACACCAGCACCGACGGGTCGAAAATCGCCTGGAGCGCCTTCACCCGCCGGAAGGGGTCCCGGGGCTGGATGCCGAAGGTCTCCGCCACCGCCGCCAGGGAGTCGTCCCGTCTCTTGAAGTCCTCCTCACAGCCCGGCCAGGTGTTGGCGGCATTGTTCGCCAGCAGCCGCCGGAACCGGGCCTCGTCCGTCATAAAGATCTGGGCCAGGGGGCTGGTGCATTTGCAGAAGAGCACATGGGACAGGAA
This sequence comes from Candidatus Oscillibacter excrementigallinarum, assembly GCA_019118245.1. Lineage (GTDB taxonomy): Bacteria > Bacillota > Clostridia > Oscillospirales > Oscillospiraceae > Oscillibacter > Oscillibacter excrementigallinarum. The sequence goes on from DWZJ01000096.1 coordinate 16,485, forward strand.
CTCCCGGAAATCCGCCCCCACCGGCAGGACGAAGGTGCCCTCCCCTGCCAGCTCCGGCTCCACGCAGTACACCGCCTCGTCCCCCGGCAGGAGGACGAAGTGGGTGCCGCTGCTGCCCCAGCCGATGATCTCGGCATTCTCCGGGGTGCAGAAATACCGCACCGGGTCAGCGCCCGTCTCCGGCTCCAGCTCCAGCATGGAGAAGTCCAGGGGCAGGCTGAAAAAAGTCTGGAGGTCCTTACGAGTTGACATAATTTTTCTCCTTTCGGGGCGGGGTTTCCCGCCGGGGGCCGTTCCCACAGGGGGTGCGCCCCCCATTGCGTCGTCGCAAAGTCCGCTCAACTCCGTTTCCGCCTGCGGCGAAAACTGCGCCCGCTCCCTTGCTCCTCCTTTCCCCACCGCGCGGGGCGCGGCGGGGGCCCCTTTTGGTTGCGCCAAAAAGAGAATGCGCCGCGCCCGGTGGAAGAGAAAAAGGCGCCTGGCGCGCTCCGGTGCAGTGGCCCTCCGCGCGCGACGGGGGTCGGCGTATCGGTGCCTGCTCCGATTTGAGCTGGCCGTCGGGCACGCTATTCTCTTCTGCGAGATCGATATTGCCGTCCCGCGGCGGATGGTTCCGACGGCGTCGGGGTGGTTATCGCATTGAGCAGCTTCTCTTTTCGCTGCCGCTGGCTGTCCCGCGAAGAAGCTACTGCAACGGGCCGATGAGGGCATCGGCCCCTACGGGGACGCGGAAGGCTTTCGGTCTTGTGTGGTACAAGCCCCACGCCCGCCAGGGCAGCGCGTAGCGAAGCGGAACGCGTGGAAAGAGAAGCTGGTCAAATGCGTTCTTGCAACCCGTTGCCCTCCGCACCCGCGCCGCGGAAATCAGCCATCAAGCCTGTACTGCACCCCGCCGCGCCCGTCGGAACGCCATCGCAAATCCACATGCACCATCTCTCGTCAACCCCCGTACAGCGCGGAGGCACGAAGGTGCCGGAGCGCGACAAAAAGCGTTCTTTTCTTTTGGACCGTGCACGGCCCGTTTCTCTTTTGGCAAGACCAAATATGGGGCCCCCGCCGCGCCCCGCGCGGTGGGGAGAGGAGGAGCAAGGGAGCGGGCGCAGTTTTCGCCGTAGGCGGAAACGGAGCTTAGCGGACTTTGCGACGACGACAATGGGGGGTGCATCTGCCCAGCCATCCCCATGGCTGAAACTCCCCGTCCAATGGGACGTCTTACTTCAACTTCTCCGCCACGAAATCGTCCACGGTGGCCAGGGCATCGTCCAGCTTCAGCAGGTCGCTGCCGCCGCCCATGGCGGAATCCGGCTTGCCGCCGCCCTTGCCGCCGCAGACGGCGCAGACGCTCTTCACCAGCTCGCCGGCCTTGATGCCCTTCTTCACGGCCTCCGGGCCGCAGACCGCCAGGAAGGTGATCTTCCCCTCGTTAGCGGAGGCCAGCACCGCCACCACGTCCGGGGCCTTGTCCCGCAGGAAATCGCCCATCTTCCGCAGGGCGTTTGCGTCCATGCCGTTGCGGACGGCGGTCAGGACCTTCAGGCCCCCCACCTCCTTGGCGGCGGTCAGGAACTGCCGGGCTTCGCCCAGGGACGCCTCGGACTTGAACTTCTCCAGCTCGTGGCGCAGCTCCTTCATCTCCGCCACCTGCTGCTCCGCCTTGGCGGCCAGCTCGCCGGGGGTTGTCTTGAGCACCTGGGCGGCATGGAACAGCATCTCCTGATTTCTATTCATGGTGTCCAGGCTCAGCTGGCCCACGGTGGCCTCGATCCGGCGGACGCCGGAGGCCACGGAGCCCTCGGACTTGATTCGGAAGGGGCCGGCCTTGGCGGTGTTGTCCAGATGGGTGCCGCCGCAGAACTCCATGGAGAAGTCACCCATCTCCACCACGCGGACAATGTCGCCGTACTTCTCACCGAACATGGCCACGGCGCCCTTCTTCTTGGCCTCCTCGATGGGCAGGACCTCCGTCACCACGGGGTAGCCCTCCAGGATGGCGTCATTCACCAGCTTGTCGACCTGGGCCAGCTGTTCCGGGGTGATGGCCTCAAAGTGGGTGAAGTCGAACCGCAGCCGGTCCGGCTCCACCAGGGAGCCCGCCTGGTGCACGTGGTCCCCCAGGACCTTCTTCAGCGCCGCGTCCAGCAGATGGGTGGCGCTGTGGGCCCGCATGATGGCCTTGCGCCGGTCCGCGTCGATGGAGGCGGTAACGGTCTCCCCCACGCTGAGGGTGCCGGAGACCACCTTGCCGGTGTGCATGAACTTGCCGCCCTTGTTCTTCTGGACGTCCGTCACGGCGAAGGTGCCGTTGGGGCCCTGGATGGTGCCGTGGTCCCCCACCTGGCCGCCCATCTCGGCGTAGAACGGCGTCTGGTCCAGCACCAGGATGCCCTCCACGCCCTGGGCCAGCTCGTCCCGCAGCTCACCGTCGGCCACCAGGGCCAGGACCTTGCCCTGCTCGCTGGTGCGGTCATAGCCCACGAACTCCGTGGCGGGCATGTCCTTGCCGAACTCGATGCCGGCCCAGCCCAGGTCGCCCAGGGCCTCCCGGGCCTTGCGGGCGCGGACCTTCTGCTCCTCCATCAGGGCGCGGAAGGCGGCCTCATCCACGGTCATGCCGGCCTCTTCCGCCATCTCCATGGTCAGATCGATGGGGAAGCCGTAGGTGTCGTACAGCTTGAAGGCGTCGGCGCCGGAGAACACGGTCTCGCCCTGGGCCTTGTGGGCCGCCAGCATCTCGTCGTAGATCTTCATGCCGGCGTCCAGGGTCTTGGCGAAGTTCTCCTCCTCCGTGCGGATGACCTTGGTGATATAGGCCTGCCGCTCCCGCAGCTCGGGGTAGTGGCCCTCGTTCTCGTGGACCACGGTGTCGCAGACCTCGTACAGGAAGGGATGGTTTACCCCCAGCAGCTTGCCGTGGCGGGCGGCCCGGCGCAGCAGGCGGCGGAGAACGTAGCCCCGGCCCTCGTTGGAGGGCAGCACGCCGTCGCAGATCATGAAGGTGGCGGAGCGGATGTGGTCGGTGATGACCCGGAGGGACACGTCGATCTTGTCGCTCTGCTCGTACTTGGCGCCGGTGATCTCACTGACCTTGTTGGTGATGTTCATCACCGTGTCCACGTCAAAGAGGGAGGCCACGTTCTGGCTGACGCAGGCCAGCCGCTCCAGGCCCATGCCGGTGTCGATGTTCTTCTGCTTCAGCTCGGTGTAGTGGCCCTCGCCGTCATTGTCGAACTGGGAGAACACCACGTTCCAGACCTCGATATACCGGTCGCAGTCACAGCCCACGGTGCAGCCGGGCTTGCCGCAGCCCCACTCGGGGCCCCGGTCGTAGTAGATCTCGGAGCAGGGGCCGCAGGGGCCGGAGCCGTGCTCCCAGAAGTTGTCCTCCTTGCCGAACTTGAAGATGCGCTCGGCGGGGATGCCGAT
>DWZJ01000097.1 GCA_019118245.1 Candidatus Oscillibacter excrementigallinarum
ATACGCCGACCCCCGTCGCGCGGAGGGCCACTGCACCGGAGCGCGTTAAAGCGTTTTTTCTCTTTGGACCGTGCACGGCCCGTTTCTCTTTTGGCAAGACCAAAAGAGAAATGGGGGGTGCATTGGGACAAACCGGCAACCCGGTTGGATTCCCCGTCCAATCGGACGCACTCCCCCCACCCCCCCACGGAAATCCGTGGAACGAAAGGAAGTTTTCCCCATGGAAACCGAAAAGCTCTATTACCAGGACCCCTATCTCACCGCCTTCACCGCCAGGGTCCTCACCTGTGAACCATCCAAAACCGGCTATCTGGTGACCCTGGACCGGACCGCCTTCTACCCGGAGGGAGGCGGGCAGCCGGCGGACCACGGCACCCTGGGCGGCGCCGCCGTCACCGATGTCCACGAAAAGGACGGCGTGATCTTCCACACCTGCGGCGCTCCTGTGGAAATCGGCACCGAAGTGGAGGGTGCCATCGACTGGCCCCGGCGGTTCGACCATATGCAGCAGCACTCCGGGGAACACATCCTCTCCGGCCTGCTGTGCGCCCTGTACGACTGCAGCAACGTGGGCTTTCACCTGGGGGCGGACACCGTCACCATCGACTACGACCGGGAACTGACCTGGGAGCAGGTGCTGGAAGCGGAGAAACAGGCCAATGAGACCATCTGGACAAATACTCCGGCGGAGATCACCTTCCCCACGCCCGAAGCCCTGGCGTCCCTGGACTACCGCAGCAAAAAGGAGCTCACCGGCCAGGTACGGATCGTCTCCTTTCCCGGGGCGGACTGCTGTGCCTGCTGCGGCACCCATGTGGCCCGGGCCGGAGAGGTGGGGCTCATCAAGGTCCTCTCCTGCCAGAAGTTCCGGGAGGGCGTCCGGCTGGAGATCCTCTGCGGGCAGCGGGCCTACCGCTACCTCTCCCAGGTCTATGAGCAGGACCATGCCGTGGCCCAGCTGCTGTCGGTGAAGCCCCGGGACACCCTGGCCGCCGTGGAGCGGCAGAGCGCGGAGCTGGCCGCCGCCAAGCAGCGGATGACAGAGCTGGAAGACCGGCTCTTCTCCCTCCGGGCCCAGGCCCTGGCGGGCCGGGGAGATGTCCTGCTCCTAGAGCCCCCCATGCGGCCGGACGGCGCCCGAAAGCTGGCGGACGCCGTGGCCAAGTCCACCGGAGGGCTGGCCGCTGTCTTTGCCGGAGAGGGGACTTCCCACGTCTACGCCCTGGTCCACGCCGGCGGCGATGACATCTCCCCCCTGGTGAAGCGGCTGAACAGCGCCCTCTCCGGCCGGGGCGGCGGGCGGAACGGCTTTGCCCAGGGCAGCGTCCAGGCGGACGCCGCCGCCATCCAGGACTTTTTCCACAAGGAGGGGATCGAATGCTCTATGTGCTGATTGAACAAAACCTGGAGGAAGAGGACGAGCCCCGTCACATCTACGCGGAGCTGGATGACGACCGCCGGGAACTTCGGCGGGTGGAGTTCTATCCAAACGGCCTGTGCTTCGCCTACGGCGGCTCCTATGGCCGGGAGGAAGCCCTGTCTCCCACCCCCTATCCGGAGGACCTGCGGACGCTGAACCGGCCCGGAGAGGTGGAGGCCCACGCCATCACGGCTGAGGCCTTCCAGCAGATCTGGAGCCAGGCCCAGGAGCGGCCGGACGGCTTCATGGGGATGTTTGCCTGATGGAGCGGAACATCTGCTTTGCCGGCGGCTGTTTCTGGGGCATGGAATCATTATACCGCCGCCTGCCCGGCGTGGCGGATGTCACCGCCGGCTACGCCAATGGGGACAGCGAGGCTCATGCCAACTACGACGACGTCTGCACCGGCCTCACTGGCTTCCGGGAGGCGGTGCGGGTGACGTATGAGGACACCGCCATTTCCCTCCTCCATCTGCTCTTTGCCTTCTTCGCCTCCATCGATCCGGAGACCCCCAACCGCCAGGGGCCGGACATCGGCAGCCAGTACCAGACCGGCGTGTACTGGACAGATCCGGCGGACGAGGCGGTCATCCGCCCCATCGCCGCCCTGGAAGCCGCGGCTGTCCCCTTCTTCGCCGTGGAGCTGAAGCCCCTGACCTGCTTCTACCCGGCGGAATCCTACCACCAGCGGTATTTGGAGAAGCATCCCAACGGCTACTGCCATGTGGCCCCCTTGAAGCTGGCGGCCCTGCCAAAGTACCCGTTTTCCACAGCGGTCTATGACCGTCCCGCAAAAGTCCTGCTCCGGACCTGGCAGGAAGCCGGAGGACCTGCTCTTTGACGGTCCCGCCCCTTCCGCTTTTCCACAATGGACCGATTTTCGTGCAAAACCAAGCGCCGCAGGCAGCTGCCTGCGGCGCTCATTCTCTGTTAAGGCTGCTGGACCGGTTCGTTCATGGCGTCGGTGATATACTGGCGTCCATACAGGGCGTCATAGATCACGTCCTCCCGCAGCCGCAGCAGCTCCCGGGCCTCATCGGAGAGATCCGCCTCCTCCGCGCTGGCACTGGGAACGCCCTGCCCGTCCACAAAATACCGGTCGATGTTGGTGAGACACACCTGACTGACCTTTTCCAGCAGGGCCCAGTACCGACTGATGGGCTGGCCGGTGAGCGCCAGCAGCTGGGGCCCGATGGCGGTGATGCTGCTGTCCCGCCGGGTACCGGCCTGGCCCTGGAGCAGCGCCGCGTCGTTGGCCCAGATCAGGTAGTCTGTGGAGTAGAGGTCATTGACCTCCTCCAGGGTCCAGTCCACCGTGTCGTTGCTGGGGCAGAGACCCAGCTTCGTATACACCGTCTCCCCGTCTGTCATGAACAGGTTGGGCCGGTGGTCACCGAAATACACCACAATGGTGGGCTCCGGGGAGTCCCGCAGGGCGTTCGTCAGCTCCCCCAGCGCCTGGTCCGCCCGGGTGATTCCCTCCAGCATCACCCGCACGATGGCCATGTCCTCCTCGCCGAGGGTGTCGCTGGTGACGTCGATCTGGCACGCATAGTCGAACTTGTCCGGGTTGAAGGGCTGGTGATTCTCCATGGTGATGGCGTAGAGGAATGCCCGGTCCCCGCTGTCGTTGATGGCCTCCATCTGGTTCAGTACGCCCTGGAAGAGGTAGCTGTCCTTCATGTAATAGCCGCCGTAGAGACTCCCCTCCCACGGGAAGCCCAGCTCCTGAATATCGGCGGAGAACAGCAGCTGGGAAAAGCCCATCAGGGGATACGTCACCGTCCGGTTATAAAGGCTGTTATCATATCCATGGAGCATCTCAGCCGTATATCCGCCGCCCTTGGTATACTGCTCCGCCAGCGAGTCCAGCTTGTCATAGGCGTCATCCTCCAGAAAGCAGATGTTCGTCCCCGGCCCGAAGTCCAGCCCCGTGATGCCGTACAGCATGGACATCTCCAGATACCCGGTGCCGTAGCCCAGATAGTGGCTGTGGAACGTGCCGCTGATGCTCTCGCTCTCCAGGGCGTGGAAGTTCTCCAGCGGGTCCCGCTCAAATTGGAGGTCCGGCAGCTCCGTCAGGTCATAGAAGGACTCCGACAGCACCATGATGACGTTGGGCCGCACCGCAGTCTCCTCTGTGGGCGTGCCGCTGTCTGTAGAGCCGCTGTCCTCGGTCAGGAGCTCGTCGATCCGGGCCAGGACCTCCTGCATATAGGCCTCGCTGTAGCCCTCCGGACTCTCCTTGGCCTGGAGACAGCTGGCCCGCCAGAGACTCAGGATCAGTCCGTAGGTGTCATGGCTGTTGGCGGCGTCCAGGCGGGTGTTCACATCCACCTGAAAGACCTCACCCACCGCCTGGGCCCCCGGAGCGGAGAACAGTCCCACGGTCAGCGCCAGGGAGATGGAGAAGGTGAGGAACCGGACCCGGCCGGTGAACACCGTCAGCCGCCGCACCAGGAACAAGAGCCCTGCGCAGATGGCCAGGGCGATCAACGCTCTCCAGAAGTCCTCCGGCGGACGAAGCGTTCCCGCCACACCGGCCACATCCCCCAGCTGAGTGGCCAGGCCGAAGTCCGCCAGCTCCAGCGGGGTTCCGTTGATGGTGGTCTTGAAGTAATCCACTAGGGCCAGCACCAGCCCCACCGCTCCCACCAGAACGGCGGAGAGCCAGAGCCGCCCCAGCAATGCCCCCAGCGTGAATACCACGGCACCGCAGAGCACGCCTGTCAGAAGCAGATACGTCGGCCACTTTTCGAACCACTCCCGGATGTCCCCGACCGATCCCGTGACCACCCACTGGACGGCTACCGCCACGGCCATTCCCATGCACAGGCTCCCGCCCAGAAACATCACCAGCCGCAGCCACAGCGGTCCCAGGGCCTGTCTCCGTCTCTTCAACCGTCGTCCCTCTTTTCATCAGGTTGTGAAAACGAGCCGCGGAGAATCCCCGCGGCCCCGTTTTTCAAAATCAGTACGCCAGCTTCTCCGCCAGATAGCTCTTCAGCTGGTCGATGGGCAGACGCACCTGCTCCATGGTATCCCGGTCCCGGACGGTGACGCAGTTGTCGCCGGCCTTGTCCGCGTCGCCCACGGTGTCAAAGTCCACCGTGATGCAGTACGGGGTGCCGATCTCGTCCTCCCGGCGGTACCGCTTGCCGATGGAGCCGGTGTCGTCGAAGTCCACCATCCAGTCGCGGGAGAGCTCCGCCTGGATCTCCCGGGCCTTGTCGGACAGCTTCTTGGAGAGGGGCAGCACCGCGCACTTGAAGGGGGCGATGGCCGGGTGGAAGTGCATGACCGTGCGGACGTCGTTCTTGGCCGGGTCCACCACCTCCTCGTCGTAGGCCTCCACCAGCAATGCCAGGGTCATCCGGTCCGCGCCCAGAGAGGGCTCGATGACGTAGGGGATATAGTGGGCGTTCTGCTCCTGGTCGAAGTAGGTCAGATCCTGGCCGGAGTGCTCCTGGTGCTGCTTCAGGTCGTAGTCGGTCCGGTCCGCCACGCCCCACAGCTCGCCCCAGCCGAAGGGGAACCGATACTCGAAGTCTGTGGTGGCCTTGGAGTAGAAGGCCAGCTCCTCCTTCTCATGGTCCCGGAGCCGCAGGTTCTCCTCCTGGATGCCCAGGCCCATCAGCCAGTCATGGCAGTAGGTCCGCCAGTACTGGAACCACTCCAGGTCCGTGCCGGGCTTGCAGAAGAACTCCAGCTCCATCTGCTCGAACTCCC
>DWZJ01000098.1 GCA_019118245.1 Candidatus Oscillibacter excrementigallinarum
GTTTGGTTACAGAGATACAGGGGACACCGTTAATCACAGTGACCACCCGGAAAACACGAGGCTCCAATGGAGCATTTACAATCAGATCAAATTTCATCGAATTCATCCTCCTCAAAAAATACCGGTTCCTCAATATCTTCCATGATGTCGTTCTCTGCCTGAGCTGTTGGCTGCTCCTCAAATAACTGTTGGATGTAGTATGGCTGGCGGCAGTGGTAATCCCGGGACTTCTCAACTGCTGCCTGGATTGCGTCGTAGGAGATAAGATCATCCGTACGCTCTAAAGTGGCAGTATCACCGTCAATAGCCGTGATACGCTCCACCTGAATGGAGACCCTGTCCCAGTGTCTGTCTACAGACACCACGCAGTCCCCTACTTTAACAGGAATCAGTGCGTGGTCATCATTGCACAGATTCCCATGTGTGCGAATATGAATCGCACGCTTGGGCTTACCTGTGGGAGAGGTTACTAACTGAGCCCCGCCGGTGTTTGTAAGACCTCCTCCACACTCATAAAGACAGGCCAAACCGGAACGGCTCCGGTGCAGGGGCATAGTTCTAATAATATCCATTGTTTAAGTCCTCCTTAAAATTGGTGAGGGGTTGTCCCTCTTGATGGCCTAATGGTATCACGGGGACAGGAATCCTGCAATGCCAGGAGCGGCAAGGTTTGTTGCCATTTCAGCAACGTCAAAACGGGAGGCCAAATTGCTCCGGGGGTGTTTCCTCGTCCTCAATCTCCTTGACCCAATCGGGCACAGGTTTGGGCGGGGGAAATATGTAGTCCAGGGCGGGGCCGTGATCCGTGGGGGGCTTGTCCCGGTGGTACTCAATCACATGATGAATACGGCGGAGAAATGCTTTCCAGGTGGCCGGTTCATTCTCCTGAAGATTGCGATATTGTGCGGAGAGTCCTATGTTGGAAATAAGATAGACCGTGGTGTAACAGGCTTGCCGGTTGGCGTACCTTGCCGGGAGCGCCAGGGGATAGCCGTCTAAGTAGTCCAGCATATCACCGATCATTAAACTGGATCGAAATTCATCGAACAATAAGACCGGCTCCTGAGAATACCTGTCGAAAGGGTGATTTGTATAATCTGTAATTCGATATACACTAGCGTACCCATGCTTCTCCATGACTCCTCTGGTCTTGCCCGTTCCTGTGGGGCCGAAAATATAGGTCACATCCAACTGCCGAAATTCTTCCCGGTATCTGGCCTCTAAAATATCCTGCCTGATCTTGTCCATCTTTCCAATGTGCAGGGCAAGGTCTGGATTTTGGGCCATGATCTCGGCGTTGCTCATGCCGTCCGCTATCATTTCATACAGCTGGGCTATATCCGTTCGTGCCCCTTGTCCCGGCTCGTCTGGCAGTTCTCCCCATTCCTCAAACGTGCCGGGGACGCTGGTATCTGCCTTGGGATCGTCAGCCCATTTGCCGGACTTCTCCACATAGGCCCGGTTTTCTGCGGCGGTTCCCCGTACCCGTTCAATATGTGCCTCCGGGAATAGCTTTTTCAAACGGGCAAAAGTAACCGGCGACCTACAGACGATGAATAAATGAGTATGCGGCGTTTGCGTCTCCAAGCCGATTTCGTCAGCCACGCAGTAATAATCTAAAGAGCGCAGATCATCCAGAGCCAGCTTGATAGCGTCGTGATCCAGGCCCTTGTCCTGGGGATTGTTAATTGTGATCTGCCATTTTCTTCCTTGCTTGTCAGCCATGTTCTCACCTCCCTGTTGTGTGGTATGGCTCCATGATAGATGAAATTGACCGGGGTTGAAATGCTGATCCCGGCAAACTATGTTGCCAAACGATCAACAAATACAAAATACAGAGGTCCCAAGAGGGGTAACACTCGGCCCTCTTGGGAGCCAGGGCGGCACAGGACGGGGGCTTACACCTTATAAGGGGGCAAGCGGCGGCTCCGGCTTGCGCCTGCGCCACTCGCCCGCCCCCTTAGTGCTGGCATGAGGCCAGCACGTCAAGGTACGTTTGGGGTTTTGGCGTGCCGCCCTGATTTAGATGAAAACGGAGATATAAACGTCGTGGAAGTTATGCAGACGCCTGGTCTTGGCCGTCCCGGAAACCGTATCGAAACAAAAGCCCTCGTAAGCGGGGTATTCCTCCACCCCATAGTAATGAGGCTTGACGGCCTTGCAAATATGAGCGTATTTGTCCAGCTGTTCTGTAAATGCCTGGGGATTGAACACCTCGTCGTCCCGGAGGCGGACCACGATTTCATAGACCCTATGAGGGCCGTAATCCCTGCAAAAGCCAGGAGAGTCCACGTCAACGTGGGGAATACAGTACCCGAAATCCAGCAGGGTCAGGAGCACCATAGACAAGACGGCCAGGTCCTCGTCGGACAGATGGCGATATTCCATCATAGAGTTCATAATCAAACACCCCCCATCAAAGGCCCAGGATAAACGCCACCCGGCCATTGTCCAGGTCACGGGAGGCCCGGATATAGACCGGGGCCAGACCGGCGGCAATACAGTAGTTGGGCAAAAGATCATTCAATTTCCGTACCATCCTGTCCCGTGGCGTGGTGTCGAATGTATATTTCCCCATGCCCCCGGTGAAAACCCTGGTGCGGTCAAACAGGCCCATGTAGTACACGGCCCCGTCCTTGCGGATGATCCCGCTCAGCCCCGGTGCCATGTGCTGGGGCAGGTCACCAGGGCGGCAGAGGCCGCAGGTGTTGTGATTGTTCGCCACACACTCCATAAGCGCCTGGAGATAAGCCAGGTAAACGTCCCAATCCTGGGGGGTCAGCGGCAGGGGGGCCTGCTGGGCGGTGGTCCTGGTGCCGATGTTTAGGCGGTTGCAGACGTAGGCCACCGCCACCATCACGGCGATCAGCACCACGCAGGTGACAATAGTAAATAGTGCGATCTTCATGGTTCTCGCCTCCTGATAAATACCTCGATGAATTTCCCACAGTCCCGGACAGCAGTTACGGAGAGGCCGTCCGGGAGTGCGTCGTTGAGAGCCGCTTGTACGGCGGCGGGGCGGATGAGGGGTAGTTTTTTAGGTACTGGCCCCCGGTGCTTATACTCGTGCCCGAACTTATACAGACGAATGGAGAACCCCCCGCCATATTCCGTAATGTGCCCAAGTTCCCGGCCGGGGTACTTGACCCGAGCCAGGGGTTGGAGGGCCGGGGACCTGGCGGGGGCGTTCAGTACCCCCGTCAGGATCTCCACCAACTTGTCCGTGTCGATGTTCATGTCAATCCACCTCCGGGCCAAGGTCCAGATCGTCGGGAGCCTGGACCACACGGACGGCGGCAGCCTTGGCGGACACCCCGGTACGCCAGCGGCCATCCTCTCCCCGCATGGTGTAGACGGAGGCCGTGAACCCATCGAAGTCCACATACACCGGGTGGCTGGGGGTGGCCTTGTCCAGCAGGACGGAGAGCCGGTCCGTGGGGTCCGTCACCTTGACCGTCTGGGTGTCGTAGCCGTTGCCAGGGAACACCACCGTCACCCGGAGGCCGACCACCTTGTCCGTGCGGCGGTTGTCACCGTCGTACTCATAATCGGGGGCGACGCTCTTGAGGATCACCGGCCCGCCATGGGAGAGGGCGTCCAGGGTCAATCTTAAATTTCTGATTTGCATAGTCATTCTCCTTTCCGGGAATTTACTGGAGAGGGGGGAAGGCCCCGGAGGGCCTGCCCCTCTTTCCATGTTCAGCTTACAGGAGTTTGTGTCCTATGTCAGTGCCGGTGCGGCATCCTTAATTGCGGTTTTGGTATTGACGGATGGCATCCGCCAGCTCCAAAATTTTCTGTTCCACGTCTGGCGGCAGATTAGGCTTGTGACTGTCTCCGGCAATAAATTCATTGAGATCAACGCCGAAGTGGTAGTGGAGAGCCACCAAAACCGGGAGGGGGACTTTTTGGACTCCCTGCATCATAAGTGTAACCTTGGACGGATCGGAGATCAGCGGTGAAAAGGTGTGGTACACATCTACATTGCGCATTTTATGAGCCGCAACAAAACTGCCGAATTTCCGGCTGATACGGTCCTCCGTTTTGCGGGCAAAGTCAACCAACTCTTGGGAAAGCACCTGTTGATGCCCCTGTGTTGTGCGGGCGGAGCGGGTTTTCTTTTTTTGCTCCTTGGCGGTATCGGTGGCGGTGGGAGTCTGAACGGGGTTCTCCCGGGCGGTGCTGGCGTGGGCGGCAGGATCGAGCGCTGGGTCCTTGGTGTGTTGGGTGTTCATGCTGAACGCCTCCTATGTGACGGTAGTAACTCGCTCTCGCAAGTTCCGTCCCGTAGTAGCAGAAAGTGTCAGCCCCCTTTTCCTATACGCTCAAAACAGGGGATGGAGTGTTCAGCGTCCTCCAAACGCTTACCCAGGAACACCGGCAAAACACACATGAATTTGCCATAAATATTTCATAATTTCGTATGATCCTACAACGCCGGAGGGCAGGACCCCCGGTGGTTTACATAACAAAATATTACAGACGTGTATCAAAAAATCAGCACGTCAGAAGTGCTGATTACACACGCTGAATCACCAGCGATTTTCCATATACTGGAATCCAATGTGCCGTTTTGGCGCAAAAAAGAGGCCCCCAAAATCGGGAGCCTCAAATCTGTCATACCCCTTTGCGGGGAGTGTGCCGGTGGCGCCAAAGGCGCAGTGGGCACTTGACATATAATGATATTTATGAGGTGTGCTATAGTGTGATTACCACGATATTGTGATATCAGCTCCAGTTAAGTCATTGGGGTCTCTGGTTGTAGTGCCGGAGCCGTCGCCTACGTCTGGTAGACTGTCATCTCCCTCGATAGGAGCTTCACCGAAGGCTGCCTCAAGCTCTTCATCGCTGGGAGGTGTAAAGCCATTAGAGTTGCTACCACTGCTGGAAGAACCAGTACTGGGATTGGACTGAGTATTACCGGAACTGCTCCCACCACTGGGTTTAGAGGTATTCCCAGTATTACCACTGCTGCTATTAGTATTACCATTGTTGTTGCTGGGAGGGGTGATGTCCTCTACAGTACCAGATTGATTTCCAGTGGTACTCCCTGTTGAACCTCCTTCGTCGATAGCGTTGAGGGTGGCCTCATACTGGGCGTGCCACTCTGAATAAACCTCATTGAGATTGTCGGGTATCGCTATCACAAAGCTGTCACACCATTGACGAATCAGGTCTAACTCCATCTCCATCTGTTCCTCCGGGCTTAAATCCGGGTACTCGGTGTGGACTGTCGAATAACCATACTCGAAAGCCCCCAACAAATCCAACGGAAGATCGTCAAGGGAAACGATATACGGCTCCTGCTCGTCTGTGGCAGGGGTTTTTTCTGTGTCCGAAAGTGGATCGGCAACTGTTTCCTCGTTGTTGATCGGTTCCTTTTGCTCCTGGGAAATCGTGGCTCCCTGGTTGTCAGCACAAGCGGACAGGGCAAAGACCAACGCCAGGGACAAGCCGTATATCAGCGCCTTTTTCATACTGTTTCCTCCTATGCCGTCCGGTGACGGCTTTTTTTATGTTCTCAACGGTGCCGCCCGCTGGGGGTGGGATCATCCCGGCCCCCGTTGGGCTTTCCCGTCGAGATAAATAAAAGCGGCGCAGGGTGTTGTTTGTTCCCTACACCGCATTGAGGTACGACACAAGGCCCATTCAGCAAAACCGTCCTTGAAATATCAACGGTTTCCGGCTATAATGGGAGAAGGCGTAGCAAATGCTATTGTGTGGGAGGTCAAGGCTCCTGCATAGGGACATGGGGGACGGCAATCCCTCATGTCCTGCCTCTATTTATCTCGATGGCACTATTTTACTCTATATCAAGCAATATTGCAAGACATAGCGGCCCGCTGGGGCCGCTTTTTTTGTTGTTCAGAGGGTGGCCTGCTGTGTGGCCTGGGAAATGGGTGGCCCGCCACGGTTGGGGCCCGGGTACTTGCTGGGAGTGGGTGCAGGGCGGGGTCAGAGGTTGGTCCCGCTCCATGCAATTCCCTCGCCGGTGGTCTGGTGGGGGCCTGGAAACTGGTCCCCGTGGGAATTGCGTCGCTGTGATCCCCTGCGGGGGATAGGTTTGATGGGATATGTGGCAAAGTGTAAGCGTGGGGGTGTTGTTTTATGTCATGTCTTTAAGTATAGGAAAGGCCGCTCTCCCACTTGCTGACGGCCTGCCGGGTGACCCCCAGCAGCTCTCCCAGCTGCTCCTGGGTCAATCCCGCCGCCTTGCGGACGGCGGCGATGCGGTCCTTCAATTCCATGGGCGTTTCCCTCCTTCTCTCTGGCCCCATCATACCGAAAAGACGGGCGCTTGGCAAGCGACAGCCGTTGGAATCTTGTCAACAGGCGGTTGACAGAGGGAAAAAGGGCCTTTCAGGAGGCCGGAGCGGCATTCTCCGGCGGGGAGCCGCACTTGCGGACCGTGGCGCTGACGATGCGGAACCCATCCACCTGGTCCACGTGGACGTGGAGCCCGCAGGCCTCCACATCCGGCACCGGGCCGTTCCGGGGGATGGTGTGGAGCTGGCTGAACACCAGGCCGCCCAGGGTGTCGAACTCCCGGTCCTCCGGCAGGTCCACGCCCAGGGTCTCCGCCACCTCCTCGATGTCGGCGCCGCCGCTGACCTTCCAGACGCCGGGGCCGACGGCCTCGATCTCCGCCGGCTCGGCGGGGTCGAACTCGTCGTAGATGCTGCCCACGATCTCCTCCAGCAGATCCTCCATGGTGATGATGCCGGCGGTGTCGCCGTACTCGTCGATGACCACGGCGATGTGGACCTTCCGGCTCTGCATATCCCGCAGCAGCGCGGCGGCATTCAGGGTGTCGGGGACGAAGCAGGCGCTCTGCAGCAGCTCCCGCAGGGGGCGGGGATGGGCTCCGGCCCGGTCCAGCAGGAACACCCGGGCGTTGAGGATGCCCAGCACGTGGTTCAGGTCCCCGTCGTACACCGGGTAGCGGGAGAGCCCGGTCCGCCGGATGGCCTGGAGGATCTCCCCGTCCTCCGCCGTCACCGGGAAGGCGGTCACATCCCCGGCGTGGGTCATCAGGTCCCGGGCCATGGACTCGCCGAAGTCAAAGACGTTGTCGATCCACTCGCCCTCCTCCCGCTGGATGGTGCCCTTGGCCTGGCCCAGGTCCACCATCATACGGATCTCCTCCTCGGTGACGGATTCCTCCTCCGGCTGGGTGGGCAGCCGCAGCAGCCGCAAAAGGCCGTTGGTGGAGACGGACAGCAGCCACACCACCGGCCGCAGCACCGCGGCGATGGCCATCACCACGCCGCAGGTGAACCGGGCCACCTGCAGGGGCTTCTGCATGGCGATCCGCTTGGGCGTCAGCTCTCCCAGCACCAGGGTGAAGTAGGACAGCACCAGGGTGATGGCGATGACCGACAGGGTGTTCAGGGTGCCCCGGGACAGGGCCTGGAACCCCAGGTCCCCATAGACCCAGTCCACCAGATACCCGGCGAAGTTGTCCGCCGCGAAGGCGCTGGACAGGAACCCCGCCAGGGTGATGGCGATCTGGATGGTGGAGAGGAAGCCGGAGGGCTCCTCCACCAGCTTCAGGAGCCGGGGGGCGGTCTTGTCGCCCTCCTCCGCCAGCATCCGGAGCTT
Organism: Candidatus Oscillibacter excrementigallinarum; assembly: GCA_019118245.1. GTDB lineage: Bacteria > Bacillota > Clostridia > Oscillospirales > Oscillospiraceae > Oscillibacter > Oscillibacter excrementigallinarum. Next base: position 7,603 of record DWZJ01000098.1, read on the forward strand.
GCCGGGGTTCAGGGAGATGACGGCGATCTCCGTCATGGCGAAAAAGGCGTTGATGAGGATCAGGATGACCTGCAAAAGCAGCTGTTGGGGGATACTGTCCAAGAATATTCTCTCCTTTTGAAACATGAAATGTGGGGATCAGGGAGGGGTCACCGCCGCGGACGGCCCTGGAAGCGCAAAAAGACACAGCCTCCCGCCCGCTTGGGCGGCAGACCATGTCTCAAATGGCACGTGATAACGTTGGCCGGGTTTCCGTTGTCGCTGTCAGAGTCGTCCATAGAGCCGGCGGCTGATTCCTTTCCGCAGATCGCGCATATGCTATCATGATACGGATGGACCGCGTTCCTGTCAAGGCGGCGGGCCGTTCAGCCTCCGTTCAGATTTTTCCAGGGGAGGGAGGCGCTCCCGCCGCAAGTTCCGTCTTGACACCCCGCCCAAATCCTGCTAAGATACAAGGCGTAAGTCAATAGCGCGATGATCGGGAAGAGTAACAGCACTTCCAACGGACAGAGAGGGCGCGTCACCGGCTGCAAGCGCGCCTGCGGCGGAGGCTGTGAACGTGCGCCCGGGAGCGCGGGGGATGCAGAAGCCCTCCGCCCGGCCAGCGTCAACGGGCCTCCTTGAGTGATAAAAGAGAGTGGAACCGCGATTCGTCGCCTCTCGTACTTTGGTACGGGGGGCGCTTTTCATTGCCTCCCAAGCCCCACAAGGAGTAATTCAATATGGCAAAACGAGTGACCCGTCTGGGCGGCCTGCTGGCCGCCTACCAGCGCCGCGACCCCGCGGCCCGCAGCAAGCTGGAGATCTTTCTCCTCTACCCCGGCGTCCACGCCGTACTGTACCACCGCCTGGCCCACTGGCTGTACCGGCACCATCGGTTCTTCCTGGCCCGGTGCGTCTCCCAGTGGAGCCGGTTCTGGACCGGCATCGAGATCCACCCCGGCGCGCAGATCGGCCGCCGGCTGGTCATCGACCACGGCATGGGCATCGTCATCGGCGAGACGGCGCAGATCGGGGACGACTGCCTGCTCTACCAGGGGGTGACCCTGGGGGGCACCGGCAAGGACAAGGGCAAGCGCCACCCCACCCTGGGCAACAACGTGCTGGTGGGGTCAGGGGCCAAGGTGCTGGGCCCCTTCACCATGGGGGACAACGCCCGCATCGCCGCGGGCGCCGTGGTCCTCAGCGCGGTGCCGGAGGACTGCACCGCCGTGGGCGTGCCCGCCCGGGTGGTCCGGGTGGCCGGGAAGGTGGCCACCTTCGCCGACGACGTGGACCAGATCAGCGTCCGGGACCCCATGGAGGAAAAGCTGGACGCCGCCTTATCAAGGCTGGAATTTTTGGAAAAACTCATGGATGAGCAATATCTCAAGGACCAGCGGAAGAAGTCCGCCGGTTCGGACACGTAAAAGGAGCAGAGCGCTATGTACCTGTACAATTCCGCCACCCACAAAAAAGAGGAGTTCAAGACCCACACCCCCGGCCACGTGGAGATGTACACCTGCGGCCCCACGGTGTACCACTTCGCCCATATCGGCAACCTGCGCAGCTATATCATGGAGGACGTGCTGGAGAAGTACCTCCGCTGGGCGGGCTATGACGTCCACCGGGTGATGAACATCACCGACGTGGGCCATCTCACCTCCGACGCCGACGAGGGCGAGGACAAGATGCTCAAGGGCGCCAAGCGGGAGCACAAGACCGTCATGGAGATCGCGAAGTTCTATACCGACGCCTTCTTCGACGACTGCCGGAAGCTGAACATCAAGACGCCGGACGTGGTCCAGCCCGCCACCGGCTGCATCGACGCGTATATCCGGATCGTCTCCAGGCTGATGGACACCGGCTACGCCTACTTCGCCGGCGGCAACGTGTACTTCGACACCAGCAAACTGGAGCGGTACTACGTGTTCAACGACCACGACGAGGAGGACCTGGCCGTGGGCGTCCGGGAGGGCGTGGAGGAGGACACCAACAAGCGCAACAAGAACGACTTCGTCCTCTGGTTCACCAAGTCCAAGTTCGAGGACCAGGCCCTGAAATGGGACTCCCCCTGGGGCGTGGGCTATCCCGGCTGGCACATCGAGTGCTCCGGCATCTCCCTCAAGTACAACGGGGAGTACCTGGACCTCCACTGCGGCGGCGTGGACAACGCCTTCCCCCACCACACCAACGAGATCGCCCAGTCCGAGAGCTACCTGGGCCACCCCTGGTGCCCCCAGTGGTTCCATGTCCACCACCTGAACACCACCGACGGCAAGATGAGCAAGTCCAAGGGCGAGTTCCTGACGGTCTCCCTGCTGGAGGAGAAGGGGTATGATCCCCTGGCCTACCGGTACTTCTGCCTCCAGAGCCACTACCGCAAGGCCCTGGTGTTCACCTGGGAGAACCTGGACAACGCGGCGGCGGCCTACAACAAGCTGATCGGCCGCATCGCGGCATTGAAGCCGGAGGACGGGGCGGTGGACGAGGACGCCATGAAGCCCTACCGGGAGAAGTTCGGCCAGCAGATGGGCAACGACCTGAACACCTCCATGGGCGTCACCTGCATCTTCGATGTGCTGAAGGCCAAACTCTCCGACGCCGCCAAGCTGGCCCTGATCGGGGACTTTGACAGCGTGCTGTCCCTGTCCCTGCTGGAGAAGGCGGCGGCTAAGCGGGCGGAGGCGGCCCAGGCCAAGACCACCACGGCGGAGGGCGGCTACACCGTCACCGGCGAGGGCGACCCGGCCATCGACGCATTGGTGATGCAGCGGTATGAGGCCAAGAAGGCCAGGAACTTCGCCGAGGCGGACCGTATCCGGGACGAATTGAAGGCCCAGGGCATCGAGATCATCGACACCAAGGGCGGCGCTTCCTGGAAGCGGGTGTAAAACCCAATACAGACAGAAAAATCCCCCCCGTTTGATAACGGGGGGGATTCTATGCTATCGATGATCCCGGAAGGCCGAAACGCCGGGAAGGAAGATAGCTACGAAAGAAACCCAGGAGGGGTGTCTTTCGTTTTCAATCAACCGTTTTTCAGAACTTCTTGAAGTTCTGAAAAACGCAAGCAGCTTGTCGAAAAGACCTTTTCGACAAGCTGAATCCCCCCCGTTTGATAACGGGGGGGATTTGTTTCTGGGTCACCAGTCCCGGTCCTGATAGGGGGTGTCCGCCACGCCCTCATCCCGGAGTTTCGCCACCAGCCGGTCCAGGGGGCCCCGCCACAGCTTCTGGAACCAGGCGGTCCGGCCGAACCACTTCACCAGCGTGGGGCTGACGGCGTAGTAGGCCCGGATGAAGGCCCGGCCGTACCAGGAGGCGGCCAGGGTGTGGTCCCGGAAGCGCCGCAGGGTCCACACCTGGGGGCAGTCATAGGAGCCGTACACCGCCGTGGCAACGTAGCAGCCGGCCTTGGGCGGGTCTCCGTACTTGATGTCGGCCCCGGTGAGCTTTTCGGAGCTGCCGTCCATGTAGAGGACCTCCACCATGACCAGGTCCAGCGTTGTGATCGTGCGGTTGTACCAGATATTTTCCCAGTATATGTTCCGGCAAACCGCGCCGGGCTCGATCGGCCCGGTAAAACTCAATTCCGCCTTGGTCTTGCCGGAGATCGTACAACGCTGGGCATCCTTCACCGCGTTGTAGGGGACCACATCAAAATAGACATATTTGATGGTTTTCTGCGTGTCATTTTGAAATGTGATCCGCACACTGACGCCGCCCGCGCTGTTGGCACCCGACATCCAGACATCTCCGCTGGCCCCGGGGGAATACCCCATGTGCCCGCATTGTACGCTTCCCAGAATGATCATACCACCGCTCCTCCGCAAAAATTTTGGGGATCTCCTTGTCTCTCGAAAGCTCCACAGGGAAGCGGGATCCCGCCTCTCCCTGTTTTTCACCGCACCGGCCCCGGGGGCTTGCGCCCCCAGGCGGTGGGTGAAAAACAAAAACACCGCGCAGGGTCACCCCCACACGGCGTAAGAAGAGACTTCTTATGCAACACAGGCATGAACAGATAACGGCAAAAGCCGCCCTTTACAAAAAGGCCGGATTGTCGTATCATAATTCATGCGGTGCGGCCGAATGGCCGTTGTGTAGGTGCGCTACCACCTGCATAGGTTTCCAGGTGTTGGCGCACCTGGAAACTGCCGCATTTTTGTTTTTCATGTCGATGATATCACGATTGGGCATGGCTTGCAAGCCCTTTTCCAAACTTGTCCGGCGGGGCGGCGTTGGCCGCCCCGCTTTCCTCTTGACAAGATCCGACAAATCGGGTACTATAGGACCGCTATTGTACAATATGCTGGCCATTTTGGCCATGAGAGGACGGGACACCATGGAACTGACCCGGGCGGTGGGAGAGAATATCAAGCGCATCCGCAAGAGCAAAAAGCTCAGCATGGAGCGGCTGGCGGCGGAGGCCGGCGTGTCACGCAGCATGCTGGGCCAGATCGAGCGGGGGGAGGCCAACCCCTCCGTGGCCATCCTGGGGAAGCTGGCCGGGGCATTGAAGGTCCCGGCGGAGGTGCTGCTGGAGAACGACGATTTCGCGCCCCTGCTGCTTTTGCGGGAGCTGGACAACAAGCCCGCCCGGCTGGACGGGGGCAAGGCGCTGCTGCGGCCGTCCCTGCCCTATGACGACGTGCTGCGGCAGGAGACGTTCTTTTTGGACCTGTACATCAGCGGCCGGTACGCGCCGGAGCCCATGGTGCCCGGCTGCGTGTGCCTGGCCACCAGCATCTCCGGCACGGTGCTGCTCCACGCGGAGGGGCAGGACTTCCAGCTGCTGGAGCGGGACGCCCTGCGGTTCGCGGCGGACCAGCCCTTCTGGTTCGAGAACCAGTTCAACGGCACCGCCCGGCTGCTGCTGGCCTACCGGTATCTGAAATAAGGAGGAATTTCGCACGATGCACATTCGGACTGCCACACCGGCGGACGCGGCCGCCCTGGCGGCGGTGGAGGCCGCCTGCTTCCCGCCGGCGGAGGCCGCCACGGCGGCGGAGATCGCGGACCGGCTGGCCCACTACGCAAGCCACTTCTGGCTGCTGGAGGACGAGGACGGCACCCTGGTGAGCTTTGTGGACGGCATGGTCACCGACGAGCCCAGGCTCCGGGACGAGATGTACGAAAACGCCGCCCTCCACGACGAGGACGGCGCCTGGCAGATGATCTTCGGCGTCAACACCCTGCCATCCTACCGCCGCAGGGGCTGCGCCGGGCAGGTGCTCCGGCGGGTCATCGCCGACGCCCGGGCCCAGGGGCGGAAGGGCTGCGTTCTGACCTGCAAGGACGCCCTGGTCCACTACTACGCCCAATTCGGCTTTGTGAACGAGGGGGTTTCCCAGTCCACCCACGGCGGCGTGGTGTGGTACGACATGAGACTATCTTTCTCTTGAAAGCGGCGGTGCCGCTTTCAAGAGAAGGGGGATACATGGGGGAAGGGACTCGATTTCCTGCGGAAAAAGTCGCCCCTTCCCCCATGAGAGGTGTCCTTTCCGACGCGCATGTCGCCGGAAAGGACGGATCGGAAAGATTCCGCCGCCTGCCTGCGCCCGCAGGCGCGTTTCGGAGCGCAACCGCCGCACAGCGGCGGCTCTTGGCGCGGAGATGGCGGCGGAACTCTGCGAGGCTTTTGCGGCGTATACGCCGCAAATCGTATAAAACGGCCCGCCGGCTGTTCAGCCGGCGGGCTTGTCTGTTTTGGCGGGAGCTCAGTCGCCCATGGGGGCGCCGCACTGGGGGCAGAATTTGCTGTCAGAGGCCGCGCCGCAGATGGGGCAGATCTTCTGGGCGGGGGCCTCCGCCTCGGCCACGGTGCCGTCGTCCTTGCGGGGCTTGCTGGCCTCCAGCTCGGCGATCTTGGCCTTGGAGGTGTTGACGGCCTCCACCAGGTCCCGGACGGCGTCGGGGATCTCGCCCTCGTACTCGCTGACGAACCACTCGCCGATGGTGCGGTAGTTCTTGTCGATCTCCCGCTGCTCGCTGCCGATGGCCATGGAGATGCGGGTCAGCTCCGCCGCGTCCTTGGCCTTGTCCGCCGCCACGGACGCCACGTCCTTGGCCTTGTCGGCGGCCACGTAGGCCAGATCCATCGTCTTTTTGGTCAGATCCTCAAAAAAAGCCATGTCGAAAAAACTCCTTTCAGCTGCGGACTCTGGGCCGCAATGGTCTTTTTCATTTCAAAGCAGGTCCCTCACTTGCCATCAGTATAGCGCACTTTCCTCCGGAACGCAACTGATTCCGGATTTGTTTACACATCGTTTTCAATCCACCGCAGGCTCCGGTCCACCGCCCGCCGCCACTGGCGGTACTGGGCTTCGCAGTCGCCCTCCGGCCGCTGGGGGAGGAACACGTGCTGGCTGCGGCGCAGGGCCTCCAGCTCCTCCAGCCCGCTCCAGACCCCGGCGGAAAGGCCCGCCAGGGCCGCGGCGCCGAAGGCGGTGGTCTCCACCTGGGCGGGCCGGTCCACGGGAAGGCGCAGCAGGTCCGCCTGGGTCTGCATCATGATGTCGCTGACGGAGGCGCCGCCGTCCACCCGCAATGTGGTGATGGGGCAGGGGGCGTCAGCGTTCATGGCCCGGACCAGGTCCGTCACCTGCAGGGCGATGGCGTCCAGCACCGCCCGGGCGATGTGGGCCCGGGTGGTGCCCCGGGTGAGGCCCACGATGGCGCCCCGGGCGTACATGTCCCAGTAGGGGGCGCCCAGGCCGGTGAAGGCCGGCACCACATAGACGCCGCCGCTGTCCGGCACGCTCTCCGCCAGCCGGTCGCACTCCGGGGCGGAGGCGATCAGCCCCAGCTCGTCCCGCAGCCACTGGATGGTGCTGCCGGCGTTGAACACGCTGCCCTCCAGGGCGTAGGTGGTCCAGCCGTTCAGGGACCAGGCCACGGAGGTGACAAGGCCCGCCTGGGAGGCCACCGGCGCGTCGCCCACGTTCATCAGGGTGAAGCAGCCGGTGCCGTAGGTGTTCTTCGCCTGGCCCGGCGCGAAGCAGGCCTGGCCGAACAATGCCGCCGGCTGGTCCCCGGCGCTGCCGCAGATGGGGATGCCCGCCAGGTCCTCCAGCCCCGGGATGCCGGGGGCCACGGTGCCGTAGGGGCAGCAGTTGGGCAGGGGCTCCGGCAGCAGGGACAGGGGGATGTCCAGGGCGGCGCACAGGTCCGCGTCCCACTGGAGCGTGTGGATATTGAACAGCATGGTCCGGGAGGCGTTGGAGTAGTCCGTCACATGGGCCGCCCCGCCGGTCAGGTTCCAGATGAGCCAGCTGTCCACCGTGCCGGCGCACAGCTCCCCCCGCTCCGCCCGCTGCCGGGCGCCGGGGACGTGGTCCAGCAGCCACCGGATCTTGGTGCCGGAGAAGTAGGCGTCGATGAGCAGGCCCGTCCGCTCCGTCACCAGGGGCCCCAGGCCCTGTTCCTTCAGCGCGTCGCAGAGGGGGGCGGTGCGGCGGCACTGCCACACGATGGCGTTGTGGACCGGCTGCCCGGTGGCCCGGTCCCAGAGGATGGTGGTCTCCCGCTGGTTGGTGATGCCGATGGCGGCGATCTGCTTGGGGTCGATGTGGGCGGCGTCCACGGCCTCCGCCAGGGCCCGCTTCTCCGTGGCCCAGATGTCCAGCGGGTCGTGCTCCACCCAGCCGGGCTGGGGATAGATCTGGCGGAAGGGGTGCTGGGCCCGGGAGACGATCTCCCCGGCCCGGTTGAACAGGATGGCCCGGGAGCTGGTGGTGCCCTGGTCCAGGGCGACGACATAAGTTTCCATGGATCTTGACCTCCTCTGGCATTTGGGGCGGACGTGTGGTATCATCAAGCCATAAAGCAGACATCCTACGCCTGATGGCACACAGTATAGCACAGAGAGGATGATTTTTCCATGGTGAGAAACGAATTTATCTTTCCCTCCGCGGACGGGAAGACCGGCATCCACGCCGTGGATTGGGCGCCGGAGACGGCGCCCCGGGCGGTGCTGCTGGTCTCCCACGGGGTGTCGGAGCACATCCTGCGCTACGAGCCCCTGGCATCGTATCTGACGGTGCGGGGCTTCGCCGTGGCGGGCCACGACCACCTGGGCCACGGCAGCTCCGTGGCGGCGGGGGCGCCCCGGCTGTACTTCGGCCCCCGGGGCAGCTGGGACTGGGTGGTGGAGGACCTGTACGCCCGCCGGGAGCTGGCGGGGCGGCGGTATCCCGGCCTGCCGGTGTTCCTGCTGGGCCACTCCATGGGCTCCTTCCTGGCCCGGACGTACCTGATCCGCTATCCCGGCACCGTGGCGGGGGCCGTTTTGATGGGCACCGGCCAGATGCTCCCGGCGGTGGTGGCGGCGGGCCGGCTTCTCGCGGCCCGGGAGGCCAGGAAGGTGGGGGACGCCCATTCCAGCCCCCTGGTGAACAAGCTGGCCTTCGAGGCTTACAACCAGAAGTTCGCCCCCAACCGCACCGCCTACGACTGGCTCTCCGTCAGCACGGCCAACGTGGACGCGTACCTGGCGGACCCCCTCTGCGGCGGGGACCCCACCATCGGCCTGTTCCGGGAGATGCTGCGGGGCATCGCGGATATCGAAAAGCAGGAGAACCTGAAGCGCATGAACCGGAACACCCCCGTCCTGTTCCTCTCCGGCCAGAAGGACCCGGTGGGGGACATGGGCGCCGGCGTCCGGCGGGCGTACCGCAGCTTCCGCCGGGCCGGGGTCCGGGACGTGGAGATGAAGCTGTACCCCGGGGCGCGGCACGAGATCCTGAATGAGGCGTGCGGGGAGACGGTCTGCGCCGACATATACCGCTGGCTGGAGGCCCATCTGCCGAAGGGCTGAACGGACGAAAGGGCATGGGCCATCGCCCATGCCCACAGCTTGTCCCGAAAGCCTCGCAGAGTTCCGCCGCCCGGGGGCGGCGGAAAAAAGTAAAATCGTTTTTCCGGCGGCATGTACGTCGGAAAAACACCTTGCGCGGAGCGAGCGTCGAATCGTCCGCCAAAGGCGGACGACCGAGGCGCAGAGCGCAGCGAGACCCCCTTGTCGGAAAAGGCGTCAGCCTTTTTCGACAGTCTATGCCCGGCCCAGCGCCCGCAGGGACAGGATCTCCGTGTCCCCGGCCCGGCGCAGCAGCCGGAGGGACACCACCGCGTCGGCGGTGAACACCAGCAGCGCGGCATAGGTGACGGCCGGCGGCACCGCCGCCAGCACCGGGACCAGCACCCCCTGGACCACCGGCAGCCCCGCCGCCGCCAGCAGGCTCCAGGCCAGGGAGAAGGGCAGGCAGACCCGGCCCCGGAGATTGCCCCGCACCTGGGTGTAGTCCCAGAACCGCACCCCCAGCAGCCGGTCGTAGAGGAGATGGACCACGTACTCCACCGCCGTGGCGGTGAGGCCGCCCCACAGGGCCAGGGACCAGAATCCGTCCGTCAGGGACGGGGGCAGGGCCAGCACCGCCAGGGCCCCCAGGCCGTACACCGGGCACATGGGCAGCAGCAGAAAGCCCTTCCGGGCCCGCTGCGACCCGTGGGTGGCGGCGGCGTAGCCCTTTTCCAGCAGATAGCCGAAAAAGCTGTATGTCCAAAACGTCCAGAGCATCAGAGACAATGGGCTCCCTCCTTCCGCATTCCAGTTTGTCCGGAGCGGGGCCAATCATACCACGTTGCGCGGCGGAAGATTTTGTGGTATGATGGCCGGAGACAAGACCGGAAGGGGGAGCGGCGCATGGCGGATACCTGGGAGGCGCTGGAGCGGGACTGCGGCCAGTGCCGTGCCTGCGCCCTGGCGGAGACGAGGACCCACGTGGTGTTCGGCGACGGGGCCAGGGACGCGGAGATCCTGCTGGTGGGGGAGGGCCCCGGCCAGCGGGAGGACGAGCAGGGCGTCCCCTTTGTGGGCCCGGCGGGTCTGCTGCTGGACGATATGCTGGAGATCATCGGCCTGGACCGGACCAAGGTGTACGTGGCCAACATCGTCAAGTGCCGCCCGCCGAAAAACCGGGACCCCCTGAACGTGGAGCAGGACGCCTGCATCGGCTGGCTCCGGCGGCAGACGGCGCTGCTGCGGCCCAAGCTCATCATCTGCCTGGGCCGGATCGCCGCCAAGGCCATCATCAAGGAGGACTTCAAGATCACCTCGGAGCATGGCAAGTGGTTTGAGCGGGGCGGCGTCCAGATGACCGCCATCTACCATCCCTCCGCCCTGCTGCGGGACGAGGGGAAGCGGCCGGAGACCTTCGTGGACCTGAAGGCCATCCAGGCCAAGGTCCGGGAGGTCTGCACCCACACCGACTGCTGAACGCGCGGCGGAGGCTCCGCCGCGTCGTTTTGCCCGCCCTGTTAACCTGACTGTAAACAATGGTTGACAATTCTGGAAAAGCCTGCTATACTGCCCTCAGATCCAAAAGGGGAGGGACCGCACTTGCAGCAGACATTTACAGCGAGATCCAGGTGGCGCACCGTGGACCTGGCGTACACCGCCCTGTTCACGGTCCTCATCATGGTGTGCGCCTGGATCACCGTCCCATTGACGGTGCCCTTCACCCTCCAGACCTTCGGCGTGTTCGCGGCCCTGGGGACGCTGGGCGGCCGGCGGGGCACCTACGCGGTGGCGGCGTATCTGCTGCTGGGACTGGCGGGGCTGCCGGTGTTCTCCGGCTTCCAGGGGGGCCCCGGCGTGCTGCTGGGCACCACCGGCGGGTACATCCTGGGGTTCCTGGCCTCGGCGGCGCTGTACTGGGCCGTCACCGCCCGGCTGGGCCATCGGCCCGTTGTGATGGCGGCGGCCATGGTGCTGGGGCTGGTGGTGTGCTATGCCTTCGGGACCGCCTGGTTCCTGACGGCCTACGCCCGGACGGCGGGACCCATCGGTCTGTGGGCGGCCCTGGGGCTGTGCGTGTTCCCCTTCGTGGTGCCGGACCTGCTGAAGATCGCCCTGGCGATGCTCCTGTCCCACCGGCTGGCCCGGCATTTGAAGTAAAAATGAGCGCCGCACGGGATGTCCCGTGCGGCGCTTTTGATGCCGGAAAAGGAGGTCTTACCGCAGCAGCTGCTTCCGCGCCCGCCAGTCGGGCAGCGTCTGCTCCAGCAGGGCGTAGAAGGCCGGGCCGTGGTTCTTCACCCGGATGTGGCACAGCTCGTGGACCACCACCAGGTCCACGGCCGCCTCCGGGGCGTTTGCCAGGAAGCAGGAGAAGCACAGGCTGTTCTTCCCGCTGCAGCTGCCGTACCGGGTCCGGGCGGCGGTGATCCTGACGCCGGTGGGGACCAGGCCCATTTTTTCGCTCCAGAAGGCCACCTTCGGCAGCAGGAGCTGCCGGGCCTTCTCCTTCAGGGCGGCCAGTTCCGCCGGGGTGGGGGCTGGAGGCGCCAGGGCGGCCCGGCGGCGCTGCTGCTCCAGGTGCCGGGCGATCCAGGTCTGGTGCTTTGCCACGAAGGCGTCGATCTGGGCCTTGGACAGGCGGCGGGGGGCCCGCACCAGCACCCGGCAGTCTCTTGTGATCTCCAAGGCCAGGGTCTTCCGGCCGGAGCGGATGAGTTCATACGGTTCCATGGAAGAAAGAATAGCATATTCCGGGGAAAAAGACAAGGTGCCCCGCCGCTTTCGCGGCGGGGCACTCTGCGTACAAGCTCTTAGGGCCAGGGGGTAAAGACGTTGGTCCCGCCCTCCACCGTGTGCACATAGAAGCCATACTCGGTCAGGTCTATCAGCCGCTGCACCGCCGCCGGGGAGGCGGCATAGTCCTTGATGCTCTCCGGCGCCGTCCAGTCGGGCTCCCCATCCGGGCTGGTCAGATCGTGGGCCAGGTTGCGGGCCTCGATCCAGCCCGGCAGGGCCTCGTCCACCTCCGCCAGCGTGATGGCCTGGGTGTGGTAGGTGCCGTCGGACAGGGCGCAGGTCCACTGCACCCGCTCCAGGTTCCCGATCAGGGCCAGCAGGGCGGGAGCCAGGGCGTACATCCGCTGGTCAATGGCCCGGACGATGCCCTCCCGATCCACGTGGGCGGTGATGTCGTCGAAGTGGATGGTCAGGCCGTAGGGCTCTGCGGAAGTCTGGAGGCTGATGGTGTAGTCGACGATAGGGGGTCCGTACCAGGTGTCCACCGCCGCCAGGACCCTCCCCACGGCGGAGTTGTTGCCTACATAGGGGGTCTGGGCCTGGTACAGCGCCCAGGCGTCGGCGAGGATCATCGTATCGTCCTGCCAGATCATCCGGCCCTCGCCGGCCTCCCCCAGCCAGATCTCCGTCACGCCCTCCAGAGACACCTCCACCGTGCCGGTGCCGTCCCGAAACAGAGGGGACGCCAGCACGCTCCGGGCGGTGATGGACACCACCCCGTCCCGGTCCTCCACCGTCCAGCCCCAGAAGGCGATGCCGGAGGCGGCGGAGGAGACTTGGACCCGCAGCACATCGTCCTCCCGCTGGGCGGACACCGCCGCCCCGGCGGGGCCCAGGGGCTCGCCGATGACAAATATCTTGGCGGCAAAGCCCAGCAGCAGCACCAGCACCGTGCACAGGATGGCCGCCGCCACCCGTCTCCGGCTCCGCCGCCGGACTTTTTTCAGGTAGTCCACCTCCCGGGCGGTCTCCTCCGCCTCCTCCGGGGACGGCCCCTCCTCCGCCCCCATGGCGGCCCGCTTGGCGGCGCAGGCAGGGCAGGAGGCCAGGTGGGCCTCCACCGCCGCATTGGTCTCCGCCGAGGTCAGCCCCTCCATGTAGGCGGGCAGCAGGTCCTCCACAATGGCGCAGGGCAGTTCAGGGATGTTCTTCATGGTCTGCTCCTCCTTTCCGCAGTGCCTCCTTGCCCCGGTAAAACGTCACCCGGGCCCAGGTCTCCGTCCGTCCCAGCACGTCGCCGATCTCCCGGAAGCTCAGGCCCCCGAAGGCCCGGAGGTACACCACCTCCCGGGTGTTGGGGGGCAGGCCGTGGATCTGCCGCAGCAGATCCAGATGGCCCTGCCGGGCCAGGGCGTCCTCCTCGGCGGAGGGGCCGGGCGGGCCGTCCTCCGGCAGGGGCTCCTCCGGCTTCCGCCTGCGCAGGTGCTGGTACCACAGGTGCTTGGCGATCTGGCACAGCCAGACGGACACCTTGCAGTCCCCCTGGAACCGGCCGATGGACCGGACGGCCTGGTAGAAGGTCTCCTGGGTCAGCTCCTCCGCCAGGTCGGCGTCATGGCACTGGGAGAGGAGAAATTTATAGACGGTCCTGGCATGGGCCTGGTAGATCTGTTCCATATCGTCCATGGGGACGTTCCCTCCTCTCTGCCAGATATGTCCCATTGGCGGGGGATTCGTTACACGGATTTGGAAAAATTCGCACCCGGTAAACGCCGTAGGGGCGGCAATCTGACGCCCGTCCTGGTTTGCGGGTTCCCCCGGTAAACACCGTAGGGGCGGTTATCAACCGCCCGGGGATATGGGCCGCCGTCCGGCGGCCACGGGGGACTGGCTCCCGCCAGGGGGCCGTTTCCACGGGGGATGCGCCCCCCATTGCGTCGTCGCAAAGTCCGCTCAGCTCCGTTTCCGCCTGCGGCGAAAACTGCGCCCGCTCCCTTGCTCCTCCTTTCCCCACCGCGCGGGGCGCGGCGGGGGCCCCTTTTGGTCTTGCCCAAAAAGAGAATGCGCCGCGCCCGGTGGAAAAGAAAAAATGTTCGGCGGGTCGGTCTGCGCCCGCGCAGACCTCCTGCCGCCGGCGGGGGATGGCTGGCGGTCCCTTGCGGCGGTCAGGGACGGAAACGCGCTGCCCTTGGGGAAACCTCTAGCCCGGGGAAGTCTGGGATACATCCTGCTTCTCTTTTCGCTGCCGCTAACCGGTGGTTGATGGGGCTTCTGCAACGGGCCGATGAGGGCATCGGCCCCTACGGG
>DWZJ01000099.1 GCA_019118245.1 Candidatus Oscillibacter excrementigallinarum
CCCAAGAAGGAAGTCATGAAGCACCTGGGCGAGATCGCCAAGCTGGAGAAGTACCTGGGCGGCGTGAAGGACATGAAGAAGCTGCCCGGCGCCCTGTTCATCGTGGACACCCGCAAGGAGCGCAACGCCATCGCCGAGGCCCACAAGCTGGGCATCCCCGTGGTGGCCATCGCCGATACCAACTGCGATCCCGATGAGATCGACTATGTCATCCCCGGCAACGACGACGCCATCCGCGCCATCAAGCTGATCTCTTCCATCATGGCCAACGCCGTGCTGGAGGGCAAGCAGGGCGAGCAGACCGAGGAGGCCGCCGCTGAGGAGGCCGCTTCCGCTGACGCTGAGTGATCTGCGCGATTTTCTGAAGAAACCAAATCTGTTTGGAGGAATTCAAAATGGCTTTTACCGCAGCTGACGTAAAGAACCTGCGCGAGATGACCGGCGTGGGCATGATGGATTGCAAGAAGGCGCTGACTGCCACCGACGGCGACATGGACAAGGCCGTGGAGTGGCTGCGCGAGAAGGGCATGGCCGCCTCCGCCAAGAAGGCCGGCCGCATCGCCGCCGAGGGCATGGCTTACGCTGCCGTCATCGACGGTGTGGGCGTGGTGGTCGAGGTCAACGCCGAGACCGACTTCGTCGGCAAGAACGAGAAGTTCGTGGACTTCGTCAAGGGCGTGGCCGCCACCGTGGCCAAGGAGAACCCCGCCGACCTGGACGCTCTGATGGAGTGCAAGTATGACGGCACCGACCTGACCGTCACCCAGCAGCAGCAGGAGATGGTGCTGGTCATCGGCGAGAACATCAAGGTCCGCCGCTTCGCCCGCTATGCCGACGGCATCTCCGTTCCCTATGTCCACGCCGGCGGCAAGATCGGCGTGCTGGTGAACCTGGAGAGCGACCTGCCCGCCGAGAAGGTGGAGGAGATCGGCAAGGACGTGGCCATGCAGATCGCCGCTCTGAACCCCCGCTTCTGGGACAAGTCCCAGGTGGGCCAGGACGTCCTGGACGAGGAGAAGAAGATCATGATGGTCCAGATGGAGAACGATCCCAAGATGGCCTCCAAGCCCGAGGCTGTGCGGGAGAAGATCGTCCTGGGCAAGCTGAACAAGTTCTACTCCGAGAACTGCCTGCTGCAGCAGGAGTTCGTGAAGGACGGCTCCATGTCTGTGGAGAAGTATATCGAGTCCTCCGCCAAGGCGCTGGGCGGCAAGGTGACCTTCAAGGACGCCGTCCGCTTCGAGAAGGGCGAGGGCATCGAGAAGAAGCAGGAGAACTTCGCCGCGGAGATCGCCTCCATGGTGAAGGGCAACGGCTGATTATCAAGACTGCGCAGGAGCGGGTGCGAAAGCACCCGCTCCGTTTGCTTTATCTCGCAGTGGCCCTTGGGCCGAGACCGCGCTTTCCCACCGAAAAAAACCTGAAGAGGACGGGCCATTCAACGCTGTTGCCCGTAATGGCCCACGGAGGACCGATTCCAAAACACATTCTCCCGCAGTCGGAATTGTGGGACCTCTCTCGGCATTGGACTATAGGGAGACCTGTGCAGAATGGCCGCCATTGTCCAATGTGCCTATTCAAAGAACGAAAACTGGAAAAGCAAACATTGAATCTCGGTTTGGAAGCCTCTATAATAAAGACGATTTCACAGATAGAGGCGAAGGATCTCCTCTCCTGACCGTCTGGGAGAGCTGTGCCCCATGCCCCTGTTTCAAACAGCCCCCTATCTTTGAAGGAAAAGCAGATTTTCAGACTGGAGGGATCCTCGATATGCGAAAGAATTTTGGAGCAAGGCCGATCCTCTACCCCCAGCCCGTGCTGATCATCGCCACCTACGGTGAGGATGGGACGCCGGACGCAATGAACGCCGCCTGGGGCGGGATCGCGGATATGAACCGGGTGGCCATGTGTCTGAGCGCGGGCCATAAGACGGTCCAGAATATTCTGGCCCGCAAGGCCTTTACGATCAGTATGGCGGACGCGGAGCACGTGGCTGCCTGTGACTATGTGGGCATTGTCTCGGGCAACCATGTGCCGGACAAAGTGGCGCGAGCCGGCTTCCACACCACCAGGAGCAGCTTTGTGGACGCGCCCCTGATCGACGAGCTGCCTCTGACGCTGGAATGCCGCCTGGTGAGCTTCGATCCGGAGACGGAGATGCTGATCGGGGAGATTGTGAATGTCGCCGCCGAGGAACGGATTCTGGACGCGGAGGGCAAGATCGATCCGGCCAAGCTGCGCCCCATCACCTTTGATACGGTGAACCATGCCTATCTGGTCCTGGGAGAGAAGGTGGGCAACGCCTTCCGGGATGGCAATGCCCTGAAATAACCCCTGATGTCAAGGCCGTTCCGGGATTTTTTCCCGGAACGGCCTTTCTCTCTTGAGCCGGACGGCATTCTCTGTTATAATGGGAAAAACATCTGTTCGATTGGAGGACTCCGCCATGAAAGACATCCTGTGCCATCTCAATCGCGCCCAGCGGGAGGCGGTGACCTCCACGGAGGGATACGTCCGGGTCATCGCCGGGGCGGGCTCCGGCAAGACCCGTGCCCTCAGCCACCGCTTCGCCTTTCTGGTGAACGAGCTGGGCATCCTGCCGGGGAATATCCTCTGCGTCACCTTTACCAACAAGTCGGCCAATGAGATGCGCCAGCGCATCCACCAGCTGACCGGGGACAACGACACCGGCTATATCAACACCTTCCACGGCTTCTGCGTCTCCGTCCTTCAGGAGGACAGCCACGCGGTCCAGTACCCCAGGTGCTTTCTGGTGCTGGACAACGCGGACATCGACGCCATGCTCCAGATCATCTATGAGGAGCGGGGGCTGACCCTGCGGGACATGACCTTCTCCGCGGCCCGGGACATGATCGAGGTCCAAAAGCTGTTCAAGCAGCCGGACTACTACTTGGACATGATCACCATGTCCCTGGACACGCTGAAGGAGAAGTACGACCGGGCGGACACCCCCACGGACATCATCTTCTATGGGTATCTCTATCAGGAGAAGAAGTGCTTCGGCCTGGACTACAACGACCTGCTCAAGTTCTCCCTGTATATCTTCCGGCAGCATCCGGACATCCGGCTCAAGTGGCAGCAGCGGCTGGAGTATATCATGATCGACGAGTTTCAGGACATCGACCAGCTGCAATACGAGCTGATGGAGGTGCTGTGCGGCTACCACAAGAACCTCTTCATCGTGGGGGACCCGGATCAGACCATCTACACCTGGCGGGGCGCCAATGTGAAGTATCTGCTGGACTTTGACAAAAAGTTTCCAGGAACCAAGACCATCCTGATGATGGAGAACTACCGCTCCACGCCGGAGATCCTCTCGGTTGCCAACTCCCTGATCGGCAAGAACCGGACCCGCATCAAAAAGGACCTGCGGCCCACGCTGCCCTCCGGAGGCCCGGTGGTCTGCCATTTCGCGGAGTCCCAGGAGGCGGAGGCCAGATGGCTGGCGGGGGAGCTGCGGCGGCTCCACGAGGCGGGCGCACCCTACCGGGACATGACCATTCTCTACCGGGCCCACTATGTGACCCGAGCGGTGGAGGAGGTCCTGCTGGGAGAGAAGATCCCCTACACCATCTACAGCGGCGTCCAGTTCTTTGACCGCATGGAGATCAAGGACGCCCTCTCCTACCTGCGGATGATCGCCTATAAGGACGACCTGTCCTTCCGGCGGATCGCCAACGTCCCCAAGCGGAATCTGGGCAAGCGGCGGATGGCGTTTTTGCAGGCATACGCGGAACAGCAAGGCTGCTCCCTCTATCAGGCGCTGCGGGACAATCTGGAGGATCCTATCTTGAAAGGCACCGGGGCCAGAAAATTCATAGACCTTATCGAGTCCTTTGCCGCCGGATACGAGGGGCGGCCGGTTTCAGAGGTGCTATCCGCCATTTTGAACGAGAGCGGCTATGAGCGGATGCTCCGCACCGAGGGCAGCCAGGAGCGGCTGGACAACCTGGCGGAGCTGAAGCAGTCGGTGTACGAGTATGAGACCACCTGCGGGGAGGAGGTCACCCTGGAGCACTACCTGACCCACGTGGCCCTGTTCACCAACGCGGACACCGCCGACCAGGGGGACAAGGTGAAGCTGATGACCGTCCACGCCGCCAAGGGCCTGGAGTTCCCATACGTGTTCCTCTGCGGCATGAACGAGGGCATCTTCCCCTCCCGGAGGGTGCGGACCCTCCAGGCCATGGAGGAGGAGCGGCGGCTGGCCTTCGTGGCGCTGACGAGAGCGGAGAAGGGCCTGTACCTCTCCGAGGCGGACGGACGGAACTTCGACGGATCTCCCCGATATCCCTCCCGCTTTCTCCTGGACATTGACGAGAAGCTGCTGAACTTTACCCATCCGCCGGAGGAGGGACTGGTCCGGGACGCCAGGGCCTATATCGACCGCAGTCAGACCTATCTGCCGGAGACGGACGAGAGCACCGTGTTTCCGGCGGGCCAGCGGGTGCGGCACGCCCTGTTTGGGCCTGGGACGGTACTGGATGTGGACATGGACAAGGGCGCCCATGTGGTACAGTTCGACGAGATGGAGACGCCCCGGAAGATCTCCTTCCGGGCAAAGCTGGAGCGGATCTGAGAGAAAGATTGGATGAAATGATCGTTTTTGATTTGGAATGGAACCGGGGCTATGACACCAGGTCCCTGGATGAGATCCTGCAGATCGGCGCGGTCCGCATCGCGGGCCTCGGCCAGCCGGTCCTGGACACCTTCAATGTCTATATCCGGCCGTGTGTCCATAAGAAATTCGGGCCGGGAGCAAAGGGCCTGCCGGACTTGCAGAGATCCGTGGACTCCGCCACGGATTTCTCCCAGGGCCTGTCCCTGTTTTTGGAGTGGTGCGGCGGAGAACGGGAGCTGGCCGCCTGGGGAGGCGATGACTTCAAGGCCCTCCGGCAGAACTGCGCATACTGGAAGCTGCCGGCGCCCGCTTTCCAGAGGGAGATCGATCTGCAGCGGGCGTTCGGCCATGTGATGGGCGAGGACAGCCGCCAGATCTCCCTCCAGAGCGCCATTGAGACCTGCGGGATCCCCATGCGGGATACCCTCCACAACGCCCTGCACGACGCGATGTATACGGCCGCCGTCTCCGCCTGGATCACAGAAGAGGCACTGGCATACCGGCCGCCGAGGAAAAAGAAGCGGAGGGAGAGGCACCGGATGCCGAAATTTTCCGCGGAGCAGTTCCCAGCGCAGCCCAAACGCCGGATCGGCCCCTATCCGGCCATGCAGGCGGTCTTGAATGACAAGAGGGCCCGTCAGCCCCAGTGCCCGGTCTGCGGGAGGGAGCTGTGCGTCCACCGCTGGTCCGGTCCCGTCGGCCGGTGCTACTATGCCGCCGCCGGCTGCAAGGAGCACGGACAGTTCCTCTGCCGCCTGACGCTGGCGCAGCTGGAGAACGGCGAATGGCGGGGGCGGATCTCCGTGCCGGCCATTACGCCGGAGCTGGAGCGGGCGTATCAGCGGGCGCTGGAAGCGGGGACCGTCAACTGCACGGGGAGCATCCGCAGGAAGAAAAAGAGGCGCTGGTACGGGAGCCGCCCCGCCAGGCAGACGGGGACCGCGTCATAGGGCCGCCTTCCCGTGAAGGGGGAAATCCGGTGATTATCCTTGTATTGCGGGGGAAAAACTGGTATAATACTCCTAACTTTTGGGTTATGATCATTGGGAGAACGATATGCTGCACTATTTACAGGGGCTGTTTGCCGCGCTGGACCTGACATCGCTGCTGGACGCGGTGCTGCGGGTGGCCGCGATTTTTCTTTGCCTGACGGTCCATGAGACCTGCCACGGCCTGGCGGCCCTGGCCCTGGGGGACCCCACCGCCAAGTCCATGCACCGGCTGAGTTTGAATCCCCTGCGGCACATCGACTGGCTGGGCCTGCTGATGATGTTTGTGGCCGGGTTCGGCTGGGCCAAGCCGGTGCCGGTGGATCCCCGGTACTTCAAAAAACCCAAGCAGGGCATGGCGCTGACGGCGCTGGCGGGGCCGGTCTCCAACCTGGTGCTGGCGGTGGCCGCCATGCTGATCAGTAAGGTGATTTACCTTTACGCCCCTTACTCCGCAGCGATGGATGTGGTATTCAGCTTTCTGCTGTACACATTGGCGCCCCTCTCCATCGGCCTGGGGCTGTTCAATCTGATCCCCATTCCGCCTCTGGACGGGTCCAAGGTCCTGGCGGCGTTCCTGCCGGACCGGCAGTACATCACGCTGATGCGGTACGAGCGGTACGGCATTCTGGTGCTGCTGGTGCTGTCCTTCGTGGGCATCGGCAGCAGCCTGATCTCCCGGGGCATCCTGGGGGTGTACAGCGCCCTGCTGTCCCTGATTTTTCTTTGAGGTGAACGGTTTGGAAAACCCCGTATACAAACTGGAAAAAGTGGTCCGCAGCAAGTCGGAAGAGGAGATGCAGGACTTTGAGGGCCCCCTGGATCTGATTTTGTTTCTGCTGGGCAAGAACAAAATGGAGATCCAGGACATCTCCATCTCCCTGATCTGCGACCAGTACATGGCCTGGCTGGCCCGGCGGCAGGAACTGGACCTGGAGGTGGCCAGTGAGTTCGTCACCATGGCCTCCCAGTTGGTGTACATCAAGACGAGAATGCTTCTCTCCATCGAGGACGAGGAGGCCCAGAGCGAGATGGACGCCCTGATCGCCTCCCTGGAGGAACGGAAGCGCAACGAGAACTACGCCAAGGTCAAGACCATGGCCGCCCGGCTGGCACCCATGGGGGAGTTCGGCCGGAACATCCTGACCCGTCCGCCGGAGCCGGTGAAGCGGGGCAGGATCTACGAGTATGACCAGACGCCGGCGGACCTGATCCTGGCCATGGCAGAGATCCAGAGCCGGGCGGAGCGGTCCCTGCCGCCTCCCCGGTCCGCCTTCTCCGACATCGTCCAGCACGAGCCCTATCCCGTGGAGAGCAAGGCCCGGGAGATTTTGAACCGGCTGAAGCACCACGGCGTCACCCGGTTTCTGCTGCTGTTCCGGGGCAGCCGCAGCCGCAGCGAGGTGGTGGCCACCTTCCTGGCTGTGCTGGAGCTGTGCCGGGCCCGGATCCTGCATCTGGCGGGGTCTGAGACGGACTGCACCGTCCGGCAGGAGCGGGAGCTGCCGAACGACCTGAAACTGTGAGAGAGGACCATTCCAAGATGGAGATGAAAGAGATCGAGTCCGCGGTGGAGGGCATCCTGTTCGCCTCCGGGGAGCCGGTGCAGACGGACCGGATCTGCGTGGCCCTGGAGATGGACCGCCCCACGGTGGAGCAGGTGCTCCAGAAGCTGATGGACTATTACGCCTACGAGCGCCGGGGCATCCGGCTGCTGCACATGGAGGACACCTGGCAGCTGTGCTCGGCGCCGGACTATGCCGACGTCATCCGGCGGGCATTCGAGATCCGCAAGCCCGCCAAGCTCAGCCAGCCGGCGCTGGAGGTGCTGACCATCATCGCCTACTACCAGCCCACCACCCGGGCCTATGTGGACCAGATCCGGGGCGTGGACAGCGCCTACACCATCAGCCTGCTGCTGGACCGGAAGCTCATCGAGGAGTGCGGCCGGCTGCAGGTGCCGGGCCGGCCCCACCTGTACCGGACCACCAAGCAGTTTCTCCGGGCCTTCCACCTGACCAGCCTGGACGACCTGCCGGAGCTGCCGGACCTGGGCGGCGAGGGCCAGATGCGGATCCGCGAGGATGGGCAGATCGTGGACCCGGCGGAGGAGGCGGCCGTCACCGGCGCCGACACGCCGGAGACGGCGGGGCCCATGGAGGAAGCGGAGACTTGACCCTCCGCCCCGGCGGAGAGACCTGGGGGTGATGGACGTTGCTTGGACTTTGGATCGCGCTGGCAGTCCTGCTGGTGCTTACGGTGCTTATCTGGCGGCTGCGGCTGGGGCTGTATGTGGCCTTCGGCAGTGGACAGGCCGTGGCGGACCTGACCGTCGGACCCTTCCACATCCGGCTGGCACCGACCAAAGAGACGAAAAAAACGCCGCAAAAAACGAAAAAACCGGGAAAGCCTAAGAAGGAGCCCAAAGACCTGACAGAGGTGGCCAAAAAAGTCCCCAAGCCCACGCTGGAGGACATCCGGGACGCCGTGGAGACGCTGCGGCCCGCCACGAAAAAGGCGCTGTGCCGCACCCGGAGGGGCATCCGGATCCAGCCGCTTCGGCTGGCGGTGACCCTGGGCGGAGCGGAGGACCCTGCCGCGGCTGCGGAGCTGTACGGCGGCCTCCACGCCCTGATCTGGACCGGGATGCCGGCCCTGGAGCGGCTGGTGGTGATCCCGGATCCGGCGATCCACCTTGGCATTGATTTTGACGCGGCAAAGACCCGGGCGGAGGGGGAGATCGGCCTCTCCATCCGGCTGGGGACGCTGATCGCCGTGGGGGCGCAGCTGGCGCTGCCCGCCATGGGCTGGCTCCGGCGGTTTTTGCAGAGGAGGCGGCAGACACCCGCCCCCAAGACGGCAGATACGGCGGCGGAACGGCCCGCCGCGTGACGAGAAAGGATGGTACCCATGGACGAGACAATGGACAAGAAGAGACCCCTCAGCGACCTGATGCGCTCCACGATGGACAAGATCCGGGAGATGGCGGACACCAACACCATCGTGGGCCAGCCCATCACCACGGCGGACGGCGTGACGCTGATCCCCATCTCCCGGGTGAGCATGGGCTTCGGCTGCGGCGGCGCCGACTACGGCAAGGTCCAGCCCAAGGACTTCGGCGGCGGCAGCGGCGCCGGCGTGAAGATCGAGCCGGTGGCGTTCCTGGTGATCCGGGAGGGCTCCACCCGGGTGCTGCCGGTGGCCATGCCGCCCATGACCACGTTGGACCGGGTGGTGGAGATGATGCCGGACCTGGTGGACAAGGTGGAAAAATATTTCGACAAGAAGGAAGAAAAAGAACCTGTCTGAACGGGGTATACTACCATCACCAAACGAATGAGGTGATGGGAGTTGCAGATGTTGCTCCGGCGGCTGGCCGCCCTTGGGATCGCCCTGGCGGCCCTGTTCAGTTTAACCCCTTGTCAGACACACGCGGTCAGTACTTCTGCGTCCTCGGCCATTTTGATGGACGTGGACAGCGGCCGGGTGCTGTATGAGCAGAACGCCGATGCGAAGATGCTGATCGCCAGCACCACCAAGATCTTGACGGCCCTGGTGGCCATCCGGGAGGGGGACCTGAGCGACATGGTCACCGTCTCCCGGGAGGCGGCGTATACCGAAGGGTCCTCCATGTATCTGAAAGTGGGGGAGCAGCTGACGCTGGAGACGCTGCTGTACGGCCTGCTGCTCTGCTCCGGCAACGACGCCGCCGTGGCCATCGCCGAGCATATCAGCGGCAGCCAGGAGAGATTTGCGGACCTGATGAACGAGACGGCCCGGGACATCGGCATGGAGCACTCCTCCTTCGCCAACCCCAACGGGCTGGACGATGAGGACCACTACTCCACAGCCCGGGACATGGCCCGCCTGGCCTGCGCGGCGGTGGAGAACGAGACGCTGGTGCGGATGGCATCCACCCGCAGCGTCACCATCGGCGGCCGGACCATGACCAACCATAACAAACTGCTGAACCAGGTGGAGGGGTGCATCGGCCTCAAGACCGGCTACACCATGGCGGCAGGCCGGACCCTGGTGAGCTGTGTGGAGCGGGCGGGGCAGCGGCTGGTGGCGGTGACCCTCCAGGACGGCAACGACTGGGCGGACCACGCCGCCCTGTATGACTACGGCTTCTCCACCTACCCGGCCAAGCTGGGAACCTCGCTGGGCCAGACCATCCAGCGGGCAGCGGTGGAGAACGGCCTGAACGCCACGGTGCCCCTGGTGGCGGCGGACAGCTTCGCCTGGCCTCTGGCGGAGGGGGAGACCCTGGAACTGGACGTGGAGCTGGACGGCACCCTGCGGGCCCCCGTCCGGGCAGGAGACAAGGCCGGGGAGGCGGTGTTCTCCGTCAACGGAAAAGAGGTGGGCCGGGTGGCGCTGCTGTGCGGCACCGACGTGGCGCCCCGGATGGAGAGCGCCCTGAGCATCCTGAAGCAGGGATTGCCGGGATAGAGAGGACAAGATGGAAGAACGACTGCAAAAGCTGCTGTCCGCCGCGGGGGTGTGCTCCCGGCGGGCAGCAGAGACGTATCTCACCGCCGGACGGGTGACGGTGAACGGCGAGACGGCCCAGCTGGGCCAGCGGGCAGACCCGGACCGGGACGAGATCCTGGTGGACGGCCGGCCCCTGGCGCTAAGGGGGGAGCCGGTGTACATCCTGCTGAACAAGCCCCGGGGATATGTGACCACCCTCGCCGACGAGCGGGGGCGAAAGACCGTGGCGGAGCTGGTGGCGGACTGCGGCCAGCGTGTGTATCCCGTGGGACGGCTGGACTTGGACTCCGAGGGCCTGCTGCTGCTGACCAATGACGGGGAATGGGCCCAGCATCTGCTGCACCCGAAGCACGAGGTGGAAAAGACGTATCATGTCTCTGTGTTCGGCCCGGTGGCCGGGGCGGCGGCCCGGCTGGCCGCTGTCACAGACCTGGAGGGGGAGCCCATCCGCCCCGCCCGGGTGGAGGTCCTGCGTCAAACCGCCAAGACGGCGGTGCTGGCGGTGACGATCCATGAGGGAAAGAACCGGCAGGTCCGCCGGATGTGCGCCCGGTGCGGCCTGACGGTGAAGCGGCTCCGCCGGGTCCGGGAGGGCGCTCTGGAGCTTGGTAATCTACAACCTGGCAAGTGGAGATACTTAACGGAGAGTGAGGCGGCATCCCTTCGGACAGAGGGATGGATCTCCCCGCATTCATCGTGAAATACAAGGAAGCAGCCCGTTGCGGGCTGCTTCCTTTTTTCAGAAAAAAGGAGACTCACTGCTGCCGCAGGGCCATCTGGCGGTAGAGACCCTCCCGGGCCATCAGCTCCGCCGGAGCGCCTGCCTGGGCGACGCCGCCGTGATCCAGCACCACCACATGGTCGGCGCCCGCCACAGTCCGCATCCGGTGGGCGATGATGAGGACGGTCTTGTCCTTTACCAGGCGGGAGATGGCCTCCTGCACGGCGGTCTCGTTCTCCACGTCCAGGGAGGCGGTGGCCTCGTCCAGCAGGATCACCGGCGCGTCCTTCAAAAGAGCCCGGGCAATGGAGATCCGCTGCCGCTCTCCGCCGGAGAGGGTGGAGCCGTTTTCCCCCACCATCGTCTGGTAGCCCTCCGGCAGTTCCCGGACGAACACGTCGCACCGGGCGGCCCGTGCGGCGGCGTAGACCTTCTCGTCCGTGGCGCCCCGGCGGCCCAGGCGGATGTTCTCCAGAATGGTGTCCCGAAACAGCACCACGTCCTGGAACACGAAGGAGTAGTGCTTCAGCAGCGTCTCCGGGTCCACGGTGGAGATGTCGATGCCGCCCAGGGTGATCCTTCCGCCCTGAATGTCCCAGAACCGGGCCGCCAGCTTGCAGGCGGTGGACTTGCCGCCGCCGGAGGGGCCCACCAGGGCCGTCACCTGGCCCTGTTTGGCGGTAAAGGACACGTCCTCCAGCACGCTCTCCCCCTCCCGGTAGGCAAATTTCACATGGTCGAACACGATGTCGAAGTTCTCCGGCTCGCAGGTTTCCACGCCGGTCTGCACCGGCTGTTCCTGGATGGCCCGCATCCGCTCGATCTTCAGCTTGGCATTGAAGGTGGCGGCGATGTTCTGCAGCACCAGCCCCAGGGGATCATACAGCCGGGCAGCGGCGAACAGGAAGCCCAGGAAATACAGGAAGGACAGCTCTCCGCTGGCCAGCAGGCCCGCCCCTGCCAGCACCGTGGTGGCAAGCCCCACCCGCAGGAAGGCCTGGGCGGAGCAGACGAACACACCGGTGGCCAGCTCCGAGCGGATGGAGCTCCGCTCAGCCGCCTCCAGCCGCCGGTCCAGCTCTTTCAGGCAGGCCTCCTGCCGGTTGCAGGACTGGATGTCCCGGATGGCCTCGATGTCCTCCTGGATGGCGTCGGTCACCGCCCGCTTGGTGAGGATGTTCCGGGTGCCCAGGGCGTCCTGAAGCTTTCGGGATCCGGCGGTCAGCAGCACCGCCACCGGCAGCACCCACAGCACCGCCAGGGCCATCCGCCAGTCGAAGCAGAACATGCATACGCCGATGAACACTGTGGAGAGGATGGAGGCAAACAGCTGGGGGATGTAGTGAGAGAACATCTGGTCCAGGGACGAGCAGTCGGCGATCATGGTGGAGGTCAGGTCGCTTATGTCCCGGGTGCCGAAGAAGCTGAGGGGGAGCTTTCGCAGCGTCTCCGCCAGGGCGATGCGGCGGGAAGCGCTCTCCTGATAGGTGGCCAGGTACAGCGCCGCGTACTGGAACCAGTGGAGCACGAACAGCAGCGCCAGCACCGCCACCGCCGCGCCGGTGCAGACCAGCAGCCTCCCCGCCGGGTCGGCGCCGGTCTCCAGGGTCTCCAGCAGGTGCTGGATCGTGGCCATCACCACGCCCACCGGCAGCATCAAACTGACATTGCACAGAAAGCACCACGCCACGGCTTTCACGAAATCCCGGGCGCCTTTTTCACTCAGGGCGAATACATGCTGCAGTTTCCGGATCATACTGCCGCCTCCTTTCCGACCTTCCAGGCCGCCGCCTGGAGATAATCCCGCCACATCTTGGCGTACAGACCGCCCTGGGCCGCCAGCTGGTCATGGGTGCCCCGCTCCCGGACGGCGCCCTTCTCAATCACCAGGATGTTGTCCACGTCCTTCACCGTGGAGAGCCGGTGGGCGATCATCAGTACCGTCTTGCCCTCCATGAGCCTGGCAAAGGCCCTCTGGATCAGGGCCTCGTTCTCCGGGTCCGCGAAGGCGGTGGCTTCGTCCAGCACCACGATGGGAGCGTCCTTCAGAATCGCCCGGGCCAGGGCGATCCGCTGAGCCTCGCCGCCGGAGAGGTAGACCCCCTGGGCCCCCACCACCGTGTCGATGCCCTGGGGCAGCTTCTCCAGGATGTCGTCGCACTGGGCGGCGCGGGCGGCGGCCCGGATCTCCTCCAGGGTGGCGGAGGGCCGGGCCATGCGGATGTTCTCCAGCACGCTGACCTTGAAGAGCCGGGTGTCCTGGAACACGAAGGCCACCCGCTCCATCAGTTCCCGGCGGTCCATGTCCCGGACGTCCACGCCGCCGATCCGCACACTGCCGCTCTCCACGTCCCAGAACCGGGGGATCAGGGCGGCGGCGGTGGACTTGCCGCCGCCGGAGGGACCCACCAGGCCCACCACGGACCCCTCCGGCACGGTGAAGGACACGTGGTCCAGCGCGGGCCGGGCGGCGCCGGGATAGCGGAAGGTCACGTCCGTGAAGGTGATGTCGCTGCCCCTGGGCTTTTGGGGCGCGGCAGCCCTGGTCAGGGGCCGGTTTTGCAGGATCTCGTCCATCTTCATCATGGCCTCGTCCGCCTCCATGACGGACTCCGAGGCGTACATGATCCGGTTGATCATGCCGCCGCAGGCGGGGGCGAACAGGGCGTAGAAGATGAAGTCCGCCAGCACCCCCAGCCCGTCTCCGCCGGAGGCGAGCAGCAGCGCCGCCGGGATCAGCAGGGCAAAGGCCCCGTTGATGCAGGCGAGGAATCCGGTCTGGCCGGCCCGGCAGCTCATGGCATACTGGCTGGCAAGTTCGCTGTAGGACCGGATGGCGTTGTAGAATGCCTTGAAGGAGTACACCGTCTGCTGGAACACCTTCACCACCGGGATGCCCCGGACGTACTCCACCGCCTCGCCGCTCATTTTCTCGATCTCCCGCTGGTATCGGTGGAAGAACCCGGCGTTTTTGCCGCCCATCATGGCCATCATGCATCCCAGAGCCAGCACCATGGTGAGAAGGCACAGCAGGCCCATCCGCCAGTCAAAGACGAACAGCAGCACGATGGCGGCCACCGGCGTCACCACCGCCGCCGTCAGGTCCGGCAGCTTGTGGGCCAGCAGGTCCTCCGTCAGGGAGGCGTTGTCATCGATGATCTTCCGCAGCTCTCCGGATCGGTTCCCGGTGAAGAAGCCCAGTGGCAGCTCCATCAGGTGGGCCACCCCGGCGTAGCGCAGATTCCGGGCTGTTCGGAAGGCGGCGATGTGGGTACACATCAGGGCCGCGAAGTACAGCAGGATGTTGGCCACGGCGAACCACACCGCCATCCAGCCCCAGCGGACCAGGCCCTGGGCCTCCGTAACGGCGGGGAAGACCGCCAGCACCTGCCGGGCCACCAGCCACACGCACACGTAGGGGAGGAGCCCCAGCACGGCGGCGGCGCCGGACAGCACACAGCCCAGCACCGTCAGCTTGCGGTGTCCGCCGGCATAGGCCAGCAGCCGGGACAGATTCGATCGCTTTTTCAAATGGATCCCTCCTAAAATGGAATGTTTTATATAGTTAGTTTAAGCTAACTATCGAGCAAAAAAGATGAGGGTCATTCCCCCATCAATTGGTACCAGCCGGCCGTATAGAACGCCCGCAGCTGGCGGATATACTGCCGGGCCTGGTCATAGGGCATCTCATGGACCACCACCTCGAAGATGGCGTTGAACATCCCGCTGGCGATGATGTGGCACAGCTGAGCGTCCAGTGCCGGCACATCCCGGCCCAGGTTCCGCAGGACCTGGATGTACCGCTCCGTGTACTCCACTTCCACCTCCACCATATTGTGGACAAAGTGCTCGTAGGAGGTGCCCTCAGCGCAGCAGAGCAGGAGCCTGACAGGCTCCATGTGCTGGTACATATAGTCCACCATCCAGTCCACGCAGGCGGAGGACTCCAGCCCCATGTGGCTGGGCTGCTCCGCCTCCGGCAGTTCGGCAAAGGAGGTCTGGGCCTCCATGAACCGGCCCATGATGGCGGCGGCGTGGGGCTCCACGATGGAGGCGAACAGGGCCTCCTTGCTGGAGAAGTAGCCGTAAAAGGCCCCGGTGGTGACGCCGGCGTTCTTCACGATCTGCCGCAGGGAGGCCCCGCGAAAACCTTTTTCCCAAAACTCCCGAATGGCGGCCCGCTGGATCTGGTCCCGGGTGGTCAGTGCGTCCTGTCCCATATGCCCTCCATATAACGTTGTTATATAACATTGTTATCGTACAGGATATCCAAACAGATGTCAAGAGAAATTTTCAGGGCGGCGCGTATGGGGATTTTCCCCTTGCCGAACCGGAAAAGGCAACGTATAATAGATGGCGACGCGTAAGCGGCACAGAGGACCTCTGGGAGATCCAAAACAAAGCGCGCCCGCCAATGGAGCGGGCGGCCCTGTGCCGTTGGACAGGAGAGTCATATGGAACAGAACACGTCGCTTGCCAGCCGCATCCGCAAGGAATTACTGCAGGAGCTGGTATCCGGAATTTATCAGGAGGCCGTCCGCCTGCCGCCGGAGGTGGAGATCGCCGCCCGCCTGGGGGTCAGCCGCACCGCACTGCGGGACGCACTGGCCACGCTGGAGCAGGAGGGGTTCATCAGCCGAAGAAAAGGCGTCGGCACCATCATCAACCGCCATGTGCTGGCGGTCAAGACCCGAATGGACCTGGAGGAGGAGTTCCTCTCCATGGTCCGGTCCGCGGGAAAAGAGGCCGCCCAAGGCAATTGCGCCTATCGGGAGACCACGGCGTCCCCCCGGGAGGCTGCCTATCTGAAGCTGCCGGAGGGGGCGCTGGTCTTTGAGGTGTCCCGGTTGATCACCGCGGACGGGGAGCCCGCCATCTACTGCGTGGACACGTTTTCCAAGGATCTGCTGCTCACCGGGGACTATGACCCCCAGGTGCTGTACCGGCCGGTCTTCGAGTTTTTGGAGACCTACTGCGGCATCGAGGTGTATATGGACCTGACAGAGGTCCGGGCCGTGGAGGCCGGGGCGGAGGAGGCCCGCCAGCTGCAGGTTCCGGTGGGATCCCCGCTGCTGCACATGGATGAGACAGGCTATGACTTCTGGGGCCGCCCAGTGCTCCACTCCATGGAATACTACCGGGACCAGGTCCTGCATCATACAGTCCTCCGCAAGAAGATCTGAAACGGGATGCTTCGCATCGGCGCTGTTCGCTTAGGGGAACAGCGCTATTTTTTTGTGAGAATAATCAAACCAAGAATCGCCAGGCAGGTATTCTGCACAAAAGTGCTAAAGCGGAAAAAGCAAATTTAACAGGATGGCCAAATCTGAGAAGAAAACGTCAGATTCCCTTGACAAACCGGCATCAAATGGTATTCTGTAAGTAATTCCTATTAGTAATACTTATTTTGTAAATCCTGTCTGCTGCAAACACACTGGGAGAAAAAAAGAGAAAGGAAGTTGAAGATGATGAAGCTGAAAACCCTCACGGCTCTTGGACTGACCTTGGCGCTGACCGCCGGCTGCCTGGCGGGCTGCGGCGGGACCTCCGACACGGAGGGGAGCTCCGGCGGGGATGACGCCGGGGCGGATTCCGCTGACAAGACCCAGATCGCGCTGGTGCTTCCCGGAAAAAAGGATGACGTCTCCTTCAACCAGGCCATGTATGAAGGCATGATGGAGTATGCGGACGCCCATGCCGACGAGGTGGAGGTCCGCGTGGTGGAGGGGATCTACGACGTCTCCGACATCGAGCCCACCCTGATCGAGTACGCCGACTCCGGCTACGATGTGGTGATCGGCCATGGCTACCAGTTCTCCGAGCCGGTGAACACGGTGGCCCAGCAGTATCCCGACACCTACTTCCTGCTGGGCTGCGGCGTGGGCTACCAGACCAACTCCGCCTGCTATGACGTGCAGCTGGAGGCCGGCGGCTATCTGATGGGCGTCGTGGCCGCGCTGGCCACTGAGTCCAACATGATCGGCGTCATCGGCGGCGGCGAGGGCAGTGAGATCACCCGCGGCCACGAGGGCTTCAAGGCCGGCGCACGGTCCATCAACCCCGACATCGACATCCAGGAGGTCTACACCGGCGACTGGAACGACACCACCGGCGCCTATGAGGCGGCCGTCAGCATGTACGACTCCGGCGTGGACGTGATCTGGCACTCCGGCGACGGCATCGGCCTGGGCGTGGTGCAGGCCGCGGTGGAGAAGGACCAGTATGTCCTGGGCAACGTGGAAGACCAGTACACCCTGGGCACGGAGAACGTGCTCTCCGGCCTGCAGTACGAGTGGGGCAGCGTGCTGGAGACCATCTTCGCGGACATCGAGTCCGGCGCGTTCCTGACCAACGAGGGCGACGCCAAGACCTATTGGATCAACGTGGCCAACAGCGGCCTGTCCATGACGGAGCTCAACGACGTCAAGGGCCGCCTGACCGACGAGGAGAAGGCCACCATCGAGACGGTCTACGAACAGCTGCATAACGACGAGATCGACCTGCCTGAGGTCTGATCGAAGACGACCGACAGGCATGGCCGCCTACCCGAGGGGGTGGGCGGCCGTGCCGCTATCTGACGGGAGGATGATACATGGAAACCCTAGCAGTCAGTATGCGGAACATCACGAAGATCTTCAACGGCGTGAAGGCCAACGACAGCGTGGACTTCGACCTGCGCAGGGGCTCCATTCACGGGCTCCTGGGGGAGAACGGCGCCGGCAAGACTACGCTGATGAACATCCTTTACGGGCTCTACCAGCAGGAGGAGGGCACCATCTTCATCAACGGCCGGGAGGAGGACATCTCCTCGCCGGTGAAGGCCATCCACCTGGGGATCGGCATGGTGCACCAGCACTTCATGCTGGCCCGGCCTCTGACCGTGACGGAGAACGTCATGCTGGGCCGGAAGTCCCGCCGGGGGATCCTGCTGGACACCAAGGAGACCGCGGCGGAGCTGTCCGAGCTGTCGGACCGCTACAAAATGGGGATCGATCCCAACGCCAAGATCTGGCAGCTGTCCGTGGGCGAGCAGCAGCGGGTGGAGATCCTGACGGCCATCTACATGGGCGCGGAGATCCTGATCCTGGACGAGCCCACCGCCGTCCTGACGCCCCAGGAGACGGAGGTGTTCTTTGAGACCCTGCGCCAGATGCGGGACGACGGCAAGTCCATCATCCTCATCACCCACAAGCTGGAGGAGATCCTGGAGATCGTGGACGAGGTGACGGTGCTCCGGGATGGTAAGATGGTGGGCTCCCGGCGGATGGACGGCAGCGTCACCCGGGACGAGCTGACCCGCATGATGGTGGGCCGCGACGTGCTCTTCCAGTTCCCGCCGGTGGAGAAGGAGCCGGGGGCGGTAAAATTCGCCTTCCGGGGGCTCTGCGCCAAGAATGACAAGGGGCTGCCCGCCCTGAAGGACGTGACCCTGGAGATCCGGGCAGGCGAGGTCGTGGGCCTTGCCGGCGTGGACGGAAACGGCCAGAAGGAGCTGTGCGAGGTGCTGACCGGCCTGCGGAAGGCCGACAGCGGCTCCATCACCCTGGAGGGGGAGGACGTGACCAATCTCCCGCCCTGGGCGTACATCGACCGCAAGGTCTCCCACATCCCGGAGGACCGGCACACCACCGGCCTGGCGCTGGACTGGAGCCTGAAGCGGAACCTGGTGCTCAAGAGCTTCCGCCGGCCGCCCTATGTCCGGCATGGAATGATGCAGGTCAAGGCCATCGACGCCTTCTGGCAGCGGGCCCAGCAGGAGTACCAGATCAAGGCCATCGACGGGGACGAGCCCGCCCGGGCCCTCTCCGGCGGCAACCAGCAGAAGGTGATCCTGGCCCGGGAGATCGACGGGGACCCAGCGGTGCTCATCGCCAACCAGCCCACCCGGGGCCTGGACGTGGGCGCGGCGGAGTACGTCCGCGGCAAGCTGCTGGACGCCCGGAACCAGGGAGCGGCGGTGCTGGTGGTCTCCGCGGATCTGGAGGAGCTGCTGCAGATCTCCGACCGGATCGCGGTCATCTACGACGGGGAGATCATGGGCGTTCTGCCCCGGGGCGCGGACACCTATGCCCTGGGTGAACTGATGATGGGAAAACGACAGGAGGTGGATGCCCGTGAATAAACGTCTGCGAAACGCCGTGGGCCAGGTCTGCGGCACGATCCTGATGCTGATCGCGGCACTGGCGGTGGGCGCCGTCCTGGTGGCCATCTCCGGCAACAGTCCGGCAGAGGCCTATCTCACCATGCTGAACGGCGCCTTCGGCTCGCCCCAGAAGATCAGCGAGGTGTTTGTCAAGCTCATCCCCATTCTCCTGATGGCCTTCGGCACCTCCATTGCCTTCCGGGCCAAGCTCTGGAACATCGGTGCCTCCGGACAGTTCATCATGGGCTCTGTCGCCGCCACGGCAGTGGCCCTCTATGTACAGGTGCCCATCGCGCTGCGGGTGCCCCTCTCCCTGGCGGCGGCGCTGGCGGCGGGGGCCCTGTGGGCCGGCATCGCGGGACTGCTGAAGGTGAAGTTCAACGCAAATGAGGTCATCACGACCCTCATGCTCAACTACATCGCCACATACTTCCTGCTGTATCTGGTGAACGGCCCCATGCAGGACCCCTCCAGCGACCTCTCCCAGTCGGCGCTGGTGCCGGAGGAGATGCGGCTCACCCGCATCTTCGGGACCTACCGGCTCCACAGCGGCATTTTCCTGCTGCTGATCGTGGTGGTCATCATGCTCTTCTTCTGGCGCACCTCCCTGGGCTACCGCATCGACCTGGTGGGCCAGGGGAGAAAGGTGGCCACCTATGCCGGACTCCCTGTAGACCGGACCATCATCACCACCATGCTGATCTCCGGCCTGCTGTCCGGCCTTGCGGGCTGGATCGAGACCTTCGGCATCCAGTACCGGATCCTGGACGGCATCGAGGCCAACTACGGCGACATCTCCAACATCATCGCCCTGCTGGGCGAGTTGAATCCGGTGGGCATCATCGCCTCGGCCCTGTTCTTCGCGGTGCTGCTGGTGGGCGGCGCCAGTATGCAGCGGATGACCGACGTGCCCTACTCCGTGGTGGATGTGGTCCAGGGCCTTATCATCATCTTCGTGGTGGCCAAGGTCATCTTCAAGTTCCGGCGTCCGGTCCGGTCCCAGAAGGCCGGCGCAAGAAAGGAGGCGGCGAAGGATGCTCAGTGATATTTTCTCCCTCAGCTTTCTGGTGAGCCTGCTGGCCAGCACCATCCGCCTGGCGACGCCCATCCTGCTCCCGGCACTGGGGCAGATCTACACCCAGCGGGCCGGTGTCCTGAACCTGAGCACGGAAGGTACCATGCTGATGGGCGCCATCGGCGGTTTCACCGCCGTCTGCGCCACCGGCAGTCTGTGGGTGGGCGTTCTGGCGGGAATCCTCTCCGGGATCCTGTTCAGCCTGATCATGGCCTGGCTCAGTGTCACGGTCCGGGCCAATCAGGTGATCGCGGCCATCGGCCTGAATATCCTGGCGGCGGGGCTTGCGGCCTACATTTACCGGGTGGTCTTCGGCATCCGAACGCTGCCCGCCCAGATCGAGAGCTTTTCCGCCATCCACATCCCGGTGTTGTCGGACCTGCCCGTGATCGGGTCCATCTTCTTCTCCCATAACATCCTGGTATATCTTGCGTTTTTGATGGTGCCGGTCACCTGGTTCGTGCTGGAGAAGACCACCTTCGGCCTGAAGATCAAGGCTGTGGGAGAACATCCCCGGGCGGCGGACTCCAAGGGCGTCAGCGTCGGCGGCATCCGCTATGCCGCGGTGCTGATCGGCGGCGCCTACGCGGGCCTGGGCGGGGCCTTTATGACCATCGCCTATCTCAATACCTTCACGGAGTCCGTCATTGGCGGCCGGGGATACATCGCGGTGTCCGTGGTGATTTTTGCCCGGTTCCTGCCCAAGCGGGCCATGTGGGGCGCGCTGCTGTTCGGCATGGCCTCGGCGCTGCAGCTGCGGCTCCAGGCGCTGGGCGTGGCGGTCCCCAGCCAGCTGCTGCTGATGCTGCCGTATCTGGCCACCATCGTGGCGCTGATCTTCGCCTCCAAAAAGGCCGAGATGCCCAGTGCCTACACGGTGCCCTACTCCCGTATGGAGCGATGAGGCAGCGGATCGCGTTTTTGCTGGTGTCGGCGGCGGTCATCGGGGGAATGCTCCTGTGGCTGCCGCTGGCCCACCGCACGGAGGCGCGTGCCCTGGCGCGGGCGGAGGCCTATGCCCAGGCCGTCAACCAGGACTATCAGACGCCGGAGAAGATCTACCGCTTCCTCTGCGCGGATTTCCGCGCCCGGATGAGCGAGGCGGACTTCTGCGCTGCCTGGGAGAAGGAGAGATCCTATCCCTATATCACGCCCCTCTACCTCTTCTGGCCGGAGGTGACGGCCTACAGCGGGGACACCGCACAGGTCACCTTCCTCCAGGCCGCCCGCATCGAGGGCATGACATATCCGGTGGAGCTGGTGTATGAGAACGGCGACTACTATGTGCGGGACTGGGCATCTTTCCTGGACGGCAGCTATCTGGAGAAGTTTGAAGACATCCCCTATTCGCTGGACTGGTATTATGACACCTGAGCTCCGGCGTTGAGAGAAAGGAGCACGTATGGGAATCGGCGTATCGGTCCGCCGGGTGGACGCGGAGGCAAAGGTCACCGGCGCGGCCAAATATGTGGAGGACCTGATCCCAAGGGACGCTTTGTATGTAAAGGTAGTTCACAGTACAGTTTCCAATGGCCTGGTGACACGGGTGGACACCACGGAGGCAGAGACCATGCCCGGCGTTGTGACGGTGCTGACCTGCTTCCAGGTGCCGGACCACCAGTTCACCACTGCGGGCCACCCCAAGGCGCTGGACCCCTCCCATGGGGATATCCAGGACCGGCTGATCCTGGCCCGGCGGGTCCGGTATTATGGCGACGACGTGGCGGCGGTGGTGGCGGACACGCCGCTGCACGCCGCCCAGGCGGCGGAGAAGGTCCGCGTGGAGTACGAGGCATATCCCTCGGTGCTGACGCCGGAGGCGGCCATCGGCGCGGAGCCGCCCCTCCATGAGGAGTATCCCACCAATGAGCTCAGCCGGATGGACTTTACCGTGGACCAGGAGGGGCAGGTCCATTTCACCACGTTCCCCTTTGAGACCGGGGACACGGTGGCGGGCATGGAGGGAACGACCTTCCATATGCCCCCGGTCCACGCCTGCCATCTGGAGAACACGGCCTGCTTTGCCTATATGGAGGGCCGGCAGATGGTGGTGGTCACCGGCACCCAGGCCCCCCATACCCTGCGGCGGAATCTGGCGGATGCCATCGGGATGCCGGTGGGGGATGTGCGGGTCATCAAGCCCTATCTGGGCGGCGGATTCGGCAACAAGCAGGACATGGTATACGAGCCCCTGGCGGCCTTCCTCTCCCGGAAGCTGGGCGGCCGCTGCGTGGCGGTGGTGCCCACCCGGGAGGAGACCTTTGTCAACACCCATACCCGCCACGCCATGGACATCACCACGGCAACAGAGGTGGACGAAGCGGGGAAGATCACCAACAAGGCCCTGCGCATCAACTCCAACGGCGGTTCTTACGCGGGCCATGGCCACGCCATCACCGCCTATGCCATCACGGTGGGCTTTGCCACCTATCTGGCCTCCGGAAAGCAGGTGGGGCAGTCCTCCGTGGCCTATACCAACCTGCCCACGGCGGCGGCCCTGCGGGGCTACGGCATCCCCCAGCTGGTCTATGCCGTGGAGTGCCAGATGGAGGACATCGCCCGGGCCAACGGCTGGGATCCCATCGCATTCCGCCAGAAAAATGTCCAGAAGCTGGGGTTCTATGACCCCTTCGGCAGGTTCACCGTCTGTTCCAACGGACTGGAGGAGTGCCTGGACGTGGGGCGCAGGGTCTCCGACTGGGACCGGAAGCGGCGGGAGTACGAGCAGTTCAACCGGACCTCTCCGGCGCTGAAAAAGGGTATCGGCATGGCCCTCTTCGCCTATAAGACCGGCGTGTATCCCACCAGCATGGAGACCTCCGCCTGCCGGATCATCATGAATGAGGACGGCTCCGCCCAGGTGCAGGTGGGGGCCACGGAGCTGGGCCAGGGGGCGGATACCGTTTGGACTCAGATCGCCTCCGAGATCCTGACCATCCCGGAGGACCGGATCCGGGTCCAGCCCTTCCAGGACACGGACGTCACTCCCTATGACAACGGCGCCTACGGCTCCCGGCAGACCTATGTCTGCGGCGGCGCGGTGAAGCAGACCGCGGAGCTGCTGCGGGACAAGCTCCTGGCCAAGGCCGGGGAGCTCTACGGTCGGGACGCCGGGGACCTGGCCCTGCGGGAGGAGCAGGTGGTCCTGCGGGAGAGCGGGGAGCGCCTTGGCTCCATCGCCGAGGTGTGCACCTATTTCAACTTCGTCAACGACCAGCACACCCACACCCAGCACCTGACGGCGGAGTCCACCTACACCGCCCTGAGCACCTGCTTCGTCTACGGAGTTAGCTTTGTGGACCTGGAGGTGGACGTGCCCATCGGCAAGGTCAAGGTGAACAAGGTCTGGGCCGTCCACGACAGCGGGAAGATCATCAATCCCCAGCTGGCGGCGGCCCAGGTCCACGGCGGCGTGGCCATGGGCATCGGATACGCCCTGGGGGAGCAGATGCTCTTCGACGAAAAGACAGGCGCGCCCTTGAACAACAATTTCCTGGACTACAAGATCCCCACCTCCATGGACGTTCCGGAGATCGAGGCGCTGTTCGTGGAGACGGAGGAGCCCACCGGCCCCTTCGGCAACAAGGGTCTGGCGGAACCGCCGATCCTGGCCCAGGCGCCCGCTGTGCGCAACGCGATCCTCCACGCCACCGGCGTGGCTACCTATGAGATCCCCATGACGCCCCAGCGCCTGGTCCACGCGTTTTTGAAGGCCGGGCTGATCCCCCAGGAGGGAGGCGAGGACTGTGTATGACGTGAAAGAGACCTTCCAGGCCACCTCTGCGGAAGATGTCCTGGAGCTGCTGGAAGCACACCCCGGCGCCGTTCTGGTGGCCGGCGGGACAGATGTGATGATCCGCCTGAAAAAGCGGAAGCTGAAGGACGCGGTCCTCATCGGTCTCCAGCGGGTGCCGGAGCTCCAGGGGGTGTCCCTGGAGCCGGACGGCGCGCTGTGCATCGGCGCCGGCTGCACCTTCGCGGAGCTGGAGCGCCATGAGTTGCTGCTGGAGCACGTGCCCATGCTGGCATCGGCCTGCCACCAGGTGGGCAGTCCCCAGATCCGGGAGATGGCCACCATCGGCGGAAATCTGTGCAACGGCGCCGTCAGTGCCGACTCCGCCCCGGCCCTCTACGCCCTGGACGCGGAGCTGGAGGTGCTGAGCCAGACCGGCGTCCGCCGGATTCCTGTGTGCGGATTCCACACGGGGCCGGGCAGGACGGTGCTGGGGCCCGGCGATCTGCTGCTGCGGATCCGCATCCCCAGGGCGTCCTACGAGGACCATGGAGGCTGTTATCTGAAATTCGGCCAGCGCAACGCCATGGAGATTTCCACGCTGGGGTGCGCGGTGAATGTGGCCCTGACGGAGGACCGGACCCGGATCCGGCGGGCGGCGGTGGCCTACGGCGTGGCGGCCCCGGTGCCGGTGCGCTGCTATGAGACAGAGGCGCGCCTTGCGGGGATGGAGACCGGCGGGGAGGCCCTCCGGGTCCTTCGGGCCACGGTGCTCTCCCAGCTCTCCCCCCGGGACAGCTGGCGGGCCTCCAGGGAGCTGCGGGAGCAGCTGATCCGGGAGCTGGGCTGCCGGGCGCTGCGCCAGGCCATTCAACAGGCGGGAGGAGAGATGGCATGAAGATCATCCATATGACGGTCAACGGCCAGCCCAGAGAGGTGGCCGTGGAAGAGGGAGAAAGCCTCACCGACACCCTGCGGGAGCGGCTGGGCCTCACCAGTGTGAAAAAGGGCTGCGAGGCAGGGGAGTGCGGAGCCTGCACCGTCCTGATCGACGGCAAGGCCGTCAACAGCTGCATCTATCTCACCGTGTGGGCTGAGGGCAAGCGGATCTTGACGGTGGAAGGGCTGCGGGATGACTGCGGAGAGCTCCACCCGGTCCAGAAGGCCTTTGTGGAGGAGGCGGCCGTCCAGTGCGGCTTCTGCACGCCGGGACTGGTGCTCACCGGCGTGGAGCTGGTGAACTCCGGCCGGACCTACACCCGGGAGGAGCTGCGGGAGCGCATCTCCGGCCACCTGTGCCGCTGCACCGGATATGAGAATATCCTCAACGCCCTGGAGCGGGTCGTGGGAAAGCACGACGCCTGATGAGAGACGGGCCGCCGGTGAAACGGCGGCCCGTCCCGACAAGAAAATGGAGGAGACGACTGATGAAGCACATCACCTATCTGCGCCGGGCCAATGAGGCCGCCAAGGCCGCCCGGGCGTCCGGCAACACCCCCTTCGGCGCCGTGCTGGTAAACGGCGACGGGGAGGTGGTGATGGTGCAGGGCAATGCCGAGCACGATCTGAACGACGCCACCGCCCACGCGGAGATGACGCTGGCCTCCCGGGCCAGCCGGACATACTCCAAGTCCTATCTGAAGGACTGCACTCTGTACACCACCTGCGAGCCCTGTCCCATGTGCACCGGCGGCATCTACTGGGCGGGGATCGGCCACATCGTCTACGGCATCACGGAAAAGCGGCTGCTGGAGCTGACCGGCAGCGACGAGAAGAATCCCACCTTCTCCATGGGGGCTGACAAGGTCATCGCCGCCGGGCAGAAGGAGATCACCCTGGTGGGGCCCATCCCGGAGATGGAGGCGGAGATCGTGGAAGTCCACAAGGGCTTCTGGAATCAGTGAACGGAGAGGGAGGGCACGATGCGGACGTTTGAGGAGATCAAGGACACGGTGGAGACCGGTCTGGGCAAACACCCCTGCGACCTGAAGCTGGCCAATGTGCAGCTGGTGAATGTCTGGTCCTCGGAGATCTATCCCACGGACATCTATATCCGCCATGGGCGGGTGGTGTCCATTGACCCCCAGGCGGGACTGGAGGCGCTGGAGACCGTGGACTGCGGCGGCCAGTACGCCGTCCCCGGTCTGATCGACACCCATATGCACTTTGAGACCACCATGCTCTCGCCGGAGGCGCTGGCCAGCGTGGTGGTGCCGGCGGGCTCCACCACCCTCTGCGCGGACCTGATGGAGATCGCTAACGTGGCTGGGGCCGCGGGGCTCAAGGCCATGCTCACCTCCATGGACCGGCTGCCCTACCGGATGCTGATCGAGGTGTCCTCCCGGGTGCCCACGGCCCCGGGGCTGGAGACCACCGGCGCCTATATGGGGGCCCGGGAGGTGGCGGAGATCATGGACTGGCCCGAGGCCGTCAGCCTGGGGGAGCTGGATCCCTCCAAGATCCTGCTGGTGGGGGAGGAGTACCTCCACAAGGTGGCGGACACCCTGGGCCGGCGGAAGATCGTCAACGGCCACGCCATCGGCCGCATGGGGCAGGAGCTGAACGTCTACGCCTCCGCGGGCATCTCGGACGACCATGAGTGCGTCACCACAGAGGAGCTCCTGGCCCGCCTGCGGGTGGGCATGAGCGTCCTGGTCCGGGAGGGCAGCACGGAGCGGAATGTGGACGCCCTCATCACCGGCGCGGTCCGGGAGGGGCTGCCTCTGGACAATCTGATGTTCTGCACCGACGACAAGCACGCCACGGAGATCCGGTCGGAGGGCCACATCAACTACAATGTGGCCCGGGCCATCGCCCTGGGGGTCCCCCCGGTGGAGGCCATCAGGATGGGCACGCTGAACGCCGCCCGCCACTTCCGGCTGGAGGATGAGATCGGCTCCATCGCCCCGGGGCGGATGGCGGATATCCTGCTGGTGCCGGATCTGGCGGAGATGCGTCCCTCCCGGGTGTACTTCGCGGGCCGGCTGGTGGCGGAGCAGGGTGCCCTGCTGGAGCCCTGTCAGGCGGCTGACTATCCGGAGTGGATCCTCCACACGGTCCGTCTGAAACATCCCATCACCGCGGCCTCCTTCCGGAAGGAGACCGGCGCGGCGGGGGACCATGTCCGGGTGAACGTCATCGACCTGATCGACCGGCAGATCATCAACCGCCGGCTGGTGACGGAGCTGCCCTGCGCCAACGGGGAGATCCTGCCGGACATCGACCGGGACATTGCCAAGCTGGCGGTGGTGGAGCGGTACGGCAAGACCGGCGGCGTGGGCATCGGATTCGTCCGGGGCTTCGGCCTGAAGAGGGGCGCCCTGGCCTACTCTACCTCCCACGACCACCACAACATCGTCACCGTGGGCGCTGACGACGCCGACATGGCCCTGGCCGTCAACACCGTGGCGGAGATGCAGGGGGGCCTGGCCGTGGTCTGTGACGGAGCGGTGCTGGCAAAGATGCGCCTGCCCATCGGCGGGCTGATGAGCACAAAGCCTGCGGAAGAGGTGATGGCGGAACAGGACGCCATGAACGAGGCGGCCCGGCAGCTGGGCTGTGCGGGCAGTGCCCCCTTCATGACCCTCAGCTTCATCTCCCTGCCCACCGTTCCGGAGCTGGGGCTGACGGACCTGGGCCTCATCGACGTGCTGGAGCACAAGCTGATCCCCCTGGAGTGCTGAACGGAACAGTCAAACGCACCCACCAAAAACACAGATAGAGGCAGGAGCGCCGGAACATTCCGGCGCTCCTGCTTTTCTCGTGCAAACGCAGGCATCAGCATGCCAATCGTGTCCCGTTTGCGCCATCACTCCGCAGCCACGTCCCGCCGCCGGAGATACCGGACGGCCAGGAGGGTGAACACCGCCGTGTAGGCGCAGGCGGAGAGCAGGAAGGGAACAACGTCCAGTTCCATCTCCGGGTTGTTGGCCCGCATTCCGATACACAGCAGGGAGTAGGGGAAGGCGTACCCGAACCCCTGGGCCGTGACGATCAGCCCCGCGATGCCCCCCACCAGGCCAAAGGCAACCGGCGGGGCGAAGGCCCGGATCCGCAGGCTGAAATAGAGCTGCACCGCGCACACCGGCACGCCTCCCAGTGCTCCGCACAGCAGCCATCCGGCCAGCTCCGGCGGGATGGGGCCGGTGAGGCCCACGAGCTTCCCGCTGAGGACAAAGAGCAGCCCGATCCATGCCTGGGAGAGCAGGGAGATCACCGTGGCCCAGATCAGCTTGGCAAGGCACAGGTCACTCACCGGCACCGGGGCGGTGAGGAAGCTGTTCCAG
This sequence comes from Candidatus Oscillibacter excrementigallinarum, assembly GCA_019118245.1. Classification (GTDB taxonomy): domain Bacteria; phylum Bacillota; class Clostridia; order Oscillospirales; family Oscillospiraceae; genus Oscillibacter; species Oscillibacter excrementigallinarum. The sequence goes on from DWZJ01000099.1 coordinate 28,084, forward strand.
TTGTGGTCCGTGTGCTCCAGCCGCCACTGCCAGGCGCAGAACACCCCCAGCAGGGCGGGCAGGAAGAACATGGAGGAGAACAGGGTGTGCTGGCTCCACAGGCTGTACCACTCGCTTTGCAGCAGCCCCAGGTTTCCCAGATAGTTCATGGTGCCAAGGACCGCCGGAAAAATGGGCAGCACCACAAAGGCCAGCCATACCGGCGACCGGCGGAACTTGACCAGCTCCGCCCTCAGACAGCGCAGCAGCATCCATCACACCTCCTTCCGAACGAACAGGGCCCGGCCCGCGATCAGAAATGCCGCCGCCCACAGGCACAGCAGCACCAGGTCCATGGGCTGGGGCCACTCCCAAAAGAACCAGGTGAACCGGGTCTCCGGGTTCCAGTTCATCCCCACCAGGGACAGCAGGCCATAGTAGCCCCAGGGAATGCACCGGGTCAGGGCCGGCGGGAACAGGAGCGATAAGATTCCGAGGAAGCTCCCGGAGATCCCGCACACCAGGGCCACCGCCTGGTTGGGAAAGCGGAGGGACAGTCCCTGCTGCAGGGCGTAGACCATCATGGACACCGCCCAGGAGATCAGGGTGAACAGCCCCATTCTGAGCCAGGGGACCTCCCCCGGAAACCGCCACAGGACGCCCACCCCGACAAAGACCGCCCAGCGGACCAGGAGCAGCGCCGCCAACACCAGAGCACCCCAGGCCAGCTTTGCGCTGTAGAGGGCTCCCGGCGACGCCATGGTCTCCAGCAGCTTCAGAGTCGTTCCCTTGTGCTCCAGTTCGCAGTTCCGGCTGGCGATGGTGGCCACGCTGATGGGCATGATGATGGCGTCCACCATGGCCAGGTCATACAGCAGCAGCATCCAGCCCTGGAGAAGGTCCTCGGCATCCTGGCGGGCGAAGGTGGAGACGATCCACACCAACTCCGCCGCCAGCACGGCAGCGCACACCAGCAGGATCTTCCGCCGGCGGCACTTGTAGAATTCCAGTCCCAGCAGCTTCACAGGCTCACCGCCTTTCCCGTCAGCTCCAGGAAGATGTCCTCCAAACTCTTCTGCCGCTCCTCCAGCCGGACCACGCCCAGGCGGTTCTCCGCCAGGAATCGGGTGAGCTGGGCGGCGATCTCGTCGGAGAGGATGGGGAGGATCAGATACCCCTCCTCCTCCGTGCAGCGGATGTCCCGCTGGGCCAGCAGGCTCCGGGCCACGGCGTTGTTGGTGGTCCGCAGGGCCAGGTGGTGGCGGCTGCGGCCGTGGAGGGCCTCCAGGGTGTCCTGGAACACCAGTTCTCCCTCCCGGATGATGGCCACATGGTCCGCCATCTGATCGATCTCACTGAGCAGATGGCTGGACACCACCACCGTCATGCCGAACTGGCCGGGCAGGGAGCAGATCAGCTCCCGCATCTCCTGGATGCCCGCCGGATCCAGGCCGTTGGTGGGCTCGTCCAGGATCAGCAGCCGGGGAAAGCCAAGCAGTGCCGCCGCCAGGCCCAGCCGCTGCTTCATCCCTAAGGAGTAGTGGGCCACCTTCTTGCCCCGCTGGCCGTCCAGCCGGACGATCTGCAGCACCTCCCGGATGTTCTTCTCCGGAACGTTCCGCAACGTCTGGACGATCCGCAGGTTCTCCTCTCCCGTGAGGTGGCCGTAGTAGCTGGGGCTCTCAATGAGGCTCCCTACCTGCCGGAGCACGGCCAGACGGTTTTTGCCGTCCATGTTCTTTCCCAGCACCCGGATGCTGCCCGCCGTGGGGCGCACCAGGCCCAGCAGCATTTTCAGCGTGGTGGACTTCCCCGCCCCGTTGGGGCCCAGGAAGCCGTAGACGCTGCCCTCGGGCACATCCAGGTCCAGGTGGGCCACCCGCAGGACGTTTCCATACTGTTTGCACAGGTCGTGTGTCTCGATGATGTTCATGGCAAGACCTCCTTACGCTCCCAAGGATAGCACCCCTGCCTTACATCCCAATGAAGCCCACCTTACGTTTACCTTACTTCTGCATGGAGGTCTGGACGGATGGACAGGATTTGCTATAATGAGGGAAGAACGAAAAAGGAGGCCCGATATGGCCTATCGCATTTTGATCGTGGATGACGAGCACGAATTGCAAAACATGGTAAAGGAGATCCTGACCCAGGCGGGATATGAGACGGACGCCGCTCTCTCCTGCGCCCAGGCCCTGGAGCGCTTCCAGGCCGGAAACCCGGATGCGGTGCTGCTGGACGTGAATCTCCCAGACGGGGACGGATTTTCCCTGTTCGGGCAGCTCCGGGAGAGCCGGGACGTGCCGGTGCTGTTCCTCTCCGCCCGGGACGAGGATGAGGACCGGCTCCGGGGACTTGGCCTGGGGGCGGACGACTACATCACAAAGCCCTTCCTGCCCCAGGAACTGCTGCTCCGCCTGCGCTCCGTGCTCCGGCGGGTCTACCGCGAGGAACCGGACGCTGCGCGGCTTGGGGACGCGAAGATCGACTGGGGAAAGGGCATCGTCCGCAGGAACGGCGTGGAAACCGCCCTCACCGCCAAGGAGTTCACCCTGCTGAAGAAACTTTGGGAGGCCCGGGGCAACATCGTTACCATCGACGCATTGTGCGAGACGTTGTGGGACGGACCGCTGGTGGGCTATGAGAACACCCTGATGGTCCACATCCGCCGATTGCGGGAGAAGATCGAGGAGGACCCCTCTCACCCCAAGTACCTGCTGACGGTACGGGGCCTGGGCTACCGCCTGGTGCGGGAGGGGATGAGATGAGCCTGCGGAGTCTGCTCAAGGGGGCCGTCCTGGTGACCGCTTCGGCGGCCCTGATCGCCGGCATCACCATAGCAGGGATTCTGGCCTTCGTCTTTTACCATTCCGACGGCGGCCGGAGCTGGGACGTCTCGGTGTCCAGGGTCTCTTCCACCCTGACCTGGAACGGCACGGCATATGAATTCTCCGGAGAGAATCTTCTTGGGGATGACCGCTGGGCCATCCTGATCAGCGAGGACGGGCAGGTGATCTGGTCCTTCCAGAAGCCTGTCGACGTGCCGGAGCAATATTCCCTCACGGACGTGGCCTCCTTCACCCGGTGGTATCTCCGGGACTACCCGGTCCAGTGCCGCGTCCGGGACGACGGACTGCTGGTGGTGGGCTCTCCCAAGGGGAGCGTGTGGAAGCACGACATCTCCACGGCGTCCCAACTGCTGCACGACGCCCCCCTGTGGGTAGGCGGCATCTTCCTGCTGACCCTGGGGTGCGTGCTGCTCCTGGCCTATTTTGTGGTGCGCCGGTGGTTCCGGCAGGCCCAGAAGGTGCGGGATGCCGCCCGGTCCGACTGGATCAACGGCGTCTCCCATGACATCCGTACGCCCCTCTCCATGGTCATGGGCTACGCCGCCCAGATGGAGGGGGCCGCCGACCTGTCCCCGGAGCGGAGGCGCCAGGCAGGGATCATCCGCGCCCAGAGCCAGGCTATCCGGGATCTGGTAAACGACCTGAATCTGACCATGCGGCTGGACTGCGCCATGCAGGCCCTGCGAAAAGAACCCTTACAACTGGAGGCTTTCCTCCGGCAGATCGCCGCCGACTTCCTGAACGGCGGCCTGGGGGATGGGTTTGACTTCGAGATGGATCTTCCGGCGAAACCTCTGCCCCAAATTGATGCTGACCCGTTCCTGCTCCGCCGAGCGGTAAACAACCTGCTCACCAACTGTGTGCGGCACAATGCTCCCGGCTGCTCGATCTGCTTGGGCGCCAGGGCCGAGGGCAAAGAAGTTGTCATTTTCGTAGAGGGTGGCTCAGTAACGAGCACCACGGCGCAGACTGATTCGGCCCGTCAGCTGGAGTCAGACGGCGGGGCCGCCCACGGCACAGGACTGAAATTGGTGAGTCAGATCGCCGCTGCCCACGGCGGGGAGGCTCGGTTCTACGGAGGCGACGTCTTCCGATGCGAACTGCGGCTGCCGGCCGCCTCTTGACAGCGGCGGACCAGATGCTATAATAATATACTTTCCGAGGACCGCCGGAAGCTGCGGCAGGAGCTGCATTTCTGCCGGAAATTCGGCGTCTCCGGCCACATGGCCCGGGCAGGCATCCAGGAGCCGGAGGACCGCTATCTGGTCCGGCTGCTGGGGCGGGTCAACTACCAGCTGCAGATCACGCCCGGCAGGCGGGAACTGCTGGACGCCAGGGCCTGGCTGCTGGCCCAGCGCACCGGGAGACCTGACCATTCCAACACTTGAAAAACCGCTGGAACGCCTCCATGGAGACGTTCCAGCGGTCCTTTTTATGCGGCGTGGTTCCGCCGGAGCGGCTGTGCCCTTCCAGGATGGACGCACAGCAGCACAGCGCCTGCGGCCAGCAGCAGGGCTTGCGCGGTCAGGACTGAGGCCGGCAGGACAAGGTTTGGGTCCAGGGTCCCCAGGGTCAGGGGGTACACGGAGAAGAACCGCCCATTCCACAGCCCCAGGGCCTCCGGCAGGGGCAGGGCCAGCAGCGCGAAGGGCACCAGCATCCACGGATAGACCAGCCAGGGGCGGAGCCGTCCCAGCAGCCATCCGCTGCCCAGGGCGAACACCAGCGGCGGGACCAGGGTCACCAGGGCGGGGAGGACCAGCTGCCCCCACCCGTACCACTGGAAATACCATCCATAGAACACGGCGGCCTCCACGAGAACGGCCAGCGCCAGCAGGACGGTCCCCGCCAGGGCGGCGGCGCAGCGGGACAGGGCGTACCGCCGGGGCTCCATGGGCGCGGCGTCCGTGAGCACCGCCGCCCGCCGGGCCTTCCCCGAGGTGAAGAAGGTCAGGAAGAACAGGGCCCCGAGCCACAGCAGGGGCACCATCCGGCTGAGATAGTCCCCGAAGCTCCAGGGGGAGAAGGGAGCGGTGTGGGACACCCCCAAAAGGGTCACGCTGTTCAGCACCTGCCAGCCGTAGAACAGCAGCACCAGCAGCAGGCCGAAAAAGAATTTGTTCCACAGCAAGCGTCTGCACTCATATCGCATGATCTTACCCAAGGTCCAATGCCTCCTCTGTCAGCCCGCAGGCGTCCAAAAAGTCCTGGTAGGTCAGATAGGGATACGCGGGGTCCAGCTCCCGGTTGAACAGGCCGCGCAGGATCTGGTCCATGGCGCTCTCGCTGCCCACCAGCTGTTCCGCCTTCAGAATCTTCAGCGGCATCTCGCAGTACTGCCGCACATAGGTCAGTGCGTTGGTGATCTCCAGCTGCTTATCCTCCGGCAGCCGCTCCAGATAGTCCGGGTGGCGGACGTAGAAGCTCAGATAGTAGCCGTCCACCGCCTGCCGCCACTGGTCCACGTAGTGCTTCTGCGCATAGTCCGCCCCGTAGAGCTCCTTGACGATGCGGTAGGTGGTGTAGACCGTCAGGCCCTCGGCGGACCAGGGACTGGCCGCATCCGCCGTGTCGAACATGTTGCCCAGGCCCCACCACTGGTGGACCAGCTCGTGGATCATGACCTCCCCGGCTCCGCCGCCCTTGCCGGTGTCGTCCAGGTTGACGGTGGTGAAGTCCGCCTCATCCAGCAGGCTGGCCCCGTCCACGGCGTAGCCGCCGCCGGCCACCCGGCTTTGGATGAGCTTCAGGGTATCCCCGGCGCCGAAGGACAGCTGACCGTAGTGGGCGGTGCAGTAGTCCACCACCGCCCGCACCGCGTCCGCCGCCCCGGCGGCCTCCATGACGGCCTGATGCTTGCGGCCGTAGTAGAACTCGAGGGTGATGCCGCCGGCCTGGATGTCCTGGCGGACATAGTCCCCGGCATAGAGGATGCCGCCGGGGCTGTTGGACGCATAGCGCCAGGTCCTGGCACCGTCCTCATGCTCCGCGACCACCGCCGCGTCGCTGGTCCCGAAGGGGATGGCCAGCATGGCGCCGGGCAGGGTGACCTCCACGGTGGTGGGATAGCCCTCCTCTCCAGGCAGCACGTTCAGCAGATAGGGGAACAGCCGCTGGTTCTCCAGGCACAGGTAGATCTCGCTGATCTCCGGGTCGCCCTGGACGGTGGAGGAGAGGTTCCAGTCCTTGGGAAAGCCACCGTACTCCAGGGTCAGTTCCACCTCTCCGTCCGCCGGGAGGGCGATCTCCCACAACGCCATGTTGCTCTCCTCATAGCCGGTGCGGACGGCGGAGACCGTCTCCCCGTCCACGCTGGCGGTCAGGTCGTAGCCAGGGTCCACCCCGAAGCAGGCCGTCCACGCCTTTCCGGAGGTGTTATGGAATCGATAGACGGCCTGCCCCTCCACCGTCCCGGCATCCGTGTCTGGGAACACCTGAACGGTGCGGTCCAAAAGAGTGACGCCCTCCGCGTAGTCAAGCTCGTAGAGTTCCATGGCAGTCAGATCCGGATTGCTGTTGTCGTAGAAGGGCTGGGCGGCATAGGCAGTGCCGGAGCAGGCCAGCAGCGCCAGGGCGATGACGGGCCGCCAGACCCGCCGGACGCTCCGGGCCAGGGAACCAAGGAGCCCCTTCCCGTACTGCCGGATGCAGAGATAGGACACGCCCCACGCCCCCGCCAGGGCCGCCAGCCAGGTGAGCCGCATCCAGGCCACGGACCGGAAGACGCGGAAGTTGGAGAAGTCGTCGGACAAGGCCCACACGCAGGGGTTCAGCCAGCACAGCTGCCAGTCGTCCGCCCATACCGTCAGGCTCAGGCCGGCGAAGGCGGCGAACAGCACCAGGGACAGATCCGTCCGCCGGGTGAACTGATAGGCGGCCCCAGCGGCCAGGATGGCCAGCGGCAGGGCCAGCCCCAGGAACAGGAGATAGGCCAGCGCATAGTCCACCCCGTCAAAGACCGCGCCCATGAGCCAACGGCTGACGGGGAGCCATGCCAGCATGGCGAGGCCTGCTGTCAGCGCTGCCGCCGCTATGAGCGCCAGCAGGCGCACCCAGGCCATGGTGAGGGGAGAGACCGCCGCGTCCGTCAGCACGTCCGCCCGGCTGCGGCGGGCCCGGTCCAGGTCAAAGACCGTCAGCAGGGCGAACAGGATGCCGCCCGCCGCGCCCCCGGCGATGGCGGGGTTCGCCAGGTACATGGAGAGCATGGTGCTGGCAGTGGCGGGCTTGTACAGCGTCAGCCCCGCCGCCGGGGACAGGACCGTCAGCAGGACCGCCAGCCAGGTCAGGCGGCTGCGCAGCAGCCGTCCCAGCTCCAGGGGAAAGAGGCGAAGCGTTTTCATAGGGCCGCCTCCTTGGAATGGAGATGGATGAGGTAGAGGTAGGCGTCCTCCAGAGACGGCTCCGACGGCTGGACATAGGCGGGCAGCGTGTCCGCCACCGCCCGGCACCGGACGCCATGGCTGGTGTTCACCCGGGCGGTGATGTGGAGCCCCGCCTCCTGACCGGCCTCCCGCTCCCAGAACACCCCCACGTGGCTGGCGGCGGACTGGATCAGCGCCTCCGGCGTGCCGGTGAACAGGACCTGGCCGTGGTCCATCACCACCAGCTGGCCGCACACGGACTGCACATCTTCGATGATGTGGGTGGACAGCAGCACCAGCCGCTCCTGGGCGGCCCGGGAGAACAGGTTGCGGAAGTGGATGCGCTCCTCCGGGTCCAGGCCCACCGTGGGCTCGTCGAAGATCAGGAAGGGCGGGTCCCCCAGCAGCGCCTGGGCGATGCCCACCCGCTGGCGCTGTCCGCCGGACAGGGTGCGGATGGGGACCCTGGCCTTTTCCTCCAGGTTGACGGCCTGAATCACCGCTCGAATGGCGACCTTCGGCTGCTTCAGCCCTTTCAGGGCGGCCATGTAGTCCAGAAACTGCGTCACGGTGAGCTCGTCGAACAGCCCGAAGTCCTGGGGCAGATACCCCAGCCGGGCTTTCAGCTGCCGCTCCGCCTTCTCCAGCGGCTGCCCATCCACCAGGATAGTCCCGGCGGTGGGGGTCAGAGCCGCCACCAGCAGCTTCATCAGGGTGGACTTGCCCGCCCCGTTGGGCCCCAGCAGGCCGATGAGGCTGGGAGATTTCAGATCCAGGTCCAGCCCCTTCAGCGCCTGTTTTCCGTTGGGATAAGTCATACTGACGTTTTGAATGTTGAGTTCCATATTCGGGTTCCTTTCTGCTTGGGATGGAGAAAGGATACCAGGGCTGTGTGGAGAAGTCTTGGGAACTGTATGGAGTTTTCGTGGAGAAATTTCTGGAAAAAGGAGCCAGTTCTGTTTGAACTGACTCCTTTCCACGATTTAACGGCAGACTGATAGGACACCGCATATTTTATTTCACGTTTTGGCCTGATAAATCAAGCACAAAACCTTGTATTCTCCCAGTGGAACAGGACCTTTATGATAAATGGCTTGCACACAACATATGCGGTATAGCCGATTATTCCGCCAATGGTATTTGTGATTACATCCGTTATATCAGATGATCTTGCTCCATTGATCAATGGCTGTAAAATCTCTATGCAGATACCCAACAGGAGCGCATACAAAAGGGCTTTGAATGCCGTGATGGATCCTCTCTTTACGCATGGTAGCAAAAATCCAAAAGGAATCGTCATGACCACATTGAGAACCACTTGCCTTGTAAAGTCACCCCTTCTCTCCAATATGTCAATAAATGGAATAAGATTCATTGGCATATAAGGGTGATTAAAAATAAAAGGCAGAGAGGTTATAATTGGCATCAGCGTAAAATACAACACAAATGACAAATATATATACATCGCAGTATTTACAAGCAATGCAATTTTTCCAGTTGCTTTCCATCTTTTGTAAAAACAAAATGTATACAGTAAAATTAGAGCAACAAAATCTATCACGATTCCCATGTAATAATTCCTTAATCATCAACAAGTATTGCCAATAGCATCTCAAAATTTGGTATACGCAGTGTACTATATTTATACGAGCTAGTCAAGGCAGAACCGCGCCGCTACCCGGACCCCGGTTGCCGGATTCTCGATAGTACACGCTGCCTGTGCCGGTCCAGGATCATCTGCACCAGATACAGCCCAAGGCCCCTGCCGCCGGTGGCCCGACTCCGGGAGCCCACGGCCCGGCAGGCCGTCAGGGATGGGCGGCATAAAAGGCGTTCAGCCGTTCCGCAAGCGCCTTCGGGTTTTCTTCATTCACCACATGGCCGGTATGCTCGATGAGGTGCGATTCCGCGCCTGGGATATGCTGCGCCAGGTAATGAGCAGACTTGAGATTGGAGCGGTCCTTCTCCCCGCAGAGGATCAGAGTCGGGCACCGGATCTCCTGTACGCTGCCGCTGAAATCAAGGTCCTTCATGGAGCTGCCCAGAACAAACGTGTTCTCCTTGTCAAAGGCCATGGTCTCAAACATGGATCTGGGCAGCAGGCGAAAGACCAGATTTTGGAATCCAAATGCTGCTTTTGGGACCCTGTGGGGCGTCCCGATCAGCACCAGGGTCTTCACCTTCTCCGGATGGTCCAGCGTATAGCGCAGGGCCAAAATCCCGCCCAGGGAGAGACCGCACAGATGGACCGGCCCGTCGATGCGGTCACAGGATTCCGCAAACGCCGCGCAGAGGTTTCCGTAGCTTGCCGCCCTGCCGGCAAGCAGGGCGGAGAGGTCCGGGCACAGGACGTCCTCCCGGTTCTCCAGGCGGGAAACAGTCTCCGCCCAGCTGTCCGCCTTGTGGCCGGAACCGTGGATCAGAAGGATTTTCTCCATAGGCCTCTCTCCTGTCAGGCAATTCAAGTGCGTCTTATTTATCATACCACGGTTTCAGACGGAAGTCCACCGTTGGAGCAGGGCAAAAACCGCACTGTTGCCCGGACCCCGTCCGCCGTATTCTCGATGGTGCACACCGCCCCGTGTCGGTCCAAAATCATCTTTACCAGATACAGCCCCAGGCCGCTGCCGCCGGTGGCCCGGCTCCGGGAGCCCTCCGCCCGGTAGAAGGGCTCGAACAGGCGGGGCAGGGCCTCCGCGCCGATATGGGCGCCTGTGTTCTCCACCGTCAGGGCGGGGCATCCCTCCAGCAGGCCGCACCACACCCGGACCTCCGCGTTCTCCGGCGAGTAGAGGGAGGCGTTGGACAGCAGGTTCCCCACGGCCTTCCCCAGCAGGGCATCGTCTCCGGTCACCGTGAGCCCGGGCGTCAGGTCGGACACCAGCCGCTGGCCCCGCTGCTCCAGCAGCTCCCGGTCCAGCGCCAGCTGACGCTCCAGCAGGGCGACCAGGTCCACCGGCGCCTGGTTCACCGGGACGGAGCCGCTCTCCATCCGGGAGATGGCCAGCATCTCCTGGACCAGGGATTCCATCCGTCCCGTCACCTGGAGGGCGCGCAGCATGTACTTGTCCCGGTCCCGGTAGACGCCCACACCCTCCAGCATCCCGGTCAGCTGTCCTTTCAGGATGGTGACCGGGGTCTTCAATTCATGGGAGGCGGCGGAGAAGAAGGCTGTCCGCTGCCGGTCCAGCGCCCGTTCCCGCTCCACTTCCCCCCGGAGGGACTGGTTGGCGGACTCCAGCTCCCGCAGGGCCGTGTCCAGCCGGCGGGCCATCTCGTCCAGACTCCGGCCCAGCTGGCCGATCTCATCCGGCCGGGTCTCCCCGCACTTCCACTGGAAATCCAGCTCCGCCATCTTTCCGGCGATGGCGCTGATACGGACGATGGGCTTTGCCAGGCAGCGGGAATACCCCACCGCGCACAGCAGGGAGAAGGCCAGCAGGGCCAGGGCCAGCCAGGGAGCCACCCGTCCCAGGGCTTCCACCGCCTGATTGGCCAGACGGAGCTGGGGAGAGACCAGCAGCTGATAGGTCCCCTCCTGGTCGGCGAAGGTGATCGGGGCAGTGAGGATCCCCGTCTGTGTGGCGGTCACCACGCTGTCGGCCCGGTCGATCTGCACCTGGTAGGTGTCGGCGTCATAGGTCTGGACCGAGTTGTCCGCCCCGGACACGGTGACGGACACCTGCCAGTCCTCCGCCGGCAGGACCAGCAGGGAGCCGGTGTCCGCCTCCGCCCCGCCGGGGGCCGCCAGGGCCGCCTCCGCCCCACTCTCCCGGACGAAGGCGTCCAGAAGGGGGCCCGCGTCGGCCAGGTCGGTCTGCGCCAGCTGCTGGGTAAGGTCGTCCACCTGTGCCTGGAGCCGGTCACTGATCACGGCGGTGTAGGTGATGGGGGTGGCCCAGGCGATGAGGCCGAAGGTGAGCCCCCCCGCCCCCAGCAGCAGCAGGAAGGTGAGCAGGAAGATACGGACAGCCAGCCGCTCACGGATTTTCTTTCGCAGCACGGTAGCCCACCCCTCTCACGGTCTCGATGTAGTCCCGGCCCAGCTTGTGCCGGAGGTTTTTGATGTGGCTGTCCACCACCCGCGCGTCCCCGAAGAAGTCGTAGCCCCACAGCCGGGAGAGCAGCATCTCCCGGGTGAACACCCGCCCCGGCGCGGCGAGAAAGGTGCACAGCAGCTCGAACTCCCGGGCGGTCAGGTCCAGGGGGCGGCCCGCCAGGACCGCCTCCCGGGTGTCGGGGCAGACCACCAGATCCCGGTACCGCAGGCAGTCGTCCTCCTCCGGGCCGCCGGTGCGGCGGAGGATCACCCGGATCTTCTCCAGCAGGACCGGCATGGAGAAGGGCTTGGTCACATAGTCGTCGATGTCCAGGCCGAAGCCCCGCAGCTGCTGGGCCTCCCCGTCCAGGGCCGTCAGCATCACCACAGGCACCTGGGAGGACCGGCGGATGCGGCGGCAGACCTCAAAGCCGTCCACTTTGGGCAGCATGACGTCCAGCAGCACCAGGTCAAAGGGGGCGCTTTCAAAGGCGTCCAGCGCCGCCGCGCCGTCCCCGGCCGCGGCGGTCTCATACCCCGCGTCCCGGAGATAGGCGCTCAGCAGCTCCTGGATGTCCGGTTCATCTTCTACGATCAGAATGCGTTTCATGTGTCATCACCTGGGTGGAGTATACCACGGAATTGTGGATTTGGCATGGAGATTTTCCACTTTTTCCACCAGCGGGATGGGGAGGCCGAAAGACGCCCCGCAGAGAAAAATTTTCACCGGCCTCCGCGGCCCCGCCGTTTTGCGTTTTTTCGCCGAAATAACCGGCTATGATGAGGAAAACACCCTTTGTCCTTCGGCTGCGCCATAGGTCAGCGGCCGTCGGCGGACAGGCCCGGGCGCAGCGGCCGGATGCGGAACGGCAGGCGCCTGGATGGAAAGAGGGGGTGCCGTGCAGGGATGCCTGAGACAAGGTGACAGGAGAGAACACAGGCTCCGGAGGCCCCAGGGCGGGGACGGAGGACCTGGCGAATGGCGTGGGAGATCGGAGCTTGCCTTCCGGAAACGGAGACTACGATCACGAGGTGACGGTATGAGACATGATACATCCAAGAGACGGGGCCTGCTCAGTCTGGTGCTGGCGTTGGTGCTGCTGACCACGTCCATCCCGGGGCAGGTGTTCGCCGCGGCGGCCCAGGAGCTGTCCGGCGGGGAGACAAACGCCGCGGCGCCGGAGCCCCTCACGGAGGAGCCGCAACGCCTGACGCTGGACTATGACGGGTCGGACCTGCGGCCAAATGATAGAAAGCTAAATGACTTTACAGTAACTGCCGTGCTTTCCGCACAGGCCGAGGAAGAGACCGAGACGGCGTTCCGGCTGGAGATCGCCCTTCCGGAGCAGCTGTCCTTCCCGGAGGGGCCCTATGCCCTTGGGGGCACGGACGGCCGGGACTACCAGATCCTGGCGGACGGGGAGGTGCTGGCGGAGATCGCGCCGCTCCCGGAGGGGGCGGAGCTCACGGCCGCGGCCTGTGAGAACAGCACCCTGACCGTGGACCTGACCCAAAGGGCCGGGGGCGCGGTCACCGTCCCGGCGGAGGGCTTCGTCTATCCCCTCACGGTCCACGGGGCGCTGCTGGAGATGGCCGACGGCTTCCGCACCGGGACCATCACCGTGGGCGGGCAGCTCAGCGGCGGTCCCGCCGCATCGCCCGTCTCCATCGCCGTCGACGAGGAGACGGCGGAGATCCCGGCGGGGATCGAGGTGACGGAGCGGACCGACCTGGGCCCGCAGGCCATCTACTGGGTGGACAACCGCGATGAGGCGGACAGCCGGCCGGACCCGGCATCGTTCCCTTCGCCGGAGCTGCGGTTCTCCACGGACGGCGGCCGGACATGGGAGCGGCTGACGCCGTCCAATATGGCCGGCCTGGGCCTGGACCGGATGCCGTCTCCCACTGTGAGAGAGGACGGCAGCGGCGTCTTTTCCCTGATTTATGAGGACCTGCCCGCGGAGATCGCGGTGTATGACACCGATGTGGACCCGGCGGAGGAGCTGGACCGGCACACCGTCACCTGGGCCCTGGGCGGCCAGCCGGAGCTGGACGGCTACGGGGAAGTGACCGTCACGGAGGAGAACGCGGCGGACTATCCCTCCGCCGGGGACCGGAGAGGCTGGTTCTACCTGCTGGAGTCGGAGGTCTCCTTTGACATCCAGGTGCGGTGGGGGACCCTGGGCGGCGCGGACGGCCTGCGGGACCTGGTGATGAACGGCTTCTCCCTGTACGTCTCCATCGACCGGGACGCGGACGCGGCGAACAAAACGCTCCAGGAACTGCTGGAGGACGGCGTCCTGGAAATCGACGACAGCGCCTCCCCGGACCCGGAGGACCCCACCCGGGGCACCGTCCGCGTGTCCGGCTGCTGGAAGTATGACCTGGACGGCACCGCCATCACCTACTGCGTGGACCGGACAGGGGACCGGGACGCGGACCGGCTGGAGCTGGCGGGCGTCCTGGAGGACGGCGACTATTTCCAGGTGCAATACGACAACAGCACCGCGCCCAACGTGGGCTCCGTCCTCACGGAGGCCTACAGCGGCGGCACGATCTATCTGACCCTGACCGGCCGCACCGGGTACAGCGCCTCCAAGGTCTGGCTGGACCAGGCGGGCTCCGTCCGCCCCTCCGGGGAATTCCAGCTCTGGCGCTACCGGGAGGGGGCGTCCTACACCACCGCCGCCCCGGTGACCGACGGGGAGGGAGACCCCTATGTCCTGGCGCTGAGCGGTGAGAGCCCCCAGTCCATCGTCTTTACAGACCCGGACGGGAGCCCCGCCCAGCTGGACAAGTACGATCCGGAGGGCTACCGCTACCTCTATGTGGTGCGGGAGTATCTGGACGCCACGGCGGCCGAGGGCCGGCCGGCGGACAGCTATGAGCAGGTCCTGGGCACCGTGAACGCGGACGGCTCCGTGACGGACGACCGTCCGGACCGGGAGGCGGGGGACCGCTACGTCTACGACGGCGGCACCCTCTCCAACCGGCTCTCCGACACCGTGACGGCGGTGGTGGAAAAGACCTGGAACGCCTCTGCCTTCCAGAGCCAGCTGGAGGACGTGACGGTGGTGTTCACGCTCCAGGCCCGGCCCGCGGCCGCGGAGGGGGAGACACCAGCGGCATGGACGGATATGGACATCACGGTCTCCAAGACCGGCTTTACGGAGGAGGACCTGCAGTTCTGGTCCGCCGCCCGGACCGCTCCTGCCTATGACGCTCTGGGCCGGGTCCTGGAGTACCGCTGGGCGGAGTCCGCCGTGTACCAGGGCACCTCCGGGGAGAATCTGCTGCACGGGGACGGCCAGGGCTTCACGCTGTTCCAGGACGGCCGGGAGGTGACCTACCGCATCGAGACGGAGACCGGGGAAAACGGCCGGACCCGGGTCACCAATGTCCTGTCGGACGCTCTGGACTATGAGGTGGTCAAGGAGTGGACCGGCGGCGTCCAGCCACCGGCGGACGGCGCGCCGCTGACCTTCCAGCTGTACCAGATCCCCAGCGGGGGCGCCCTGGATGGGAGCGCCGTGCCGTATCTCACCTTTACCTGGGACGGTGAGACGGTGGAGATCGTGGCCGGACCCGAGGGGGCGGGGATCACCGCCGGCACCTCCTCCCAGGGGACCGGCGCGGACGGCGGCCCCATCTGGAGCACCTGGCTCCACGGCCTGCCGGAATTCGATGGGGATGGCCAGGAGTACGAGTATCTGCTGCTGGAGAACACCGCCGGCACGGACTATTTTCCCACCTACCAGACCCAGCGGGACCCGGAGACCGGCGACTACCGGACCGTGGTGACCAACGGCCCGGGGGACGGCAGCCGCATCCTGATACGGAAGGTGTGGATCGACGGCAGCGACAGCGCCCACCGGGGCGATGCGACCATCTCCGTGTATGAAAAGGGGACCGATGCGCTGATTGACAGCGTCACCCTCACCGGCGGCGTGTGGAGCGCCCAGGTGGGGATCGGGGACCGGGACCCGGCGGACGTCTACATACTGGAGACGGAGGTCCAGCCCTCCCAGGGGGAGCAGGCGGAGGCCTACCGGGTCCCGCTGCGGCCCTATCAGCTGTCGGAGGGCGGGACGGCGGAGTACGAGGTGCCCGCGGAGCCGGCGTATGATGGGAGCGTCTACCAGTACGAGACCCGGTTCCACCGCTATGAGGCCACCTACCAGGTGTCTTTCCCGCTGGCGGGGGAGACCATCTTCCCTGTCACCAACCGCCGCCTGGGCAGTGTGGATCTGACGGTCACCAAGACCTGGGAGGACGGCGACGGCACCCTGCGGCAGGCCCTGGCGGAGGCCATCGCGGCCCTGGCGCCGGAGGACCGGCTCACTCCCTACATCCAGCTGCGCTTTGCCGAGGGGACAGAGGAGGACGGCGCCCACTACATCACCAAGGGCGGCCATGTGGAGCACGGGGAGGGAGACCTGCCCGCCGACGCCGTGCGCCTGGGCGGCGCCGAGACGCTGATCCGTGACGATGAAGGACGCCCCACCACGGCCCGACAGACCATCGCGCTGGACCCGGAGCAGGACCGGCAGCGGTTCTGCTACTTCGGCCTGCCCAAGTATGACGAGAACGGCGCGGTGGTCCGCTACACGGTGGAGGAGGTCTGGCTGACAGACGGCGCAAAGGAGGAGGTCCCCTCGCTCACCGGCTATCTGGAGGCCCATCTGCCCGACAGCTGGGAGAAGAAGGCGGAGCTGCTGGAGCTGCTGCGGGAGTTCCACAGCGCCGTGGGCACAGGGACCTATGAGGTCGCCCCGGAGAACGCCATCCTCCAGGACGACGTCCAGACCATCCCCGTGACCAACAGCCTGGGCGACACCAAGACCATCTGCTGGTACAAGGACTGGAAGGACAACTACACCCTGGAGAACGACCAGCGGCCGGACATCTACCTGGACGTCTACCAGGTGACCCATGACCAAGCCGGCCAGCCGGAGGTCAGCCTGTATCGGCAGGACTACCGCTGGCACTACGCCGCCGGCGACGGAGAGAGCTCCTGGAACCACTGGCGGGCGGAGATCACCGGCGCGCCCAAGTACGACGATGCCGGCTATGAGATCCTGTACTTCGCGGTGGAGCACTCCTCCGTCAACACGGCGGACTTCGACTACCAGCCGGCGGCCTACGCCGTGCCGGCGGGCCCCTCCGGGGAGCTGCTGTCCATCGGCACGGTCTCCGATGTGGACCAGGCGTACCTGGAACAGGGATATGCCGTGGCGGTCCCGGACGCATCCGGAGAATACGCCCTGGTGGAGGGCGGCACCTTCACCAACCGCCTGGCCAGCGCCGTGGAGATCCGGGGGCAGAAGCTGTGGACCGGCCTGCCCGGCGGCTATCCCGCCGTGGACCTGCCCGCCGTGACCTTTGCGGTGGACCGGACCTGGACGGAGAACGGGGAGCCCCGCCGGGAGGAGGACGTGGCATCTCTGACGGTGTCCCAGTGGGCCAGCCTCTACCAGAACGGCACCTATGTGTTCCAGATCCTGTACGAGGGCGTCAACACCATGCGGATTACAGACGGCACGGTCGCCGTCACCGGGGAGGAGGGCGCGTCCCGCCTGCCCCGCTACGACGCCTACGGGAATCTTTACACCTACGCCCTGCGGGAGCGGGAGGTGCTGGACTGGTCCCAGGCGGTGGACGACGCCAACGGAGAGACCCAGGTCTCCACGGAGGAGGTGTTCACCATCATCCAGCCCGCGTCCAACAGCTATGTGGCCGCCAACGCCTACCACGGCTCCGGCGGGACGCTGCGGGTGAAGAAGCTGCTGCAGCTGGACCAGGACGAGGATGGGGGGCCCATGGCGTATCCCGCCGTGCGGCTCCAGGTGAGCCGGACGTATACCAGGAACGACGGCACAGTCTCCCAGCCGGAGGTCGTGGCCACCCGGACCTGGACCTCGGCGGAGGTCCGGAGCGCCTATGAGGCGGCCCTGGCGGAGGATCCGGACGGGGCGGTCTCCGCCCTGACGCGGATATTCACCTTTGAGGATTTGGAACGCTACGCCCCCAACGGGTCCCGCTACACCTACACGGTGACCGAGCTCAAGGACGGCTTCCTGGAGGGATACGTCACCTCCGCGGGCGCAGGCGATCTGGACGCTGCGGACGCGGGATATGACGCGGCCGATGCTGTGACCGGCCTCTTCCCCACGGAGCCGGAGGAGGGGGAGGCGCCTGTCTCCGCCACCTTCCGGAACGTGCCGGACGGCCGCACCGTCACGCTGACCGGAGAAAAGAAGTGGGACGACTACGGCGACCTCTTCGGCCTGCGGCCGGAGATCGAAAACGGCAGCGTGGAGGGCGTGACGCTGCGGCTCTCCCGCTCCGCAGCCTCCCAGCCGGGGCAGAACAACGCCATCGGCTGGACGGAGGTCCCGGCGGACCGGTACACCGTCTTCTGGAGCGCGGCGGACGGCGACACCTGGACCTATACCGTCACCGGCGCCTCCGGTACTGGTGAGCTGGAGGCCTACGCCCCCAACGGGATGCCCTGGAGGTACCGGATCCGGGAGGTGCTGGACAGCGGCCTGGGAGCCATCTACACACCCAGTCCCGCCACAGTGTCGGAGCGGACCGGCTTTGACGGTACCTTCACGGAGATGAACGATCTCACCAACCGCCTGGGCACCGACGTCCCCTACGAAAAGCAGTGGAAGGACCCGGCGGGCAATGCGGTGACCGGCGACTACATCGGCATGGTCCTGACCGTATCATTTGAAGTGCAGGTGCGGGTCAACGGGACCGGAGACTGGATGACCGCCGATGAGGCGGTCGACTACCTCCGGGCCAACCTGGGCGGCCGCTTCGACGAGGTGTTCGACGCGGAGGCATTCGCGCCCCAGCTCTCCGGCCGCATCGGCCAGGAAGGGGCCTGGCGCGGCACGGTGGAAAACCTGCCCCGGGCGATCCGGCTCAGCGGCGGCGAGACGGCTGCCCTGTCCTACCGGGTGGTGGAGACCCGCGTGACCGGCAACGGCGCATCGCAGACCATCCGCATCAGCCAGGAGGGCGGCTATACCGTGGAGGAGGCCGGGTTCGTGGACCGGGCGGACTTCACGCCGGCCGGCAACATCACCGCCAATGTGCTGGACGTCCAGAGCCTGACGGTGACCAAGACCTGGGCGGGGGACAGCGGCAACGCTTACCAGACCCGCCCGGCAGCGGACAGCGCCAATGAGGACTGGCAGACCGCCTTTGTCATCCAGAGACAGGCCGAGGGGGCCGCGGATCTCTGGGAGAACGCCCAGGTCTATGGAGACAGCTACCCCGGCGGCAGCCGGGACCTGGTGGTCATCGTGTCCGGCAAAAACGGGGAGGACACGGCCGGCACCACCATCTCCGGTCTGCCCAGCGGCGTGTACCGGGCCAGGGAGCTCCAGCCGGACTGGCAGCGGAGCGAGGACGGCACCATCGACCCGGCCTACATCCTGGAAGAGGACGGAGCGTATTTCCATGGCGCCTATGACGCGGACTACACGGACGCGGTCAGCGTCACCAACACCCTGCGCGCCCGGACGCTCCAGCTGGAGGCCCAAAAGATTTGGCTCCCGGAGGGGCAGGTCCCGGCGGGCGCGGCGGTCACCCTGGTCCTCCAGTACAGAGACCGGGACAACCGCTGGACAGATCTGAAAGCAGTCGCCCTGGATGGGACGCCGGACGGCCCGGCCGCCGGTCCCGCCTGTGAGGACCACGCCTGGCACGCCGTCTGGGCCGGGCTCCCCCTCTATCATCCCGACGGCAGGAACGAGGCCAACGGATCGCCCGCCCCCACGGATTACCGGGTGGTGGAGCGCCCCGGCGCGGACTTCGTGCTGATTGGCCAGGAGGGGAGCGCGGATGAGGGCTACACCTTCCGCAATGTGCCCTCCACCAGCCTGGATGTGGTGAAGACCTGGTACGGAACGGACACGGCCAACCAGATCGAAGTGGTGGCGGGCCTGTACCGCACCACCGGCACCCCGGGAGACGCCGCCTCGGAGGCGGTGCCGGACGCCGGGACGCAGGCGCAGCGGAAACTGACCCTGAACGCCGGAAACGGCTGGATGGGGACCTTCACCGGCCTGCCGGCCTGCGACGGGACCGGAAGGGCCTACACCTATTACGCCAGGGAGCTGACGGTCAACGGCGTCCCCCTGGCGGAGTCCGGCTTTGACGCGGCCTATCAGGACCAAGATGGCACGACGCATATCGTCAACTACGGCGGCGACGGACAGGAGGACTTCGTCCGGGTCACCGGTACAAAGACCTGGGTGGACCGGGACGAGACCGCCCGGGACCAGCTCCAGCTGTATCTCTACCGCACCACCACACCGGCGGATGAAACCTCTTGGGATTTGGTGCCGGAGACGGAATTCATCCTGCGGTGGTGGGGGACGGACACGGACCAGTGGCGGTACGCCTTTGAGAACCTGCCCCGGTATGACGGAGCCGGAACGCCCTACACCTACCGCGTGACGGAGGAGTCCCCGGCGGGCTATGACGGCCTTGCCGCCTCCGGCGTGTCCCTTCTGGACAGCGGCCTCTTCGTCTGCGACTTTACCAATGTCCAGCGGGGCGGCCTCACGGTTGAGAAGCGCGTGACCGGTATCGGAGATCCTGAAAAGGAATTTGCCTTCACAGTAAAACTGGCTGGAAGCTCCACCGCCGGCATCCCGGCGGTGGACATCGACGGCTTATACGGCGGCATGACCTTTGAAAACGGCGCTGCCACGTTCACCCTGAAACACGGCCAGAGCATCACCGCTGCGGACCTGCCCGCCGGGCTCACCTATACGGTGACGGAGGCGCGGGAGGACGGCTACGAGACCACCTCCGCCAATGAGACGGGGAGCATTCCGGCCGGCGGAACGGTGACGGCTACCTTCCACAACCACAAAGACGACCCCGGCGGCGGGACCACATACACCCATGTGACCGTGCGGAAGGTCTGGCGCCTGGACGACGGCGGCACCGCCGCCGACTCCGTGACCGTGGACCTGCTGCGGGGAAACACCGTGGCGGACACCGTGGTCCTGGATGCGGACAACGACTGGACCTACACCTGGACCGGCCTCAATGACCGGTATGTCTGGACGGTGGAGGAGGCGGATGTGCCGGATGGCTTCACCGCCGCCATCACCAGGAATGGCATGACCTTCACCATCACCAACGACGACACGGGAGGACCGGAGGCACCAGACCCGGAGGAACCGGATCCGGACACACCGGACCCCGGTGACCCGGAGGACCCGGACCAGCCGGACGGTCCCGACGCGCCGGATACGCCTGACGGGCCGGACGATCCCGATGGACCGGGAGAGCCCGATGACCCGGAGGAGCCGGAGAATCCGGATGTGCCAAGGACCGGAGATCCCTCTCGGAACGGCCTGCTGGCGCTGCTGTGCCTGACCTCGCTGGTGGGCATGGCGCTTCTGGCGGCCCTGGAGTGGAAAAGCCGGAGAAAACAGCGGCAGTCATAAGAGAGCTGCCATTTCCCGCCGGAGGGGGCGCATCGCGCCGCCCTCCGGCGGGGCCATAAACCCATCGGACTGGGAGACAGAGGAGGAAGCAAGATGTCCGAGCAAAGACAGCAAACGACAGAGAAAGCCACGCGGGAACGGCACAGAAGGAGCGGGCTGTTTCTGGGCCTTCTGGCGGTGTTTCTGCTTTCAGGAGGGCTCCTGCTGCGGAACTGGCTGCGGGCCGAACAGGAGCGGGAGGCCCATGCGGCGTTGGCCCGGCAGGTCCACGCGGTGGAGGCGGAGCTCGCCAGCCAGGGCGGCGGGGCCCTGCCCACGGTGGACGGTGTCCTGCCCCAATACCAGGACCTGTGGGAGCGGAACGAGGACCTGGCGGGGTGGGTGTCCATCCCGGGGACGGCCATCGACTACCCGGTGATGCACACGGCACAGGACGAGGAATCCTACCTGCGCCGGGCCTTTGACGGCAGCGGCTCCGACAGCGGAACGCCCTTCCTGGCGGCGGACTGCTTCGCAGGCTGCGGAAACTACATCGTATACGGACACAACATGAAGGACGGCAGCATGTTCGCGGATCTGCTCTCCTACGCGGACCCGGCCTTCTGGGAGCAGCACCCCGCCATCCGCTTCGACACCCTGGACGAGGCGGGGACCTATGAGGTGCTGGCGGCCTTCTATGCGGACGTCGCCCTGCGGGACACAGGGGTGGAGGTCCCATTCTACCAGTATACGGACCTGCGGGACGCGGACACATTTGCGGCCTATCTGGAACTGGTGGAGGGCGCGGCTCTCTACGACACCGGCGTGACGGCGGAGCCTGGCGACCAGCTGCTGACCCTCTCCACCTGCAGCTACCGCACCTCGGACGAGCGCTTTGTGGTGGCGGCACGGCGGATGGCGTAGCGGGAGAGGACGCGGACCTTGAAGACCATGTGGACACTCCTGAAAGCATGGAAAAGCAAAACCAAGAGACTGGATGGAGTCCTTTCCATCCAGTCTCTTCTTGTCATTTCTGGAATTCCGGCGCATCGCTTTCGGGAAAAACCGGTGGGCAGCGCGGAAAATTCCATTTATGTTTTTCATGGGTTTATAGAAAAAAACGATCTGCTCCAAAAACGCCATTCTGAAATTGTGCAAGGTCACAGGTACCCGCCGTTCAAAACAAACTGCCGGAATTGCCGGACTGCCGGGGGCATGTAGGAGCTGTCATCGCTGACCAGGTAGAAATTCCGCTCCCACACGGGGTGGCTGATCTGGAGGATCTTCACATCCAGGCGCAGCAGCATCTCCATATAGGGGACCACGGCGATGCCGAAGCCCTGGGCCACTAGACCGGCGATCACCTGGTCCTCCTCTGTCTCATAGGCGATCTGCGGGGAGCCGCCGATCTGGGCGAACAGGCCATCCACCACGTCCCGCATCCCGGAGCCGGGGGAGAAATACACCTGGGAGTAGGGGAGCGTCTCCGCCAGGTCCACTGCGTGGAGGGCGGCCAGGGGATGCGCCCGGGGGACGATCAGCACCAGGTCCTGTCGGCTGACAGGAACGGCCGTCAGCTGGAGCCTTGCCGGCGGCTGAGAGCAGAACACCAGGTCGAACCGCCTGGCGGTCAAGCCCTCCAAAAGCTGCTGGGTGACGCCGGTGTTGAAAGTGAAGCGGAGGTTCCGGTCGGGATTTTCCCGAAGGTAACGGGCGGCCAGCCCCGGGACGAAATCCACCCCCAGCGTCCGGAGCAGCCCCAGGCGGATCAGCCCCTCGCCCCGGGCCACCCGCTGCAGGGCGTCCACGCCCTCATCCAGCGTTGACAGGGTCTGCTGCGCGCAGGTGAGGAACTGTTCCCCGAACCGGGTCAGTGTCGTGCTCCGCCCGGACCGCTCAAAAAGCGGGACGCCCAGCTCTGTCTCCAGCTGGGTGATGGCGTGGCTCAAGCTGGGCTGGGTGATGCACAGCCGTTCCGCCGCCCGGGTGAAATGCCGTGTGTGGGCCAATTCCACAAAGTAGCGAAGCTGCAAAAGATTCATGTGTTCACGCCCCCTTTTTGGAATTTTAATATACCACAATTGATAGACAGAATCTATAAATTTATCAGAAATAATTGATTTGTTAATTTCTTGTCATTGAGATACAGTGTTGGCAGCTGAACCGGCAGCAGTGCGGCGGGATGCCCAGGCGTCGGATCACAGGTATTCCGGAGGGAAGGGGATGAAACATGGAAAACTTCGACAAGCGCCCGATCATCCGTGGCGAGATCGCGCTGCTGGCCGCCCTGGTGATCAACAGTTTCGGTGTGGTACTGATGCTGTACTCCGGCTCCGGCATCTCGGCGATCTCCAGTGTGCCCTATGCCCTGACCGACGTGTGGCCGGCGCTCTCTCTGGGGACCTGGACCTACCTCTTTCAGGGGCTTCTGGTGTTGAGCCTGATGCTCTTGCGCAGACGGTTCGTACCCGCTTATCTCCTCAGCTTCATCGTTGGGTTTTGCTTTGGAGAACTGCTGAATCTGCAGGAGCTGTGGATCGGTGTCCTGCCCAGGACACTGCCCCTTCAGGTGGTGTATTTTGCTGTGAGCTATCTGGTGATCTGTTTTGGCGTTGCACTTTCCAACCACTGCAAAATGCCGATCGTCCCAACGGACCTGTTTCCGCGGGAGATCTCGGCCATCACCGGCGCGGCCTATGGGCGGATTAAGGTATCCTTCGACCTGAGCTGTCTGGCCGCCACCGCGCTGCTGACCGGTATCTTTCTGGGGCATCTGGATGGCCTGGGGATCGGGACCGTTCTGGCGGCGCTGACCATGGGAAAGGTGATCGGGTGGATGAACCGCTTCCTGGACCGGAAGGCGGCATTCAGATCCCTGCTGGAGAAATACGCGTAGAGGATACGCGCCTTATGACAGAAAGAGAGGAACTTACTTTGCAGATCTCGGGAACCACAACCATGCTGGGGCTCATTGGAACGCCGGTGGCGCATTCCAAGTCCCCGGCCATGTACAACCATTGCTTTCAGAAATTCGGACTGGACTGGGCCTATCTGGCCTTTGACGTCCCGGCGGAGCGGGCCGGGG
>DWZJ01000100.1 GCA_019118245.1 Candidatus Oscillibacter excrementigallinarum
GCAGAAGCCCCATCAACCACCGGGCCAGCGGCAGCGAAAAGCGGCGCAGGGTGTATCCCTGTACTTCCCCGGGCCAAAGGATTCCCCAAGGGCGGCGCGTTTCCGTCTCTGACCGCCGCAAAGGACTGCCAACCATCCCCCGCCGGCGGCAGGAGGTCTGCGCGGGCGCAGACCGACCCGCCGAACATTTTTTCTTTTCCACCGGGCGCGGCGCATTTTCTTTTTGATGTCTCAAAAAGAAAATGGGGGGCGCATCCTGGCTGGACAAGCCCCCCTGGCGGGAGCCAGACCCCCGTGGCCGCCGTTCGGCGGCCAGATACGCCCGGAGGAAATATCCATTGCGGGCCGATGAGGGCAGAAGGTGAATTGCCCCGCAGGGGCAAGAGAAGCCACCCTGGGGTGTCGGCCCCTACGCCCCTGCCGGGGAACCCGGCAAATCAATACAAATCCTTCGATAGAAAGAAAGATAAAAGAGGTGACCCCTTTTGGCCGAACTGACCCCCATGATGAAACAATACCTGGAGATCAAGAAGGACAACCCGGACTCCATCCTGTTCTTCCGCCTGGGCGACTTCTACGAGATGTTCGCCGACGACGCCAAGCTGGCCTCCAAGGAATTGGACCTGACCCTCACCTCCCGGGACCACGGCAAGCACGCCAAGCCCGAGGAGGAGCGGGTGCCCATGTGCGGCATCCCCTACCATGCCAGCGAGGCCTATATCGCCCGGCTCATCGCCAAGGGCTACAAGGTGGCCATCTGCGAGCAGATGGAGGACCCCGCCACCGCCAAGGGCTTGGTGAAGCGGGACATCATCCGGGTGGTGACCCCCGGCACGGTCATCGACGCCGCCTGTCTGGAGGACAAGTCCTCCAACTTCCTCTGCGGCATCTACATGGACAGCCAGAACGCCGGCGTGGCCTTCTGCGACATCTCCACCGGCAAGACCCACCTGACGGCCTTTGACGGCCCGGAGCGGGTGGAGCACGTCATCAACGAGCTGGGCCGCTTCTCCCCGGCGGAGGCGGTGGTCAACGACGGGGCCTGTTCGGAAAAGGCCCTCACCGACACCCTGACGGAGAAGTTCCATTGCCGTGTGGAAAACGGCGGCGAGGGCCGCTTCCGCCTGGCGGAGGCGGAGAAGCACATCCGCCGCCAGTTCGGGGAGGAGGCGTTCGACCGCCTGCCCCGAAACAACCCGGCGGCGGCCATGGCCCTGGGGGGACTGCTGAATTATCTGTACGAGACCCAGAAGACGGATCTGTCCCACATCAACGACCTGGACTACTACGAGCAGGGCCGGTTCATGGAACTGGACCTGACTGCCCGGCGGAATCTGGAGCTGACGGAGACCCTCCGGGGCCAGGAGAAGAAGGGGTCTCTCCTGTGGGTGCTGGACAAGACCAGGACTCCCATGGGAGGCCGGCTGCTCCGCAGCTGGCTGGAGCGGCCGCTGCTGAGCGTCACCGCCATCGTCAAGCGCAACGCCGCCGTGGCCGCCCTGGTGGAGAACACCATCCAGCGGGAGGAGCTCATCGCCGCCATGACGGGGCTGGGGGACATGGAGCGGCTCATCGGCCGCATCGTCTACGGCACCGCCGGCGGGCGGGACATGGTGTCCCTGCGGTCCGCCATTGAGCGGCTGCCCGTCCTGCGGGAACAGCTGGCGGCCTTCTCCGGCGGCCGGCTGGCGGAGCTGGCGGCGGAGCTGGACGACCTGACGGAGATCGGGGAGCGCATCGGCGCGGCCATCTGCGACGAGCCGCCGTTCTCCGTCCGGGAGGGCGGCTTCATCCGGGACGGCTACCACGAGGAAGTGGACCGCCTGCGCCGCATCATGAACGGCGGCAAGGGCGTCCTGGCGGAGATCGAGGCCAAGGAGAAGGAGAAGACCGGCATCCGCACCCTGAAGATCGGCTACAACAAGGTGTTCGGGTATTACATCGAGGTGTCCAATTCCTTCAAGGACCAGGTGCCGGACACCTACATCCGCAAGCAGACGCTGGTGAACGGGGAGCGGTACATCACCCAGGAGCTGAAGGACCTGGAGCACGAGATCCTCACCGCCTCGGACCGGGTGGTGGCCCTGGAGTACGAGCTCTTCACAGAGCTGCGGCAGGCCATCTCCGCCCAGAGCGCCCGCATCCAGCGGACTGCGGCCGCGGTGGCGGAGGTGGATGCCCTGGTGTCCTTCGCCGCGGTGGCGGTGCGGAACCACTACTGCCGCCCCACGGTGGACGAGTCCGGCGTCATCGAGATCCACGACGGCCGCCACCCGGTGGTGGAGCAGATGCTCAAGGACAGTCTCTTCGTCCCCAACGACACCTTCATGGGGGAGAAGGAGGATCGGGTGGCCATCATCACGGGGCCAAACATGGCGGGCAAGTCCACCTATATGCGCCAGGTGGCCCTGATTGTGCTGATGGCCCAGATGGGGTCCTTCGTCCCGGCGGCCAGCGCCCGCATCGGCGTGGTGGACCGGATCTTCACCCGCATCGGCGCCAGCGACGACCTGTCCGCCGGCAAGTCCACCTTCATGGTGGAGATGACGGAGGTGGCGGACATCCTGCGCCACGCCACCCGCCACTCCCTGCTGATCCTGGACGAGATCGGCCGGGGCACCAGCACCTTTGACGGGATGTCCATCGCCCGGGCGGTGCTGGAGTACTGCGCGGACAAGAAGCTGCTGGGGGCCAAGACCCTCTTCGCCACCCATTACCACGAGCTGACGGAGCTGGAGAACACCCTGCCCGGCACCGTGAACTACAACATCGCCGTCAAGACCCGGGGAGAGGACATCATCTTCCTGAGGAAGATCCTCCTCGGCGGGGCGGACCGCAGCTACGGCATCGAGGTGGCCAAGCTGGCGGGGTTGCCGGACAAGGTGGTCCAGCGGGCCAAGACGGTCTTGAAGGAGCTGGAGGAGGAAAACGGCGTCCAGTACGTGGCCGCCCGGAAGGAAGAGGACCAGGTGTCCCTCACCGCCATCAGCGAGGGGGAGGTCCTGGACGCCCTCCGCCGCTGCCAGGTGGAGACGCTGACGCCGCTGGAGGCCATGAATCTCATTTATGAGTGGAAAAAGAAGCTCAGCTAAGGAGGGCGTCCAGCCGCGCCGAGTGGCGCGTACAAGCGTTTTGCGGAGCAAAACCTTGGAATGGGCAGGCTTTGCCTGACCATTCGAATCAAATGCGGGGCCCCCGCCGGGCCTGCCCGGTGGGGTGCGGCCCTTCGCCGCTGCCAGGTGGAGACGCTGCCGCCGCTGGAGGCCATGAATCTGATCTACGAGTGGAAACAGAAGCTGAAGTAACCATCGGGAGGAAACGAGATGCCAAGAAGAAAGAGTGCCGCTTATATGTCGGCGGGGGAACAGATCGCGGGCACGGTGCTCTTTGTCATCTACCTGCTGGTGCTGCCCTTCGTCACCGCGCCCCTGTTCCGCCTGATCGGCGGACTGCTGGGGGTGACCATCAGCGAAGGACTGCAGAATATCCTCTATTACTACATCCTGTTCGCCGCAACCATCATCATCTTCCACGGCTTTCTGGGCCGGACCTCCCGGAACTTCGCGGACAACCTGGGCACGTCCTGCAAGTTCATGGCCGTGGGACTGGTGGCCCTGTACGGCCTGAACGAGCTGGCTTACCGGCTGACCCGGCTGGTGGTGCCCACCCAGACCAACCTGAACGACACCACCATCTCCGCCCAGATCCAGGACGCGCCCCACATGACGCTGCTGATCGTCATCTTCCTGGCGCCCTTTGTGGAGGAGGTCCTGTTCCGGGGACTGGTGTTCGGCAACCTCCGGCGCAAGAGCGCGGCGGTGGGCTACATCGTCAGCTGCCTGCTGTTCGCCCTGCTGCACGTGTGGCAGTTCGCGGTGGTGAACCGGGACATCACCTACTTCCTGCTGATGCTCCAGTACCTGGTGCCGGGGCTGGTGCTGGCCTGGGTCTATGACCGGACGGGGACGCTTTGGACCTCCATCGGCCTCCACGCGGCGGCCAACGCCCTGGCTGCCTGGACCCTTGTGGCGTGAGAACGCTCGAAAAGACGACGAGGAGAGAACGACGCATGAATTTCTGGGACGTATTCGGAGAGATGCTGGTGATCCTGTTCGCCATCGCGGCGGGATACGCGGCCAACCGGCTGGGGTATCTGGGCGGGGAAACCGACCAGAAGATCTCCAAGCTGCTGCTGAACATCACCATGCCCGCCATGATCGTGGCGGCGGTGATCACCGGCGAGGAGCTGCCGGAGCTGGGCACCATCCTCTCCATTCTGGAGGTGGGCATGGTGTTCTACCTGCTGGAGCTGGTGTTCGTGCTGGTGGTGCCCCGGTTTCTGTCGGGGACGCCGTCGCAGAAGGGCGTCTGGAAGTACGCCCTGGCCTTTCCCAATGTGGGTTTCATCGGCTATCCCGTGGCGGTGGCCCTGTTTGGGGACGGCGCGCTGTTCTACGCCGCCATCCTGGCCCTGCCCTTCAATCTCCTGTCCTACAGCCTTGGTCCTCTGCTGCTGGCCGGCGCCGCCCGGTTCCGGTGGAAGCAGCTGTTCACTCCCTGCATTGTGGCCTCCGTCCTGGGGCTGGTGCTGGCCCTGACCCGACTGCGTCCCCCGGCACTGGTGGGGGAGATGCTGGACTTTGTGGGGGATATCACCGTGCCGCTGTCCCTGCTGGTGGTGGGGTCCCTGCTGGCGGGAATGTCCGCCGGGCAGGTGCTCCGCTCCCCCAAGCTGTGGCTGCTGACGGCCATCCGCCTGCTGGTGCTGCCCGTGGTGCTGTGCCTGGTCCTCCGGCTCATGGGCATCGACTCCCTGGTGCTGGGCATCGCCGTCACCCAGATGGCCATGCCCGTGGCGGTGAACGGAACGCTTCTGAGCATGGAGTACGGCGGCGACACAGAGTGCATGGCCCAGATCACCTTTTTGACCACGGCGGCTTCCATTTTGACCATTCCCATTGTCGCCGTGATGCTGCTTTGAGCTTAGAAAGGAACGCAAAATGCCACACATTCAACAACTGGACAGCCATGTGGCGGACCTGATCGCCGCCGGCGAGGTGGTGGAACGGCCCGCCAGCGTGGTGAAGGAACTGGTGGAAAATGCCATTGACGCCGGAAGCTCCGCCGTGGTGGTGGAGATCCGCCGGGGCGGCATGGGCCTGATCCGGGTGACGGACAACGGATGCGGCATCGCCCCGGCCGAGCTGCCCACCGCCTTCCTGCGCCACGCCACCTCCAAGCTGCGGACGGAGGCGGATCTGGGGAAGATCGGCACCCTGGGGTTCCGGGGCGAGGCTCTGGCCGCCATCTCCGCCGTCAGCCGGGTGGACATCCTGACCCGCCAGGCCGGCATGGCGGAGGGAGCATCCCTCCACCTGGAAGGGGGCGTACCTGGTCAGGTGGAGGCCGCCGGGGCGCCGGAGGGCACCACCATCACGGTCCGGGACCTGTTCTACAACACCCCGGCCCGGCTGAAATTCATGCGCAAGGACAGCGCGGAGACCGCGGCGGTGAACGGCCTGATGCAGCATCTGGCCCTGTCCCACCCGGATATCTCCTTCAAATTCATCAAGGATGGGGTGGAGGCTCTGCTGACCCCCGGCGACGGAAAGCTGGCCTCCGCCGTCTACGCGGCCCTGGGCCGGGACTTTGCCCGGGGACTGGTGCCGGTGTCCGGCAGCGGGGGAGACATCTCCGTCTCCGGCTTTGTCACCGCGCCGCTGATGGGCCGGGGCTCCCGGTCCATGCAGGTATTCTTCGTCAACGGCCGGTTCATCAAGTCCCAGCTGCTGACGGCGGCGCTGGAGGAGGGCTACCGCAACCAGATCATGAAGGGCAAGTTCCCCGGCTGCGTCCTGTCCGTCACCCTGCCGGTGACGGCGGTGGACGTGAACGTCCACCCGGCCAAGACCCAGGTGAAGTTCGCCCGGGAGCACGACGTGTTCGACGCCGTCTACCACACGGTGCTGGATGCCCTGGACAAGACCGGCGCGCCCGCTGCCGCCCCGGCAAAGGAGCCGCCTTTGCCGGCGCCCTCCCGGCAGGACTTCTTCCAGACCATGGACGCCAAGACCTTCCGCCAGGGCGGCGGGAAGCCCCAGACCCCGGCCCCGGTCCGGCCCGCCTGGAACACGGAGCTGCGGGCATCCGCCAAAGTGGCGGACAGCGGGCAGACCTCCTTCTACCAGACGAAGCGGCAGGCCTCTGCGGCCCAGAGCGCTCTGGGCCGGGCTCCGTCCTCTGTGACAGCGCCATCCGAGAGGCAGCAGTCGCCCCCGGCTCCCGCATACCGGAGTGCATTGGGGCAGCCTCCAGCCTCTGTGGCCGCACCGGCGGCGGAACAGCGGAGAGAGGAGCCCGTGGCTCCCGCCCCGGCATCCGTCCCTGCGGAAATAGCGACCCCACAGCCGGCCGCCCCCCGGCCCTTTGTGCCGGCCATCCCGCCGGAGCAGCTGAAGCTGACGGAGAACCTGCCGGGCCAGACCGCCCTGGAGACGAAGGAGGTCCCCTGGCGGATCGCCGGGGAGGTGCTGCGGACCTACATCATCTGCGAGAGCGAAGATGGCTGCGTCTGGCTCATCGACAAGCACGCCGCCCACGAGCGGATCAACTTTGATAAGCTGAAGAATGCCCAGGAGCCCCCCATGCGGCAGACGCTGCTGGTCCCCATCGCGGCGGAGCTGAGCCGGGAGGACGGGGCGCTGCTGCTGGAGAACCTGCCCCTGCTGGAGCAGTTCGGCTTTGCCTGCGAGGACTTCGGCGGCGGGGCCCTGCTGGTGCGGGAGGTGCCTGCGGACATTGATGCCGCCGACACCGTGTCCACCCTGGAGGAGTTCGCCGAGTGCCTGCGGACCGGCCGGTCCCCGGACGAGAAGCGGGAGAATCTGCTCCACACCATGGCCTGCAAGGCGGCCATCAAGGGCGGCTGGGTCAGCGACCCGGCGGAGCTGCGGGTGCTGGTGGACCGGGTCCAGAGCGGAGAGGTCAAATACTGCCCCCACGGCCGCCCGGTGGCGGTGAAGCTGACGAGGTACGAACTGGAAAAAATGTTCCACCGAGCGTAAAGGGGGGACACAGTCCCCCCTTTACGCTCCGGCAGACCGGGGGTATGCCTCCGCTATTCCTCCCTCACCAGTCTGCGGACTGGTGTGTGCGCCAAAGGCGCACGGGTCAAGGTATTTTCGCCACGTACACGCCGCGGCGAAAATGATTTCAATTTATTCGTTCGCCAGTGGCGAACGAACTGGGGAAATCCGGATGGGGTTCCCCTAGCCCCCTTCTTTTTGTGGAAAACCGCAGGTTTTTCCCTGGCCCCTTTTCCTGGTGGGGGTGGCGGACGATGTTTGTTTTTCAGGAGGTTTCTTGTATGGCGAAGAAGGAGAAGCGATTCGTGCGGACCCATACGGAGAGCAGTGCGTTTGAAGAGAACTCCATCTGGGTGGACCGGGAGACCGGCGTGAATTATCTGTGGCATTCCACCGGCCATGCCGGCGGGATGACGCCGCTGTTGGACCGGGACGGGAAGCCTGTTATCACCACGGTACTGGACGAGGAGGAGTAAACGGATGAAACTGCTGTTTGTGAATGGCTGCATCAGCCAGCGGGGAGAGGGGTCCCGCACCCTGGCGCTGGCGAAGGCGTTTCTGGAGACCTGGAAGGACCTTCACCCCGAGGCGGAGGTGGAGACCGTGGCGCCGGAGGCGCTGCTGGCGCTGAAGCCCTTTGAACCGGGGATGCTGAACGACCGGGACGCCCTGGCGGGCATCCGGTGCTTTGACGCGCCGGTGTATGACCTGGCCCGCCAGTTCCGGGCGGCGGACCGGATCGTGGTGGCGGCGCCCTTCTGGGACCTGACCTTCCCGGCGGCCCTGCGGACCTATATCGAGTATATCTCCGCCAACGGCCTGACCTACCACTACGAGGTCGACGGCTGCCACGGGGACTGCCGGGCCGAGAAGCTGGTGTACCTCACCTCCGGCGGCGATGTGGAGCGGCCGGAGAGTTTGGGCGTCCTGTACTGGAAGCAGCTGTCCGCCATGTTCGGCATCCCGGCTTTTGACCATGTGTTCGCCGGCGGCCTGGATCTGGACCCCGCCAGGACGGCGGAGATTTTGGCGGAGGCCTGCGAGAAGGCCCGCCGGCTGGCGGAGGACTTCTGAAAGGAGACGGCTGCCATGAGAGGGAGAATACTGGCTGTGCTGGTGCCGGTACTTCTGCTGTCCGCCTGCGGCGGACGGGAGGTCTCTCTGGAGGAGCTGCGGCAGCAGGCGGCGGATGGCGCGTATGTGCTGAGCGTGGATGCGGATGTGGAGGCCGGCAGGGACACCTGGATGGACTTTTATGAGGCGGCTCAGGCGGGTGAGGATGCCGAGGTCACCCTGGTGTCCTGGTATTCCGGTGACCCATTCGACGTCAGCCGTCAGGACAGATTCTACACATACCATCTGTCGTTTGCGGATGGAGTTTACACGCTGACGGCTCCAATCTCCGAGGAGGAGTCGGTGTTGGAAACTTATGCGTGTCTGCTGTGCTTCGCCGAGGAGCCGCTGGCCAGGTCTGAAGCACGCTATCAGGAAGTAATCGCCTATGTGCTGGCGGACGATGCGGACCTGACATGGAGAGAGGTCGTCGGGAATATGGGGAGATCACCGGTGGATGGCCCTCTTTATATCCGGGAGCGGATCATATATAGCGAGTATGTCTACGCAGCAGAGGCGGAACCGTCTTGAGCGGTGAGAGGAGGGACGGCGGTGCCGGAGAAGATCATCTGTGTGGTGGGCCCCACGGCCTGCGGCAAAACGAAGCTGGGGGTCCTGCTGGCAAAGCAATATAACGGGGAAGTGGTCTCCGCCGATTCCATGCAGATCTACAGAGGAATGACCATCGGCACCGCCGCCCCCACGGCGGAGGAGATGGAAAACGTGCCCCACCACATGATCGCCGTGGCGGACCCGGCGGAGCAGTGGTCCGCCGCCCGGTACGCCCAGGCGGCTGTCCCCATTGTGGACGACATCCTGCGGCGGGGAAAGCGCCCCATCCTGGTTGGCGGCACCGGACTGTGGCTGGACGCCGTGGTCCAGGGCCGGACCTTTGCCGGGGGCCACGCCGGCGGCGCGGTCCGAAAGGAGCTCCAGGACCGGTTAGAGCAGGAGGGCATCGCCCCCCTGCTGGAGGAGCTGCGGCAGGTAGACCCGGCGGCGGCGGACCGGCTGCACCCGGCGGATACCAAGCGCATCCTCCGGGCGCTGGAGGTCTACCGGGAGACAGGAAAGACCATCTCCGCCCACAACGCGGAGACAAAGGAGCTGCCGCCCCGGTACGACGCCGTCTGGATCGGCCTGCAGTTCCGGGACCGGGCGGACATGAAGGCCCTCATCGACCGCCGGGTGGACAAGATGGTGGCCGATGGCCTGCTGGAGGAGGTACGGCAGCTGCTCCAAAGCGGCCTGCCCCGGGACGCCACGGCCCTCCAGGCCATCGGGTATAAGGAATTCCTGGGGGTCCTGGACGGCACCGCCACCGTGGAGGAGGCCATCGCGGAGGTAAAGCTCCGCTCCCGGCAGTACGCCAAGCGCCAGCTGACCTGGCTGCGGCGGAATCCGGACATCCACTGGATCTGGTGGGAAAAAGACCGGGATTTTGCCCGGGCCCTCCAGGTTTCGACGGAAATTCTGGCCGCCGCTGGCGTATCCTAGCGGTGAGCGGACGGGAGACAGGAACATCGTCCGACTCAGATACAGAAAAAGGAGCGGACATATATGCAGACGAAAGCGAATCTACAAGACCTGTTTCTTCTCCGGGCCAGACGGGACAAGCTGCCCGTCACCATGTTTCTGATGAACGGCTTCCAGATGCGGGGCGTCATCACCGGCTTTGACGCCTTCGTGGTGGTGCTGGACAGCGACGGCCGCCAGCAGATCATCTACAAGCACGCGATCTCCACCATCGCGCCGGTGCGGCCGGTGGACCTGGAGAGCGGGGAGCCGGCCGACGCGCAAGCGTGAGCGCGCCGCCGCGGAAGCGGCGTGAAAGTGTTTTGTGAAACAAAACCTTTCCATGGGCCGGATTCACTTCGGCCCATGAAAATGAGATCCGGGGGTCCCCAGTCAGCGCGGAGCGCTGATTGGGGCCGGCCGGCAGCAGATCATCTACAAGCACGCGATCTCCACCATCGCGCCGGTGCGGCCGGTGGACCTGGAGAGCGGGGAGCCGGCCGCCGCGCAAGCGTGAACGCGCCGCTGCGGGAGCAGGACTCCCTCGGACACAGAGATAAAGAGGTAACCCATGAAAGAGAGAACCCTTGGCACGAAACTCCTGCTGGCCCTGGTGACCCTGGGCGTTCTGGCTTATTTTATCATGCAGGCCGTGCGGTATTTTGGGGACCCGCTGACCACCACCGTGGCCTACCAATATGAGGTGGAGTTATCCACGGCCCTGTCCGGCTACGTGGTGCGGGACGAGCTGGTCCTGCCGGATGACACCAATGGCCTGCTGCAGCAGCAGCGGTCGGAGGGAGAGCGGGTCAGCGACGGCGGCACGGTGGCTCTGGTCTACGCGGACCAGGCCTCTCTGGACCTGCAGGAGCAGATCCGGTCCCTGCAGACCCAGATCGAGCAGCTGCAGTATGCGGAGGAAGCGGCGCTGGGCGCGGAGGTCACTCTGCGTCTGGACACCCAGATCCTCCAGAGCATCCGGGACTACCGGAGGGCCCTGGCGGCGGACCGGCTGGACACGGCGGAGGACGTGGGCACGGAGCTGCGGAGCCTGGTGATGAAGCGGGACTACAGCCACGCGGACACGGCGGACGTCTCCGCACAGCTGGCGGACCTGCAGAGCCAGCTGAGCAGCCTGCGGGCCCAGGCGGGGAGCTCCGTCCGGCGGATCACAGCGCCGGATGCGGGACTGTACTCCGCCGTGGTGGACGGCTATGAGACGGTGCTGACGCCGGAGATCCTGGAAAGCGTGACCCCCAGCCAGCTGGACGGCCTGGAGCCGGATGAGAGCGGCCTGCCCAATCACGTTGGGAAGCTGGTGCTGGGGGATACCTGGTACTATGCGGCGACTCTGTCGGAGGACGAGGCCCAGACCCTGGAGGAGAGCCGAAATCTGAAGCTGCGGTTCGCCAAAGGCGTGGGCCGGGATCTGGATGTGGAGCTGACGTATGTCAGCGAGGCGGAAAACGGCCAGGTGGCGGTGGTGTTTCAAGGGGATACGTACCTGTCGGAGCTGACGCTGCTGCGCCAGCAGAGCGCGGAGGTGATCCGGCGGACCATCACCGGGATCCGGGTGCCAGAGGAGGCCGTGCGGGTGCGGGAACGGACCGTCACCGATGAGGACGGCACGGAGTCCGTGGTCAGTGAGACCGGCATCTACTGCATCGTGGGAATGGAGGCCCGCTTCAAGCCAGTGGACGTGCTCTACAGCGGGGATGGCTTTGCCCTGGTCCGCTCCACCTTGGAGGATGCGGAGGAGGTCACCAGCACCCAGGAGCAGATCCGCCTGCGGGCGGGAGATGAGGTCATCATCACCGCTTATGACCTGTATGACGGCAAGGCCGTGAGAAGCTGACAGAGACAGGGCCGGGCACCGGTCCGAGGAAAGGAGTATTGGAACGCGGATGACAATTGCGGAGAACATTGCGAGGATCAGAGAGAACATGGCCGCGGCGGCCCGGGAGGCCGGCCGGGACCCCAAGGAGATCCTGCTGGTGGGTGCCAGCAAGATGAACGACGCCGCCGCCTGCCGGGCGGCCATCGCCGCCGGCATCGACGCCCTGGGAGAGAACCGGGTGCAGGAGATGGTGCAGAAGCTGGAGGAGCACGCCTATGACGGCGCGCCGCTGCACTTCATCGGCCACCTGCAGCGCAACAAGGTCAAGCAGGTGGTGGGCCACGTGGCCCTGATCCAGTCCGTGGGCTCGCTGGAGCTGCTGGACGAGATCGAGAAGGTGGCCGCCGCCCGGGACCTGGTGCAGGATATCCTGCTGGAGGTCAACATCGGCCGGGAGGCCGCCAAGAGCGGCTTTGCGCCGGAGCAGGTCCTGACCGGGGCGGAGACCGCCCTGGAGCGGGCCCACGTCCGGGTGCGGGGACTGATGACGATCCCGCCGGCAGACGCGGACCGGGATGCCAATTTCCGGTATTTTCAGGAAGTTCAGGCACTTTATGTTGACATGGACCAAAAATTGTTTCATAATAAATTAGAATACCTTTCCATGGGCATGAGCGGCGATTATGAGGACGCGATCCGCGCCGGCGCAACCATGGTCCGGGTGGGCAGCGCCATCTTCGGCGCCCGCCACTACAACTGAGAAAACCGGAGCGCCGCTCCGCAAGGAGGCTTCCAGATGAGTATTTTGGACGAACTGAAAAAATGGACCCACCCCTACGAGGATGAGGACGAGGACTACGACGACTTTGACGAACCCGCCCGGCAGAGCGCCTTTGAGGACCGCAAGCCCCGGGTGGAGGACCGCCGCAACAAGGTGGTGAACATCCACGCCACCACCCAGCTGAAGGTGGTGCTGGTGAAGCCGGAGCGGTTCGAAAACGCCTCCGAGATCGCGGACCACCTGAAGGACAAGCGGACGGTGGTGCTGAATCTGGAGTCCACCAACAAGGACATCGCCCGCCGCCTGATCGACTTCCTCTCCGGCGTGGCCTATGCCGGTGAGGGAAAAATCAAGAAGGTGGCCGCCAATACATACATCATCACGCCCTACCATGTGGACATCGAGGGCGATCTGATCGACGAGCTGGAGAACAACGGCCTCTATTTCTGAAAGGACACGAGGGGGTAACATCACGCTATGCTGACACCACAGGAAGTTTCCACCCATGCCTTTTCCAAGGCGGTGATGGGCGGATATAATATGGCGATGGTCGATGAGTTCCTGGACGAGCTCACCGACGACTACACCGCGCTCTATAAGGAGAACGCGGCCCTGAAAGCCAAGCTGAAGGTCCTGGTGGAGAAGGTGGAGGACTACCGCGCCACCGAGGACTCCATGCGGGCCACGCTGCTGACCGCCCAGAAGATGGCGGACTCCATCGTCCACGAGGCGGAGGCCAAGCGGGATGAGATCCTGGCCCAGGCGGAAAACAGTGCCAAGGAGAAGATCGGCCAGCTGCGCCAGGAGGTGGAGGCCGCCGAAGAGCGGCTGCGCCAGGGCCAGCAGGATCTGGCGCAGTTTGTCGCCGCCGCCCGGGAGCTGTGTGACCGGGAGCTGAAATTCCTGGAGCAGCTGCCCACGCTGCCGGTGGAGACGGAGGCGCCCGCGGCGTCCCAGCCGGAGCCGGAGGAGACAGTCCAGCAGATCGAGGAAAAGGTGATGGCCGCCTTCGGCCAGCAGGAGCTGGAGGAGGAAGCGGCCCCGGAGGAGGAGACACCCGCCCCGGAGGACGATTATCCAGAGGGAGACCCCTTTGCCACAGACCCCGTGGACGAGCCCACCCGCCGCATCAACCTCAATGATCTGAAATTCGGCCGCAACTATACCGGCGGTGACGACTAAGCAGAAAAAGCGGCTCACGGGAGCCGCTTTTTTCTTCCCTGGATTTTGATTGGAGGCGCCAGCCATGAAGCAGCAGCCCATCGTGGCCTTTCTGTACGACTTTGACAAGACCCTCTGCACCACGGATATGCAGGACTACGCCTTCATCCCCTCCCTGGGGATGACCCCGGCCGAGTTCTGGGCGGAGGCCAACGGCTTCGGCCAGCGGAACCGGATGGACGGCATCCTGGCTTATATGTACACCATGATCCGGGAGGCGGAGCGGCGGGACCGGCCTTTCACCCGGGCGGACCTGGTGGAGAAGGGCCGCAGCATCGTGCTGTTCCCCGGTGTGGAGGACTGGTTCCGCCGGATCAACGACTTCGGCGCCAGCCAGGGCGTCCAGGTGGAGCACTACATCATCTCCTCCGGCCTGCGGGAGATCATCGAGGGCTCCTCTATCAGCCAGGAGTTCAAGGAGATCTACGCCAGTGAGTTCTACTACGACGAGAACGGCGTGCCCGTGTGGCCCAAGCTGGCGGTGAACTTCACCGCCAAGACCCAGTTCGTCTACCGGATCAACAAGGGGGTCCTGGACGTGTCCAACGACCGGGACCTGAACGCCTCCATGCCGGATGACAGCAAGCGGGTGCCCTTCACCAACATGATCTACATGGGAGACGGCCTCTCCGACGTGCCCTGCATGAAGATGATGCGGGCCTACGGCGGCCAGGCCATCGCCGTGTACCAGGCCGGCAACCGCCCCGGCGTGGAGGACCTGCTGGCGAAGGGCCGGGTGGACTTCATCTTCCCGGCGGACTACCGGGCGGGCTCCGCCCTGGAGGCCACGGTGCAGGACATCATCCGGAAGATGGCGGTGACGGACCGGCTGTGGGAGGAGAACGTCCGCCAGCTGCGCTCCATCGGCGGGGACGTGCTGCTGGGGCAGCTGGGACTGTTTTGAACGAGAGGCCGGATACCCTTGGGGGAAGGCGCCTTGACGGCACCTTCCCCTTCGGTTTTGCCCCGGCGGGGGGAATGGCTCTTTACAATTCGTAGCATGTTTGTTAAACTATACATCGTGTATTATACAGATCCTGAAGGAGAGAGAAAAAATGGCTGCTTCCACTGAATTTTCCCGGACCCTGTCCCTGCTGCGGCAGGAGCGGGGCGTCTCCCAGCGCACCGCCGCAGCGGACCTGGGCATCTCCCAGGCCCTGCTGAGCCACTATGAGAACGGCATCCGGGAGCCGGGCCTGGCCTTTGTGGTGAAGGCCTGCGATTACTACCACGTCTCCGCGGACTTCATCCTGGGCCGCACCCTGTCCCGGGAGGGGAATATGCTGACGGAACAGGAGATCCTCAACGCCGCCGAGCCGGGGAACATCCTCCAGGGCAGCGTGCTGGCCACCCTCCAGAGCAAGCTGCTCTCCGGCGCCATCGGCGTGCTGTTCGGCCTGCTGGGCAAGCTGAACGACAAGGGGGCCATCAACGCCGCCGCCGGGTATCTGGGCAGCGCCGTGTACCAGCTGTACCGCCACCTGTACCGGACCGCCGGCGCCAATGAGGCGTTTTTCTCCCTGGACCCCGCCGCCTGCACCATGGGCACGGCGGAGGCGGACATGAAGCTGTCGGAGATCCAGTACACCCGCAGCCTCCGGGCCCAGGCGGCCAAGAAGGCGGCGTTCCCGGACCTGTCCAACGAGGCCCTGACCGCCGCCTATCCCGGCCGGTGCCAGAGCCTGACCCAGGTGCTGAGCACGGCGGACGCCCGCCTCAGCGCCCTGACGGAGAAGGGCAGATGAGCTTTCAATCCCTGGGCTTCTTGGCCTTTTTGATGTCAACACTGGCCGTGTGCCTGCCGGCGGGACGCCACAGCCCCAGAGCGGACGCGGCCCTGCTGACCATCGCCTCCGCCGTCTTTTACCTTCTGGGCCCCGGCGGATGGACCGCGGTGCTGGGCGGGCTCGCCTGCCTGCTGCTGGGCATTGCGGTGACGGCCTGGGCCATCCGGCGGATGGCCCGGTCCGGCGGCAGCCGCCGCCGGATCCTGGCGCTGGCCTGTGTCTATCACATCGCAGTGCTGGTGGGCTTCAAGTATACGGAGTTCCTCACCGGCGGCGCGGTGGAGGTGGGCTGGGCGCCCCTGGGGCTGAGCTTCTTCACCTTCCAGCAGCTGTGGCTGCTGAAAGAAGTTTATACCGGGGAATACGTCCCCGCGCCGGGGGACAGCCTGCTGCTCTACGGCCTGTTTTTCCCCACCGTCACCTCGGGCCCCATCCTGCGGCCGGACACCTTCTTCCCCCAGCTGCGGGGAGAGAGCCTCCTTCGCCCGGACTGGCCCGACGCGGCGGCGGGCGTCTATGGCATCTGCTGCGGCACCATCAAGAAAGTGCTTCTGGCAGACGCCTTCGGCGTGGTGGTGGACAACGGCTGGGCCAACCCGGGGGAGCTGAGCGCCCCGGCGGCCTGGCTGGTGATCCTGGGCTACACCCTCCAGCTGTACTTTGACTTCTCTGGCTACTGCGACATCGCCGCCGGCATCGCCCGGCTCCTGGGCCTGCGGCTGCCTGTAAACTTCGACTCCCCCTACCGCAGCGCCTCCGTGACGGAGTTCTGGAAGCGGTGGCACATCACCCTCACCACCTTCCTGCGGGAGTGTCTGTACTTCCCCCTGGGGGGCAGCCGCCGGGGGACGGCCCGGACGTACCTGAACATCCTGATCATCTTTCTGGTCAGCGGCCTCTGGCACGGGGCGGGCTGGACGTTCCTGGTCTGGGGCGCCCTCCACGGCCTGGCCCAGGTCCTCGAGCGGGCCTGGGGCAAGCGCCGGGACCATCTGCCCCTCCTGCTCCGGTGGGGACTGACCGTCCTGTTCGTCAACCTCGCCTGGGTGTTCTTCCGGGCGCCGGACTGCGCCGCAGCCCTGGAGCTGCTGGGCCGGGCCGTCACCGGCGGCCTGACTGGGCCGGAGCCCTGGCTGCTGGAGGGCCTCTTTGCCCAGGAGACCGACGCCGTGCAGCTGCTGTTTCCCGCCGTGGCAGCCCCCTGGTGGGACGCCCTGCGGACGGCACTGCTGTATGGCGCGGGAATGATCG
Source organism: Candidatus Oscillibacter excrementigallinarum (assembly GCA_019118245.1). Lineage (GTDB taxonomy): Bacteria > Bacillota > Clostridia > Oscillospirales > Oscillospiraceae > Oscillibacter > Oscillibacter excrementigallinarum. The sequence continues at coordinate 16,591 of DWZJ01000100.1, forward strand.
CCGTCCTCTGGCCCCGGAACGTGATTCACCGGATGGAGGACTTCCGTCCCACCCTCTGGCGGGGCGCGGGCCTGGCGGTGCTGACGCTGTGGTGCGTGCTGTCCTTCAACGGCGTCACCAGCTTTATCTATTCCAACTTCTGAGGAGGGCCGTATGAAGCAAGCGTATCGCCGCTGGGTCTGCGGCCTTCTGGCGGGCATCATCGCCCTGCTGGCGGCCTGCGGCGCGGTGGTCTATGTGGTGGACCCCTGCCTGTACTACCGGGTCCCGGACAAGTGGCAGCCAGTGCTGTTCAACGAGCGGTATCAGATGGCGGGCCTGGCCAGGAACGTGGAGGCGGACACGGTGCTGGTGGGGACCTCCATGGCGGCCAATTACCGGGCCAGCTGGATCGAAGAGACCTTCGGCACCTCCGCGGTGCGGCTCACCATTCCAGACGGATATTACAGTGAGTTTGACCAGGTGATGGACCTTCTGTTTCAGGCCCAGGACCGGGAGCGGGTGATCTTCGCCATGGATCTGAACACCCTGGTCCGGGATGAGAGCGGCCTGACAGGGGCACTGCCAGACTATCTCTACAACAGCAGCCCCCTGGACGATATCCAGTATCTGCTGAACAAGGACACTCTGTATTACAGTGTCTACACCCTGCTGGCCAACCACTGGGGACAGGGAGACACCATTGACGAGGGATTCACCTGGGACCAAAATGAGTGGTGGAACCATATGTCTGCCCTGAAAAATTACCAGCGCCCGGAGATCGCCGGGGGGCAGCTGCCCGCTGGCGCGTACGCCGCCGATGTGGCCGCCAATCTGGCGGTGCTGGAGGGCTGGATCACGCGGCATCCCGAGACAGAGTTCGACATTTTTCTGTCGCCCTACAGCATCCTCTTCTGGGATAAGGTGATCCGGGATGGAAGCGTGGAGGCGGTGTTCGCCGCCATCCGCCAGGTGGGGGAGACCCTGCTGCAATATGACAATGTGAAGCTCTACGGCTATCTCATGGACGCGGACATCGTGGCGGATCTGGACAACTACTGTGACTATGTCCATCACTCCGGCGCTGTCTGCCAGGAGATCCTGGCCATGCTCCGGGCGGACGAGGGACGATTGACGGCGGAAAATCTCGAGGAGACTCTGGCCAGCTGGCACGAGTTTGTGATACACTATGACTATGAAAAATTCTGGGACGAGAGCTTCTGGCACCAGTGGAACGCGGAGCACGGCGCCTGACGACGGCCCCGTTTGTGAATTGAATTTACGGCGTGACCCGCCGGGCCCGCATAGCGGGCCTTGCGTGGACCTGCCGATGGAGGATTTCCGTATATGACAAAGCAATCGAACATCCGAAACTTTTCTATTATCGCCCATATCGACCGCGGCAAGTCCGATTCCCACAAAGCCTGACGGCTTTGCGGGAGCCCTTTTGATGGAACATCCTCGGGCGGAGTGAATCCGCCCTGCGGCAAGGTTTTGGCTGCGCCAAAACGTTTGGACGCGCGTCCGCGCGAGGCAGCGTGGACTTGCCCAAGGAGGTTTTTACAGAGTATGACAAAACAGAGCAACATTCGAAACTTTTCTATCATCGCCCATATTGACCACGGCAAGTCCACGCTGGCGGACCGGCTGCTGGAGAAGTGCAACGCCGTCTCCGCCCGGGAGATGGAGAGCCAGCTGCTGGACAACATGGACCTGGAGCGGGAGCGGGGCATCACCATCAAGGCCCGGGCCGTCCGGCTGACCTACCATGCCCAGGACGGGGAGGACTATGAACTGAACCTCATCGACACCCCGGGCCATGTGGATTTCAACTACGAGGTGTCCCGATCCCTGGCTGCCTGCGAGGGCGCCGTGCTGGTGGTGGACTCCACCCAGGGCGTGGAGGCCCAGACGCTGGCCAACACGTACCTGGCCATGGAGCACGACCTGGAGATCCTGCCGGTGTTCAACAAGATCGACCTGCCGGCGGCGGACCCCGCCAAGGCCAAGCAGGAGGTGGAGGACATCATCGGCCTGCCGGCCCTGGACGCGCCGGAGATCTCCGCCAAAATGGGAACCAACATCGAAGCGGTGCTGGAGGACATTGTGAAAAATGTGCCGCCTCCCAAGGGGGATCCCAATGCCCCTCTGAAGGCGCTGATCTTCGACAGCCAGTATGACTCCTACAAGGGCGTCATCGTCTATTTCCGCATCATGGAGGGCACCCTCCGGACAGGCCAGCAGGTGAAGATGATGGCCTCCGGCGCCACCTACCAGGTCGTTGAGTGCGGCCATCTGCTGCCCCTGGGCATGGAGCCATGCGATCAGCTCCGGGCCGGCGAGGTGGGCTACTTCACCGCCTCCATCAAGAACGTGAAGGACACCCGGGTGGGCGACACCGTCACCGACGCCGCCGCCCCCACGGCGGAGCCGCTGCCCGGCTACCGGCCCGTGCAGCCCATGGTCTACTGCGGCATCTACACGGAGGACGGCTCCAAGTACCCGGACCTGCGGGACGCCCTGGAGAAGCTCCAGCTGAACGACGCCTCCCTGAGCTTTGAGCCGGAGAGCTCCGTGGCCCTGGGCTTCGGCTTCCGGTGCGGCTTTTTGGGGATGCTCCACATGGAGGTGATCCAGGAGCGGCTGGAGCGGGAGTTCGACCTGGACCTGGTGACCACCCTGCCCTCCGTCATCTACCACGTGTACAAGACCGACGGCACACAGGTGTCCGTGGACAATCCCCACAACTACCCGGATCCGGCGGTGATCGAGCACGCGGAGGAGCCCTACGTCAAGGTGAACATCATCGCCCCCAACGAGTATGTGGGCAACATCATGCCCATGTGCCAGGACCGCCGGGGCGAGTTCAAGGATATGCAGTACCTGGACACCAACCTGGTGGAGCTCCACTATCAGATGCCCCTGAACGAGATCATCTACGACTTCTTCGACGCCCTGAAGGCCAACACCAAGGGCTACGCGTCCCTGGACTATGAGCTCTCCGGCTACCGGCCCAGCGAGCTGGTGAAGGTGGACCTGAAGCTGAACGGGGAGATGGTGGATGCCCTGAGCTTCATTGCCCACAGGGACAAGGCGTACCCCCGGGCCCGGCGGCTGTGCGAGAAGCTGAAGGAGAACATCCCCCGGCAGCTGTTCGAGGTGCCGGTCCAGGCGGCCATCGGCGGCCGGGTCATCGCCCGGGAGACCGTGAAGGCCATGCGGAAGGACGTGTTGGCCAAGTGCTACGGCGGCGACATCACCCGGAAGAAAAAGCTGCTGGAAAAGCAGAAGGAGGGCAAGAAAAAGATGCGCTCCCTGGGAAGTGTCCAGATTCCCACAGAGGCGTTCCTGGCAGTTCTCAAGCTGAATGAGTGATTTTGCCCTCCTGCGAGCAGCAGCGAGCCGCTGCGAGAGCGGCGTCAAGCGTTTTCCGAAGGAAAACCTTGGACCGGGCGGGCTTTGCCTGCCCGGTCAGGTCTTTTGCGGGGGCCCCGCAGGACCGAAGGCCCTGTGGGGTGCGGCAAGAAAAAGATGCGCTCCCTGGGAAGTGTCCAGATTCCCACAGAGGCGTTCCTGGCAGTTCTCAAGCTGGATGAATAATAAAGAAGCGCCGCAGGCTCTGCCTGCGGCGCTTGTCGTCTATCCGCGTGGGGAGTGAAAGGTGATGCGGAGCAGGACTTCGCCCCGGTCCAGGTCGTCCGGATGCACCTCTTCCAGCGCGATGCTGGTGGCGTATTGAGAGCGGTCGGGCACGGCCGGAGGGGTCAGCGTGCAGATGACAGCGGTGTCCTCCCCGACTGTCTCCGTCCGGATGCTGTCGATAAACAGGTTGGAGGCGGATGTCTGGCAGTTCAGGGGCGCATTCTTGCAGAGGAGCGTCAATTCCCGCGCGTCCGGGTCATAGGTGAGCTGGATCTGGGGAAGGACTCCCTGTCCCAGGCTGTCGAACAGCAGGTCCAGGGTGTCGGCGCCGGCGTAAACGCCATTCAGAGACTGGGGCGCGCCGCCGCTGCCGCCGGGGATGGTCAGGGGACTGCCGTCTCCCATCTCCGGGATCAGCGGCCACCACTCCAGGCCGTATTCCCTGGAAGAGACAGTGACTGTGGCTGCGGAGACCGCCCCGCTGTCAGTGAGAAATTCGCCGGAACGGACGTCCACCAGCGTGGGATCCAATGCGGCAGAGAGGGTGTGCAGGGGATCGTCAGCCGGTTCCACGGAAATTTTGCCGGGGGAGACGTCTGTCACCGTCTGGGGATCGTAGGGGCCCTCCAATAGGGGATAGCAGATGCCTGTCTCGGCGAAGATCCAATCAAATCGGTATGCCGTCTCCGGCGAGCCGCCGCCCCTGGCGGCGGAGCAGACGCAGAAGCCTTCCTCCCAGCCCCAGAGGGCGGCGATCCGGCGGTCAAAGCCCTCCTCCGGGGATCCATAATAGGCCCGAAGGCTCTCCTTCGTCACGGGCAGGGGCAGCCTGCGGCCGACAGTCAGGGTGATGTCGGATGCGGCAGGAGCATCGGCAGCCTCGGCGGCCAGAGAGACCTGTCCGCATCCGGACAGGAGCAGCAGACACAGGGAGGCAGCGCACAGACGTCTCATAGAAATACCCTCCTTTTCTCCATTTTACCGGGGAAAAGGAGGGGGTTCGTTGAAAGGTGATGTCAGAACGCAGACAATTTGGCAACAAGGGTAAAAAATGGTTACAGCCCATTCAGGAGGACCAGCAGTACATCGGACATTCCCTCCAGCCGGGAACACCGCAGCTGGAGGGGGCGTCCCCCCGGCGCGGGCAATTCCAGCTCCACGGCAGGGGCGGTTTCCAGCCGGGCCAGGACCTGTTTCAGCGTGAGGGCTTTCCGCAGGGCCGCCCGCTCCGGCGTGGGCGGTAGCTGGCGGAGATACCAGACGGAAAGAGACCGGCAGGTGGCATCCTCCGGCAGGTGCTCCGCGGCGGGGCCGTGGGCACGGCAGCCGCCGGTGGCGGCGTCCACCGTCAGGATCAGACGGCCTTCCTGCTGGATCAGCGCCTCCAGAAGCGCCTCCCGCAGCCGGAGAGGACTCTGGTCCTGAAGCTGGAAAAAGGCCTCCAGATGCAGGGAGTCCGGGTTTTCCGCCACCTCCACCGTGGTCAGCACCCAGCGGATCCCGCCCTTTCCCGTGGAGAGCCGGTGGGCCAGGGAGCACTGGAAGCAGCCCTGTGCGAACGCCTCGCCCAGAGCTGATGGGGAAAACCGTGCATCAAACCGGGCCCGCTCCTCCGGGTCCGGCAGGGCGGCGGCCATCCGCTGGAGGCAGGCGGCGGCCGTACGGTCAAACAGGGAGCGCAGCAGGTGCCGGGAGGCGGCCTTGGCGTCCAGGGTCTGGTCGGCGGTCAGGTCCAGCCGGGCAGAGGCCAGACAGGCCTTGGCCTGCTTCCGGTGCCGGGCCGCCAGCTGGCGGAAATGCTCCGCGACAGCCCTGCGGCTGGTGACATCCTCCGCCTTGCCCAGCAGGCGGCGGACGTCGCCGCTCTCGTCGAACAGGCACATCCAGGAGACCTGGTACCACCGCCAGCCGGTGCCCTCGTAATCCGCCCGGTAGGCGTGGGAGACGGTTCCGGGCCGGGAGACGGCCCTGCGGATGGCGGCGGCCAGCCGCCGCCGATCCTCCGGGTGAAGGTAGGGGGCGGTGGAGAGGCTTTTCAGATAGCCGGAAATGGTGCGGCTGGTGCGGCGGCCGCCGGGGCTGTGCCGCTGGATCTGGGCCAGATCCGCCGCCGGGTCGTAATCCAGGGTCAGAAGAGAGGTGTGCTCCAGCAGCAGGTCGCACAGCTGGGCCCGGATGCGGTGCTCCCGGTCCGCGGCCGCCTCCTGAGAGACGTCGGAGCAGGCGATGGACACCAGCCAGGAGCCGTCCGGCTGTGGGTCCCAGACCGCGTGGACGGAGAGGGCGCAGATCCGGCCCTCACCGGAGACGATCCGACAGACCCGTCGCAGGGGGAGGCGGCACTCCCGGGCCCGGACCGCGTCTGCCAACAGCTCCTCACGCTGGTCCGCCTGCAGAAATCCGCCGGGGTCCTCCGCCAGGCGGTCGGCAAGGGCATCGGAGGAGAGGGCAAGCAGCTGGCAGAGGGCTTGATTGACCCGCACCACCTCTGTCCCGCCGTCAGGCCGGCGGCGCAGCAGGCAGAGCCCAACCGGCACCCGTTCCAGCAGATCCACCGCCTGCCGCCGGGCGGCCTCCTGTCGGGCCAGGGACTCCCGCAGCGCCGTCTCCCGCTGGCGGAGGCGGTCAATATCCGTGAAGATCCCCCGAAAGACCGTGCGTCCCTGCCGGGAGGAGAGAAGCTCCGCCCGCAGATTCACCCAGATGGGCCCGCCGTCCCGCCGCAGCAGCCGGAGGTCCTGGTCCGCGTCCCGCTTCTCCCGGGCGGCGTCCAGCAGGGCTTGCAGCAGCGCCGGCCAGTCCTCGGGGACCGTCAGGGCGGCGAACCCGTCCGCGCCCCGGTTCAGCAGGGATTTCTGGGTCCACCCGGTCAGCTGGCCCAGCATCCGGTTGCAGGCAACGCACCGCAGGCCGCTCCGGTCCAGCTCCAGCACGGCGGCGGGAACGGCCTCCGGAAGCGCGGGCGCTCCGCTGCCGGCGCTTTCCCGGCATGGGTCCAGCAGACAGCCCACCACGCCGTACATCACCTGATAGCAGGTGACGGAGAGGGCCTGTCCCCCGGCGGTCTCACAGGAAAAGGTGGCGGAGGAGCCGGAAAAGGCCACCGCCTGTACGGGGGAGAGATCCTCCAGCGCGGGGAGGGGGCTCAGCTGGGAGAGCCGCCGTCCCTGCACCGCCTCCGGTGCGACCTGGAGCAGGGCGGCGGCGGCGGGATTCAAAAAGCGGCAGACCAGGTCCACCATCTGTCCTTGGCCGTTGGTCAGGACCTCTGCCAGCACAAAGGGGATGGCACTGTTCTGAAAGGGCCGGGTGAACTTCTCCAGATGCTTTGCCACGGGCCGCGCCTCCTTGCCGCTGTTGATGGTTTTATTATAAAGGCCGGGCGGCCGCCTGGCAACGGGGGACAAAAATTTTCCGGGCGGGAGGGCGGATAGGTCGACCTTTGCAATAATGCACAAAAAGTAATACCTATCTCCAGAAAAAACTCTACCGCCTTTGGGGCTGGAAAGGATTGACGGCTTCGGCAAAAAACCTCATAATAACATCCAATAGGGATTTTTCCGGCCGGTGGGCCGGGATGGGAGGAAGACATGAAGAAGGGATATCTGGTATTACAGGACGGTCAGGTGTTTGAGGGCTTTCGGTTCGGCAGCCCGGAGAGCGCCGTGGGGGAGCTGGTGTTCACCACCGGCATGTGCGGCTACATCGAGACGCTGACGGATCCCAGCTACGCGGGGCAGATCGTGATGCAGACCTATCCGCTGATCGGCAATTACGGGATCATTCCGGAGGATTTTGAAGGCGCGTGTTGCGTCCGGGGCTACGTGGTGCGGGAGTGGTGTGAATCGCCGTCCAATTTCCGCTGCCAGGGGGACCTGGACGCTTTTTTAAGGGAACAGCACGTTCCCGGTCTCTGGGGGGTGGACACCCGGGAGCTGACCCGCATCATCCGGGAGCACGGCGTCATGAATGCGGTGATCTGCGATGAGATTCCGGCGGACCTGACCGCGGTCAGGTCCTACGCCGTCACCGGCGTGGTGGAGGCGGTCACCTGCAAAGCGGCTTCCGTCCACCCGGCGGAGGGGGAGGAGCGGTTCCGGGTCAGCCTGCTGGACTACGGCGCCAAGAGGAACATCGTCCGGGAGCTCCAGAAGCGGGGCTGCACGGTCACTGTCCTGCCAGCGGACACCGGCGCGGAGGAGATCCTGGCGGAAGAGCCCGACGGCATCATGCTCTCCAACGGCCCCGGGGACCCGGCGGAGAACACCTACCAGATCGAACAGATCCAAAAGCTGCTGGGCAAGGTGCCTCTGTTCGGCATCTGCCTGGGCCACCAGCTGACGGCCCTGGCAGTGGGGGGCAGCACCTATAAGCTGAAATACGGCCACCGGGGGGTCAACCAGCCGGTGCGGGACCTGAGCGGCGTCCGCACCTACATCACCAGCCAGAACCACGGCTACGCCGTGGACGGCGGCAGCCTGCCAGCGGGCAGGGTCCGGTTCGTCAACGCCAACGACGGCACCTGCGAGGGCATCGACTACCCGGACCTGCGGGCCTTCACGGTCCAGTTCCATCCGGAGGCCTGCACCGGCCCCAAGGACACGGCGTTTCTCTTCGACCAATTTGTAGACCTGATGAAAGGGGGTGACCGGTAATGCCGCTGGATAAGAGCATTCAAAAAGTTCTGGTGATCGGCTCCGGTCCCATCGTCATCGGCCAGGCGGCGGAGTTCGACTACGCCGGTGCCCAGGCCTGCCGCGTCTTGAAGGAGGCGGGGGTCAACGTGGTCCTCTGCAACTCCAACCCCGCCACCATCATGACGGACCAGGCCATGGCGGACGAGATCTACCTGGAGCCCCTGACGGTGGAGACCATCAAGCGCATCATCAAGAAGGAGCGGCCCGACTCCATCCTGGCAGGCCTGGGGGGCCAGACGGGCCTGACCCTGGCCATGCAGCTGGACAAGGAGGGCTTCCTCCAGGCCCAGGGGGTCCGCCTGCTGGGCACCGACGCGGCGGCCATCTCCCGGGCGGAGGACCGGGAGCTCTTTAAGGAGGCCATGGCGGAGATCGGCCAGCCGGTCATCGCCTCCGACATCGCGGAGACCGTGGACCAGGCCCTGGCGGTGGCGGAGAAGATCGGCTACCCCGTCATCGTGCGGCCGGCCTTCACCCTGGGCGGCGCCGGCGGCGGCGCGGCCAAGGACCCCGAGGAGCTGAAGATCATTGCCGCCACCGGCCTGGACGCCTCGCCCATCACCCAGATCCTGGTGGAGAAGGCCATCTTCGGCTGGAAGGAGATCGAGTTTGAGACCATGCGGGACGGCGTGGGCAACGTCATCGCTGTCTGCTCCATGGAGAACCTGGACCCGGTGGGCGTCCACACCGGCGATTCCATCGTGGTGGCCCCCACCCAGACCCTGGCGGACAAGGAGTTCCAGATGCTCCGCAAGGCGTCCCTGGACATCATCACCCACCTGGGCATCGTGGGCGGCTGCAACGTACAGCTGGCCCTGGACCCGGAGAGCTTTGAGTACGCGGTCATCGAGGTGAACCCCCGGGTGTCCCGCTCCTCGGCCCTGGCCTCCAAGGCCACCGGCTACCCCATCGCCAAGATCACCACCAAGATCGCCCTGGGGTACACCCTGGATGAAATTAAAAACGACATCACCGGCAAGACCTGCGCCTGCTTCGAGCCCACGCTGGACTACATCGTAGTGAAGATGCCCAAGTGGCCCTTTGACAAGTTCGCCGACGCCAGCCGCACCCTGGGCACCCAGATGAAGGCCACCGGCGAGGTCATGGCCATCGCCCCCAGCTTCGAGATGGCGCTGCTGAAAGCCGTCCGGGGCGCGGAGATCGGCATGGATACCCTGAACCGCAGGCCGGACCACGGGGACGACGCCCCCATCCGGGAGCGGCTCCGCCGGGTGGACGACCACCGGCTCTTCACGGTGTTCGAGGCGCTGAAGTCCGGCGTCACCGTGGAGGAGATCCACGCCATCACCAAAATCGACCGCTGGTTTTTGAACAAGCTGAAAAAGCTGGCGGAATTTGAGGCGTCTATCGAAGGCGGCCTCACGGAAGAGCAGTACCAGGAGGGCAAGCGGCTGGGCTACCCGGACGCCGCATTGACTCGCCTCTCCGGCGGCGGGGCGCTGCCGGAGCACCGGGACGCGGTCTACAAGATGGTGGACACCTGCGGCGCGGAGTTCGACGCGGAGACGCCCTACTTCTACTCCACCTATGACCGCTTCTGCGAGTCCCGGGCCTTCCCCCGCAGCGGCAAGCCTGTCATCATGGTGCTGGGCTCCGGCCCCATCCGCATCGGCCAGGGCATTGAGTTCGACTACTCCTCCGTCCACTGCGTGTGGACGCTGAAGGAGCTGGGCTATGACGTGGTCATCGTCAACAACAACCCGGAGACCGTCTCCACCGACTACGACACTGCTGACCGCCTGTACTTCGAGCCCCTATATCCGGAAGATGTCATGCACATCATTGCCGTGGAGAAGCCGGTTGGCGTGGTGGTGGCCTTCGGCGGCCAGACGGCCATCAAGCTGACACAATTCCTGGACAGCCACGGCATCCCCATCCTGGGCACCAGCGCCGAGTCCATCGACATGGCGGAGGACCGGGAGCGGTTCGACGAGCTGCTGGAGCGGTTCTCCATCAAGCGGGCCGCCGGCCGGGGCGTTCTGGGCATGGAGGAGGCCCTGGCGGCGGCCAACGAGCTGGGCTATCCCGTGCTGCTGCGGCCCAGCTACGTCATCGGCGGCCAGAACATGGTCATCGCCCACAACGACGAGGAGGTCCGCCGGTACATGGAGATCATCCTCTCCGGCAAGATCGAGAACCCCGTCCTGGTGGACCAGTACCTCATGGGCAAGGAGCTGGAGGTGGACGTGATCTCCGACGGCACGGACGTGCTGATCCCCGGCGTCATGCAGCACATCGAGCGCACCGGCGTCCACTCCGGCGACTCCATCGCCGTCTACCCGCCCTTCTCCATCGGCGACAAGATGCTCAAGACCATCATCGACTGCTCGGAGAAGCTGGCGTTGTCCCTGAAGACCCGGGGCCTCATCAACATCCAGTACCTGATCTACCAGGGGGAGCTGTACGTCATCGAGGTGAACCCACGGGCCAGCCGGACGGTGCCCTATATCTCCAAGGTCACCGGCGTGCCCATGGTGGACCTGGCCACCCGGGTCATGGTGGGCCAGCCCCTGAAGGCCCTGGGCTACGGCACCGGCCTGTACCGCCAGCCCCCCTATGTGGCGGTGAAGGTGCCCGTGTTCTCCTTTGAGAAGATCACCGACGCCAACGCGGCCCTGTCCCCGGAGATGAAGTCCACCGGCGAGGTGCTGGGCCTGGGCGCCAACATGCAGGAGGCCCTGTTCAAGGGCCTGGTCTCCGCCGGATACAAGGTGGAGAAGAGCCAGCACGCGGGGGTCCTGATCTCCGTGAACCGCCGGGACCAGCCGGAGATCGTGGACATCGCCCGGAAGCTGGACGAGATGGGCTTCCAGCTGTATGCCACCGACGGCACGGCCCGGGAGATCGGCCGCCTGGGCACCGATGTGGAGGTGGTGGGAAAGCTGGGCCAGGACAACCGGGTGTTCCAGCTGCTGGAGGACGGAAAGATCGACTACGTCATCCTCACCGGCTCCACGGAGCCGGAGTACATCCGGGACTTCATCCACCTGAACCACCGGTGCGTCCAGCTGGGCATCCCCTGCCTGACCTCGCTGGACACGGCGGGCGCCCTGACGGACATCCTGGCCAGCCGCTACAACCAGGGGAACACGGAGCTCATCGACATCTGCCACCTGCGGACGGAGCGGCAGAAGCTGCCCTTTGCCAAGATGCAGACCTGCGGCAACGACTACATCTTCCTGGAGGACTTCAACGGCCAGATCACCTGCCCGGAGGCGCTGTGCGTCACCCTCTGCGACCGGCACTACGGCATCGGCGCGGACGGCATCATCCTCATGGAGCGGTCCCAAAAGGCGGACGCGAAGATGCGGATGTTCAACGCCGACGGGTCCGAGGGCTCCATGGCCGGCAACGCCCTGCGGTGCATGGCCAAGTACCTGTATGACAACCACATCGTCTCCAAGGAGGAGATGACCATCGAGACGGACAAGGGCACCAAGCGCGTCCAGGTGTACACCGCCAACGGCAAGGTGACCTCCGCCTGCGTGGACATGGGCTACGCCACCCTGGACACCACGGCCCTCCATCTGAACATCCCCAAGCGGTATGTGGTGGACTACCCGGTGGAGATCGGCGGGGAGCCCTGGAACATCACCTGCGTGGACATGGGCAACCCCCACTGCGTGGTGTTCTGCCCCCGGGTGGACGGCGTGGACGTGGGCCGGATCGGGCCGCAGTTTGAGCACGCATCCTACTTCCCGGACCGGATCAACACGGAGTTCATCCGGGTGGTGAACCCCAGCACCATCAAGATGCGGGTCTGGGAGCGGGGCAGCGGCGAGACCATGGCCTGCGGCACCGGCGCCTGTGCGGCGGTGGTGGCCGCGGTGGCCGCCGGACAGTGCGAGCAGGGCCGGGACATCACGGTCCGGGTCCGGGGCGGCGACCTGGTGGTGAACTACACCGACGAGGCCGTCACCCTCACCGGCGACGCCAAGCTGGTCTACACCGGCACCGTGGAATACTGAGCAGACAGCAGCCCCGGCATCCTTGGGATGCCGGGGCTGCAAAATTTTGGCGGGGAGCTGGAAAACCGCCGAGCCGGAATTGACAGCGCCATCCGCCCCGGTTACAATGGAGAAAACGGCCCCTGGCCGCAAAGAGAAAGGAGTACACCATGGAATATCAGATCGAGGGCGCTCCGCTGCCGGTGGTGATCTGCCAGCTGGAACCCGGCGAGACCATGATCACCGAGCGGGGCAGCATGAGCTGGATGACCCCCAACATGAAGATGGACACCAGTACCAACGGCGGCCTGGGCAAGGCATTTGGGCGGATGCTCTCCGGCGACTCCATCTTCCAGAACCGGTACACCGCCCAGGGCGGCCAGGGACTGATCGCCTTTGCCTCCAGCTTCCCCGGCAGCATCCGGGCCTTTGACATCGGTCCGGGCCGGGAGCTGGTGGTGCAGAAGAGCGGCTTCCTGGCCAGCGAGGAGGGTGTTCAGCTGTCCACTTTCTTCCAGAAAAAGCTGGGTTCCGGCTTCTTCGGCGGCGAGGGGTTCATCATGCAGAAGCTCTCCGGCAGAGGCGTGGCCTTCACGGAGTTCGACGGCCACATCGTGGAGTATGACCTGGACCCCGGCGAGTCCCTGGTGGTGGACACCGGATACCTGGCGGCCATGGACGCCACCTGCTCCATGGACATCCAGGCGGTCCCGGGGCTCAAGAACATGGTGTTCGGCGGAGAGGGCATTTTCAACACCGTCATCACCGGCCCCGGCCACGTCTATCTCCAGACCATGCCCATCTCCCAGGTGGCCGGTGTCCTCCGGCCCTTCTTCCCATCGGCCAAGTGAGATGACGTACATCGAATGAAAAGACCGGACCGCCCATCGGGCGGTCCGGTCTTTTGTCAGGGGAGCGGAGCGGCTCACTGGCCGTCCTTGATGGCCGCCTGGGCGGCAGCCAGCCGGGCGATGGGCACCCGGAAGGGAGAGCAGGACACGTAGTCCAGGCCCGTGCGGTGGAAGAACTCCACGCTGGAGGGGTCGCCGCCGTGCTCGCCGCACACGCCCAAGTGCAGGTCCGGGTTGGTGCCGCGGCCCAGTTTGCAGGCCATGTCCACCAGCTTGCCCACGCCGGTCTGGTCCAGCTTGGCAAAGGGATCGTTCTCGTAGATCTTCTTGTCGTAGTAGGCATCCAGGAACTTGCCGGCGTCGTCGCGGGAGAAGCCGAACGTCATCTGGGTCAGGTCGTTGGTGCCGAAGGAGAAGAAGTCCGCCTGCTTGGCGATCTCGTCGGCAGTGAGGGCAGCCCGGGGGATCTCGATCATGGTGCCCACCAGGTACTTCATGTCAGAGCCCGCCTCCTTGATGATGGCGTCGGCGGTCTCCACCACGACCTTCTTCACATAGGCCAGCTCCTTGGCCTCGCCCACCAGGGGGATCATGATCTCAGGCACCATGGTCCACTCGGGGTGCTTGGCCTGGACATTCAGGGCGGCCTTGATGACGGCCCGGGTCTGCATGGCGGCGATCTCCGGATAGGTGACCGCCAGGCGGCAGCCACGGTGGCCCATCATGGGGTTGAACTCGTGGAGGCCGGCGATGATGGCCTTGATGTCGGCCACGCTCTTGCCCATGTCCTTGGCCAGCAGCTCGATGTCCGCCTCGTCGGTGGGCACGAACTCATGCAGGGGGGGATCCAGGAAGCGAATGGTGACGGGCAGGCCCTCCATGGCCTCGTAGATGCCCTCGAAGTCGCTCTGCTGCATGGGCTCCAGCTTGGCCAGGGCCTTCTCCCGCTGCTCGGCGGTATCAGAGCAGATCATCTGGCGGATGGCGGGGATGCGGTCCGCCTCAAAGAACATATGCTCGGTCCGGCACAGGCCGATGCCCTCAGCACCGAACTTCCGGGCCTGGGCGGCGTCGTGGGGGGTATCCGCATTGGTGCGGACCTTCAGGCGGCGGTACTGGTCGGCCCAGCCCATGACCCGGCCGAACTCGCCGCCGATGGAGGCATCCACCGTGGGAATGGCGCCGTCGTAGATCTTGCCGGTGGAGCCGTCGATGCTCAGCCAGTCGCCCTCGTGGAAGGTCTTGCCGGCAAGCTCAAACTGCTTGTTTTCCTCATCCATCTTGATGGCGCCGCAGCCGGAGACGCAGCACTTGCCCATGCCCCGGGCCACCACGGCCGCGTGGGAGGTCATGCCGCCCCGGACGGTCAGGATGCCCTGGGCCGCCTTCATGCCCTCGATGTCCTCGGGAGAGGTCTCCAGCCGGACCAGGACCACCTTCTCGCCCCGCTCGGCCCAGGCCTTGGCGTCCTCAGCGGTGAAGACGATCTTGCCGCAGGCGGCGCCGGGAGAGGCAGCCAGGGCGCTGCCGATGACGGGGGTCTTCTTCAGCACTTCGCCGTCGAACTGGGGATGCAGCAGGGTGTCCAGGGTGCGGGGGTCGATCATGGCCACGGCCCGCTTCTCGTCGATCATTCCCTCGTCCACCAAGTCGCAGGCGATCTTCAGGGCGGCGGCGGGGGTGCGCTTGCCGTTGCGGGTCTGCAGCATATAGAGCTTGCCGTGCTCCACGGTGAACTCCATGTCCTGCATATCCCGGTAGTGATTCTCCAGAGTCTGGCACACCTGCTCGAACTGGGCGAATGCCTCGGGGAACTTCTCGCTCATCTCGCTGATGGGCATGGGGGTCCGGATGCCGGCCACCACGTCCTCGCCCTGGGCGTTGGTCAGGAATTCGCCGAACAGCTTCTTCTCGCCGGTGGCGGGGTTGCGGGTGAAGGCCACGCCGGTGCCGCAGTCGTCGCCCATGTTGCCGAAGGCCATGGACTGGACGTTGACGGCGGTGCCCCAGGAGTAGGGGATGTCGTTGTCCCGGCGATACACATTGGCGCGGGGGTTGTCCCAGGAGCGGAACACGGCCTTGATGGCGCCCATCAGCTGCTCCTTGGGGTCGGTGGGGAAGTCCACGCCGATCTTGGACTTGTACTCGGCCTTGAACTGGCCGGCCAGCTCCTTCAGGTCGTCGGCAGTCAGCTCCACGTCCTGGGTGACGCCGCGGGCCTCCTTCATCTGGTCGATGAGCTGCTCAAAGTACTTCTTGCCCACCTCCATGACCACGTCGGAGTACATCTGGATGAACCGGCGGTAGCAGTCCCAGGCCCAGCGGGGGTTGCCGGACTTCTTGGCCAGCACGTCCACCACGTCCTCATTCAGACCCAGGTTCAGGATGGTGTCCATCATGCCGGGCATGGAGGCCCGGGCGCCGGAACGCACGGATACCAGCAGGGGATTCTCCTTGTCGCCGAACTTCTTGCCGGTGATCCCCTCCAGCTTGGTGATATACTCCATGATCTCCGCCTGGATCTCGTCATTGATCTTCTGGCCATCCTCATAGTACTGGGTGCAGGCCTCGGTGGTGATGGTGAAGCCCTGGGGAACCGGCAGGCCGATGTTGGTCATCTCCGCCAGGTTGGCGCCCTTTCCGCCCAGCAGCTCGCGCATATTGGCATTGCCCTCGCTGAACAGATAGACAAATTTTTTGCTCATGTTGTCCAAACCTCTCTTTCTTGCCGCAGTCGAAAGTCGGATGGACCCCAATCTGCGGTTAAACGATTAGCCTCTTTGATGACGATACCATTATATTGGTAATTTTTTCGGAAAACAATACATAAAAATGCTAAGAAATCTGCCCAAACCTGGAATATTTCCACAAAGGTTTGTGCAATCCCAACAATTAACCGTTGCGCAACAAAGAAAACCTTTACGTACTTCCTTTTTGAGGGGGAATGTGGTAGAATGACCCCAGGACGGTCATTGTACCATTGGCATGGCGGCCGGAGGGCGCTTGCCATGGCCGGGATGATGTCCGGCCCGTCCCTGCGGGACAACCGCCGGGGCGGAAAAGATTTTGAGATCGACCCGCCCAACAGGGTGGGAAAAGGAGCGTACACCATGTCCCAGTTGGGCCTGCGGCCGGAGGAGCCCGCCGCCATCCGTATCCGGGAGGCCGCCACCCGCGGCACCCTGTCCCACGCGCTGCTGTTCACCGGAAACGGAGACCTGGCGGCCGCCGCCAGCTATGCCGCCGCCGTCCTGGAGTGCGTGGGGACGGGAGAGCGGCCCTGCGGCGTCTGTCCCGCCTGCCGGAAGGTCCTGGCGGGCATCCATCCGGACGTGATCACCGTCCGGGACCCGGACCACAAGAGCATCGCGGTGGACGTGGTGCGGGACATCCGGGCGGACGCCTACATCCGCCCCAATGAGGGGACCCGGAAGGTCTATGTGTTCCCGGACTGCGCCCTTTTGACGGAGCAGGACCAGAACGTCCTGTTGAAGGTGGTGGAGGAGGGGCCGCCCTATGCGGCGTTCCTCTTCTGCGCGGAAAACGCCGCCGTGGTGCTCCAGACCCTCCGGTCCCGCTGCGTGGAGCTGAAGCTGCATCCCGCGGAGGAGCAGGGCGGCGAAGAGGTCCAGGCGGCGGAGGACCTGTGCCGCTGCCTGGCGGGGCGGAAGCGGGGCGCCCTGACGGAGCTGGCGGTGCGGCTGGAGAAAAAGCGCATGACCCGGGAGGAGCTGGCCGCCCTGCTGGAGCGGAGCCGGGCCCTGTGCGCGGCGGCGCTGCTTCTGCTGTACGGACAGAAACCGGCGGAAAACTGCCGGGAGATCGCCCAGATCCTGGCGAAAAACTTGACAAAGACCCAAATCATGCGCACAATAGAGCTATTACAGAAGTATCGCGGGGAGTGCACCTACAACGTGGGCGTCGGCCACGTGCTGGGGGCCCTTGCGGTGGAATTGGAGGGTATCCTTTGACAGAAGTCATCAGCGTCCGCTTTCGAGGCGGCTGTAAGAATTATTATTTCGACCCCTGCGGCCATCAGGTGAAGATGGGGGACCAGGTGATCGTGGAGACGTCCGCGGGCGTGGAGTTCGCCACCTGCACGGAGGGCAACCACGAGGTGGAGGACGCCGCCATCGTCAAACCCCTGAGCCCCATGCTGCGGATGGCCACGGACAACGACCGCCGCACGGTGGAGCAGAACAAGAAGCGGGAGAGCGAGGCCTTCGACATCTGCGAGAAGAAGATCGCCGCCCATGGCCTGGAGATGAAGCTGGTGAACGTCTCCGCCAGCTTTGACGGCAACAAGATCGTATTCTACTTCACTGCCGACGGCCGGGTGGACTTCCGGGAGCTGGTGCGGGACCTGGCCGGCGTGTTCCGGGCACGGATCGAGCTGCGGCAGATCGGCGTCCGGGACGAGGCCAAGATGATCGGCGGCCTGGGCATCTGCGGCCGGCCCTTCTGCTGCTCCCAGTTCCTGGATGGGTTCCTGCCGGTGTCCATCAAGATGGCCAAGACCCAGAACCTCAGCCTGAACCCCGCCAAGATCTCCGGCACCTGCGGGCGGCTGATGTGCTGCCTGAAATACGAGCAGAACGTCTACGAGGACGCCGCAAAGCGGATGCCCAAGGTGGAGTCCTTCGTCCAGACGCCGGACGGCCCCGGCAACGTGAAGAGCGTGGACCTGCTGCGGGAGACCGTGAAGGTCAGCCTGGACAGCGCGCCGGAGCCCTTGAAGTGCTATCACGGCTGTGAGATCTGCGTCCTGCGCAACGGCAAGGGCAGCCGGGAGGGCATCGCCATCCCGGAGCGGCCCGCCCGCTATGTGGAGGAAACGGAAGAGGAGGCGCTGGAGTCTCCGTCCTTCACCACGCCGTTCTATATGGACACCAAGCTGGAGGAGGCGCCCACCCGGGAGAAGATCGGCGCGCCGGGCAGCGGTGAGAGCAAGCCCCGCCGCCGGCACCGGGGCGGCCGCCGGAGAGGCGGCAGCAAGAGCGCCGATGGGGCCGAGCAGCCCAAGGCCGAGGCCAAGCGGCCAGAGCAGAAAGAGAGCAAGCCCCGTCCCCCCAAGCAGGAGCCCAAGCCTGCCCAGCCCAAGCCGGCGGAGGGACAGGCTGCCTCCGGCGGAGAAGGCGAGACCAAGCGCCGCCGCCGGCCCCATCACCGGGGCGGCCGCCGCAGGAACAAGGGCGGCGGTGAGGGTGGTAGCTCCGCCCCCAAGAGCGAATAAATCCCAAGGGGAGGGGCGGCGCCTCTCCCTTTTTTACGAACGAATGAGGAGGAAGGCCCATGGGAAGATTTGACGGCGTGCTGCTGGCCAGCGACTTTGACAACACCCTGATCTATACGGAGGACGCCCTGCTGCGGGGGGAGCCCATCCCGCCCCTGCCGGAGCGGAACCGACAGGCGCTGACGTATTTCATGGCGGAGGGCGGCCGGTTCGCTATCTCCACCGGCCGGGCCCTGGCGGCCTTTGAAAAGTACGCCCCGCTGGTGCCCATGAACGCCCCCGGCGTCATCTGCAACGGCGCGGCCCTGTACGATTTTGCACGGAACGAGTATCTGTTCAGCGCCCTGCTGGACGAGAGCGCCCGCCAGCGGGGCCAGCTGGTGCTGGACCGGTTCCTCCAGGCGGCGGTGGAGGCGTACCACATCGACAATGTGATCCACGCGGTACATCCCAACGAGATCACCCGCCACCACGAGCATCTGACCAAGGTGGCGGTGACGGAGATGCCCTCCCTGCTGGACGTGCCCCTGCCCTTGGGAAAGCTGCTGTTCGAGGCGTCCCACGAAACGCTGGAGCAGATTCGGGCCTTTCTGCTGGACCAGGGCTGGGGCGGTGACTATGAGCTGATCTTCTCCGGCCAGAACCTGCTGGAGATGACCGCAAAGGGCGCCAACAAGGGCGGTATGGTCCGCCGTCTGGCAGAGCATTTGGGCATCGGCCTGGACCACCTCTACTGCGTGGGGGATGAGGCCAACGACCTGCCCATGCTGCGCCTGGCGGCGGAGGGCTTCGCCCCGGCCAACTGCATCCCGGCGGTGCGGGAGAGCGGCGTCACCCTCGTCTCTCACGCCAAAGACGGCGCCCTGGCGGACGTGGTGGAGATTTTGGAGCGAAAATACCCCGGATAAGCCCGCCGCTACCACAGGTAGCGGAAGTTCCAGGTCCGGTTGCTGGCGTCAACCAGAGCCGTCTGGTATCCTGAACGTGTGAGAACGGCAGGGGAGGGAAGCGCCATGACCTTTGGAGAGAAGCTGCAAAAGCTCCGGGCCCGGGCGGGCCTGAGCCAGGACCAGCTGGCCGAGCTGCTGGACGTGAGCCGCCAGGCGGTGAGCAAGTGGGAGCGGAACGAAGCCATGCCGGAGGCTGAGAAGATCATCCGCATCAGCCGCCAGTTCGGCGTGTCCACAGACTACTTATTATTCGAGGAACTGGAGAAACCGGAGACGCCCAAGGCCCCCATCCCTGCGGCGGGCCCGTGGGACCGGGTCAAGCGGTGGTACCGAAACAAGGGCTACCTGCTGGCCTGGGTCCTGGCGGCCTGGGGCGGTGTACGGCTGCTGCGGGAAATCGTCAATACGGTGAACTTCTTTGCGGGACTGCTCGAATTCAATGATCCCACTCCGGAATTTTGGGAGGCGAATCTGATGAGCGCCTTTATCCCGGATGCCATCCCGCCCGTCTTGATGTCAGCCGCGGGGGTTGTCCTTGCGCTTTGGGGCCGTCGAATGGCGGGCCGTCTCCGCTGGTATCACCTGGGCTGGCTCTCGGTGCTGGTGGGGCTGCTGGGTACGGGATTTGCGCTGCCCCAACCGTTTCTCCATCTGACGTATGGTCTGGTGTGGAGTATTTCCTACGCACTGCTACTGATCTCACCGGAAAATACGGTTGAGTTTCTCTTGTCCGGACTTTGGGACGAACTGAAGTGTTTGCTGGTGACCATTCTGGGCCTCGCCATCCTCATCCTGGGCCGGCGGCGTGAGCGGAACCGCCCGCCCGTCAAAATCCAATAACGAAAAATCCCTTGCGCCGCAGCGGTTTGCCGCTGCGGCGCTTTTCGCTGTCAAAAAAATTTTTCCCTGCCCCTTGACAAATCCGCAAAATGTGTTATTGTATTAACTGCTTAGTACAATAAAACAAAAGGGAGGTGCTTCTGTGAAGTGGCAGTTTTCAAGCGACGCGCCGATCTATTCCCAGCTGATCGCCCAGATCAAGGTGGGCATCGTCACAGGCGCGTTTCCGCCCGGGGAGCGGCTGCCCTCCGTGCGGGACCTGGCCACGGAGGCCGGGGTGAACCCCAACACCATGCAGCGGGCGCTGACGGAGCTGGAACGGGACGGACTAGTCTACAGCCAGCGGACCACGGGTAGATTTGTAACGGAGGATCAGGCCATGATCGCATCTGCAAAGAGAAGCTTGGCGGAGCGCCACATCCAGGCGTTCCTGGAGGCCATGACCCACCTGGACTATGGCCGGGAGGAGATCCTGACGCTGCTGCGGCAGGAGGAGATCAAGGGAGGAGAAGACAATGGCAGTTCTGGAGTGTAAAGACCTGAGCAAGCACTACGGCAATGCGCCGGCATTGAATCATGTAAATCTGGCAGTGGAGCCGGGCCGGATCGTGGGACTGCTGGGCCCCAACGGCAGCGGCAAGACCACCCTCATCAAGCTGGCCAACGGCCTGCTGACCCCCAGCGAGGGCGAGGTCCTGGTGTGCGGGATGCGGCCGGGGAAGGAGAGCCACAAGAGCGTCAGCTACCTGCCGGAGCGGACCTGCATCCCCACCTGGATGTCCGTGAAGCAGCTGATGGACTTCTACGGCGACTTCTACCAGGACTTCAACCGGAAGGCGGCGGAAGAGATGCTCTCCCACCTGAACATCCGCCTGACCCAGCGGATCAAGCAGATGTCCAAGGGCAACCGGGAGAAGGTGCAGCTCATCATGGTGATGAGCCGTGCCGCCAAGCTGTATCTGCTGGATGAGCCCATCGGCGGTGTGGACCCGGCCACCCGGGACTACATCCTCTCCACCATCATCGGAAACTACAACCCCGAGGCGGCGGTCATCCTCTCCACCCACCTGATCGCGGACGTGGAGAAGGTGCTGGACGAGGTCATTTTCATCAATCAGGGCCAGGTGGTGCTCCAGTCCTCCGTGGACGAGATCCGGGAGGAGAAGGGCATGAGCGTGGACGCCCTGTTCCGGGAGGTGTTCAAATGCTGACGAAACTCTTGAAGCACGAATTCCGTGCCACGGCCCGCATCATGGGCCCCCTGTATCTGGTCCTGCTGGCGGTGGCCCTGGGCTTCAACCTCTCCGCCCGGCTGATGGACTCCGGAAACTTCGTCCTGAATATGCTGGCCGCGCTGATTATCCTGGCCTATGTGGCGGCCATCATCGGCGTGTTCGTCGTGGCGTTCATCCTGATGCTCCAGCGGTTTTACAAAAACCTGCTGGGGGACGAGGGCTACATCATGTTCACCCTGCCCGCCTCCGTCCACCAGCACGTGTGGAGCAAGCTGATCGTCTCCGCCGTGTGGTTCATCGCCACCGGCGTGGTGGTGATCCTGTCCGCCTTTGTGGCGGCGGCGGATGTCAGCTTCTTCACGGATCTGCTGGACGTGTTCCCCAAGCTGTTTGAACAGCTCAACGCCTACTACGCCTTCAACGGCACGGCGTTTCTTCTGGAATTCCTGGCGCTGATGCTGGCGGCCTGCATGAGCTTCTCCCTGCAATTCTATGCCGCCCTGGCGGTGGGTCACAGCTTTGCCAATCACAAGATGGCCCTGTCGGTGGTGTTCTTCTTCGTGTTCCAGTTCGTGATGCAGATGGCCAGCGGCATTCTGCTGATCAGCCTGGATAACGGGGCGATCCGGCATCTGCTGGCGGCGATGAACTTCCACGTCACCGGCGTGGCGGCCATGCACGTTGCTATGCTGGGGCTGATCATTCTGTCAGTGCTTTATGGCGCGGTGTTCTACATTGTTACCACGATCACCTTGAAAAAGCGTCTGAACCTGGAGTAAACTAGGCTGTACACTTCCGGCGGGTCCCGGGAAGTCCCGCGGCCCGCCGGAATTCTGAGGGAGGACGCCCATGCCCATTGACGAAAACCTGAACGCTGTTCTGCTGACCTTCGGCACCGCCATGGTGCCGGTGCTGGAGCTCCGGGGAGCCATTCCCGTAGGCGTGGCCGCGGGGCTTTCGCCCGCCGCAGCCTGCGCGGTGGCTGTCCTGGGCAACATGGTGCCGGTGCCCTTCATCCTGCTGCTGATCCGCCACATTTTCGACTGGCTGCGGGGCACCCGCCTCTTCGGCCCCAAGATCGACTGGCTGGAGCGCCGTGCCCACCTGAAGGGCCGGGTGGTGCAGAAGTACCGTTTGCCGGGCCTCATCATCCTGGTGGCCATCCCCCTGCCGGGGACCGGCGCCTGGACCGGCGCCCTGGTGGCGGCTCTGCTGGATATCCGGATGCGCCACGCGGTGCCCGCCATCTTCCTGGGCGTGGTGATCGCCGGGGCCATCGTCACGACGCTGACCTACGGCGTGGTGCAGCTGTTCTGAGAGAAAGAGGGAACTTCTTTGAATGATTTGAAAAAGCGCCTGGGCATCCTTGCCCTGGCGGGCTTGACGACCCTGTCCCTGGCCGCCTGCAGCGTCCCTCTGGGGGACGCGGAGGTCCGCACTGGCGGGGAGGACGGCACGGTGGTGATCGACGGTGAAGCCATATGGGACGAGACGGACTCCAGTGCGGATACGGCGGCCCCAGAGACGGCGGCCCCGCCGGAGGATCCCGCCCCGGCGAAGGACACCGAGACCCTGTACGAGTATTACAGCACCCGGGAGGAGCTGTTGGCGGGCATCCGGGAGGGGTACGTATTTTATCTGGACCACACCTTTGAGGAGGCGGCCCGGCCCACTGTCACCGGCGGCCACTGGCCCTTCCAGGTGTCCGGGGAGGATGCCCTGGTTCTGGAGATCCGCTTCAGCGACCTGCTCCCCCTGGAGGACGAGGGCCTGATCTCCGGCGAGAGCCGGGTGGAGGTCCGCCTGACCTCCCCGGAGGGCGAGACGGTCTATGATTATGCAGCCACCGGAGCGGAGCTGGAGGAGGACACCGCCATTCAGGAGACCATCCCCCTGACGCCGGGGGAGTGGGATCTGGAGGTCTCCTTTGTATTCCGCAGCGCCGGCGGCGGCACGCCCGCGGCCCTGCGCATCTCCGCCCAGTGCCAGTCCCTGACCCAGGAGGATCTTTCCTATCTGGAGGAACTGCGCCTGCGGTGACGCGGGCAGAAGAACGATGGAGGCAGCTATGAAAAAATATCTCATGCTCTGCGCCCTGGCCCTGACACTGCTACTGACCGCCTGCGGCGGAGGGCAGAACACGGACGACGCCGCCCAGGAGACAGAGAAGGACCACTACTACCAGATTCTGGACGCCGGTGGACAGGAGCTGTACACCGTCACAGATGACGCGGCGGTATCGGAGATCGACGCCCTGATTAACGAGGCCGGCGGCGAGAACGCCGCCCACGGGAGCGCGGAGGGAACGCCCCTCTACACCTATGTCTACTGGCAGGAGACCACCCTCCACGCCGGAGAGGACCCGGATGCGGAGCGGGAGTATCTGGAAGTGTTCCGCACCCAGGTGCGCTCCGACAGCAACGACGTCACCACAGAGGTCCTGTCCGACACCCTGGAAGGGGTGGGGGAGGCCATCAACGTAGAGGGCCTGGGCGGCCTGCTGACGTTCTCCACGGAGGTGTCCCAGGAGACGGCGGACGCCCTGCGGGACCCGGGGCAGTTTGCCGATACATGACCGATCTCAAAAAGAAGCGGTGCATCCCAACGGATGCGCCGCTTCTTTGCCCGGTCTCCCTTCACCTCAGTTCGATGCGGGCCGCCGGCACCGGGCCGATCTCCCCGATCCGGATGGCCGTCACCTCCCCGGGGTCCAGCACCGTCCGCAGGGTGGTGACGCAGGTGATCTGCCACTGGCCGGAGCTGTCCGATGGGGTGCCGCCGGACCAGTTGCTGATGGTCCGGAGAGGCACCGCCGTGCCGTCCCGGAGGAGCAGTTCCGCCCGCAGCCGCATCATCGTGCCGTAGGGCAGGTCCTCCTCCCGGGCCGCCTCCGCGGTGATGGTGACGGTCAGGGCCGTGACCTCCGCGGAGTAGCGGGCCTGTCCCGCCCGTACCGTGCCCGAGACCTGGGCGGAGGTGTGAATCGGCGTGAAGGTGACCGCCGCCGGGTGGTCCGCCAGCGGCTCCCAGCCTGTTTCCGCCTTCACCGCAGGCGGCAGCCAGGCAAACAGGGTCAGCGGCTCGCCGCTGGCGGGCGCACGGTCACATCTTCCGTACAGCAGGACCGTTAGGGTCCGGGTCTCCGGGTCCACTGCCTCTATGCTTGTGGTCTCCACAAGGTAGAGATTGTTCAATTCCTGCATCGGTCCATTTTTGGCCTCGTGGGAAGTCAGGCCCTCCAGCTCCGCCCAGGACACACTTCCCTGATACAGGTCAAACAGAGGCGGGCTCACGGTGTCCATCCGGACCTGGTCCATGTCCGTGTCCTCCGGCAGCTGATAGTCCACCAGCAGCCACACCGCACGCTGGTCCATCACCGCCTCCCGGACGGTCACCGTCACATCGCCGCAGACCTGGGCCGTCTCCACCGACTGGAACACCGTGTCCGCCAGTTCCGGGTCCACGGCGTCAAAGGACTCCTGGAAGAAGCGGTTCCAGGGCACCAGCTTGGACGCCGCCCCCACGCTGGCCGCCAGCACCGCCGCGGCCACGGCGGCCAGCAGGGCTTTTCGGGCCAAGCTCCAGGGGCGGTAGGGGACGGCCTTTCGCTCCGCGCCTCCCGCGGCCAGGACCCGCTGTTTCAGCCGCTCCCCCTGGTCAGCCGGGACCGGCAGCTCTTCCATCATGTTGGCATAGCGGTTCATTCCTCCACCTCCCATGCCTGCCGCAGGGCCGCCCGGGCCCGGGCCAGCCGCATCTTCACCGCCGAGGCGGTCACGCCCAGCACCTCCGCGATCTCCTGCACTGAATACCCCTCCGCGTAGTGGAGGTGCACCACTGTGCGCTGCTTTTCCGGCAGAGCCGCCACCCGCTCCCACAGCCCCAGGTCTGTGACCTGCGGGGCGGGCAGATCCTCCGGCAGCGGTCCCGCCATCCGCCTGCGGCGCCGCAGCTCATCCCGGCACTGGTTCACCGCCACCCGGAACAGCCACCGGCGCTCCTGCTCCGGGGAGGGAAATCCCGGCGCCCGGTACAGCCGCTTGCAGAACACCTCCTGCAGGGCGTCCTCCGCGTCTGCGGGATCCCCCAGCTGCACCAGGCAGAAACGGTACAGCGATGCTCCATAGGCGGCGTAGACGCGCTCGAACAGCTCCTCTTCCCGGCACATGGTCCCTCTCCCCCCTTTCGTCCATTATAACGTTGGAAAGGGGGCTCCGGTCACTTTTTTCCACAGTTTTCTTCGATTTTATCCCAGCGCCACATCCAGGACCATCATCACCAGAAATCCCAGCACGAAACCGCAGGTGCCCGCCCGGCTGTGGGCCTGGGGCACCAGCTCCTCCACCACCACGTACAGCATGGCCCCGGCGGCGAAGCTCAGCAGCCAGGGCATCAGCGGCTCCACACCGGCCGCAACCAGCACCACGAGGACGCCGAACACCGGCTCCACAGCGCCGGAGAGCATCCCGCCCGCAAAGGCCCGGGACCGGGACCAGCCCCCCTGCCGCAGGGGCAGAGCCACGGCGGCGCCCTCCGGAAAGTTCTGGATGCCAATGCCCATGGCCAGGGCCGCCGCGCCGGCAAAGCCCTCTCCCCCCGCCGTCAGGGCGAAGGCCAGCCCCACCGCCATGCCCTCCGGCACGTTATGTAGGGTGATGGCCGTCATCAGCAGGGTGGCCTGCCGGGCATCCTGCCGGTCCCGCCGCAGATGGGGCAGCAGGGCGTCCAGTGCCGCCAGAAACACCACCCCCAGCAGCATCCCGCCCGCGGCGGGCAGCCAGGGCGGCTGCCCCCCCGCGGCCGCCTGATCGATGGCCGGGATCAGCAGGCTCCACACAGAGGCCGCCGTCAT
This sequence comes from Candidatus Oscillibacter excrementigallinarum, assembly GCA_019118245.1. Taxonomy (GTDB): domain Bacteria; phylum Bacillota; class Clostridia; order Oscillospirales; family Oscillospiraceae; genus Oscillibacter; species Oscillibacter excrementigallinarum. Next base: position 42,838 of record DWZJ01000100.1, read on the forward strand.
GACCCCGGCGGCAAAGCCCAGCAGTGTCCGCTGGAAGCGGGGCCGGGGCTCCCCCGCAAAGAAAAACACCATGGCCGCGCCGAGGGCCGTCATCAAAAACGTGAAGCCCGTGCCCAGGGCCGCCCAGCCAAGAGACTGCAACATAGCACCAACGCCTTTTCTCTGATTTGGGCGGAACGCCGCCCGTATGCCAGTATAAGCGGCGGGAAGCCACGGTGTGACAGGGCTTGCAACCGGCGGGAAACTGTGATATGGTATAGGCAGCAGGAAAAACTCATATAAGTTCGCTGTCATGGCGCGAACGTCTCTACGGGGCCGCCCGAGGCTCTGCTATGAGTGTCTGTTGGGAGGGGAGCATCCTCTGCCGGCAGGCGCTTCTTTTCTGTCTGAAAATTCCGGAACGGAAACAAAGGAGATCTGCCATGTCACTGACTGTATTGAAAGGGACCATTCTGTCCGCCCCCGCCCTGGGGCAGCTGGAGGCCGTGCCGGGCGGGTACCTGGTGGCTGAGGACGGCATCATCCAGGGCATCTATCCGGCGCTGCCGGAGCAGTACGCCGGGGCCCCGGTGGAGGACTGGGGGGACGCGCTGATCCTCCAGTCCTTCGCGGACCTGCACCTCCACGCGCCCCAGTACCCCATGCTGGGCATGGGCATGGACCTGCCTCTGCTGGATTGGCTGAACGCCTACGCCTTCCCCACCGAGGCCCGGTTCGCGGACACGGGCTACGCCCGGGAGATCTACCGCCGCCTGGCCCGGGAGCTGATCGAAAACGGCACCACCCGGGTGTGTATGTTCTCCTCCCTCCACACGGACGCCACGCTGATCCTGATGGAGGAGCTGGAAAAGGCCGGCGTCACCGGCTACGTGGGCAAGGTGAACATGGACCGGAACGCTGCCCCCGGCGTGCTGGAGGAGACCACGGAGGCGTCCATGCGGGAGACGCTCCGCTGGCTGGATGCGAGCCAGGACTTCCACCTGGTGAAGCCCATGCTGACGCCCCGGTTCACCCCCTCCTGCACCAACGAGCTGATGGCGTTTCTGGGCAGGCTGGCGGCAGAGCGGGATCTGCCCGTCCAGTCCCACCTGTCGGAAAACCAGGCGGAGATGGCCTGGGTGCGCCAGCTCCACCCGGACTGTGCGCAGTATTGGGAGACCTACGCCAAATACGGCCTGTGGAACGGCCGCACCGTCATGGCCCACTGTGTCTGGTCCGACGCGCGGGAGCGGCGGGCCATGCGGGACGCCGGCGTCACAGCAGTCCACTGCGCCGACTCCAACCAGAACATCTGCTCCGGCGTGGCGCCGGTGCGGGCCATGCTGAACGAGGGCGTAAAGGTGGCCCTGGGCAGCGACATCGCCGGCGGGGACCACCTGCAGATGTTCGACGTGGTGGCCGCGTCCATCCGGGCCTCCAAGGCCCGGCGGGTGCTGGACAACTGGGAGACGGACTTCCTCACGGTGCCGGAGGGGTGGTATCTGGGCACCTCCGCCGGGGCGGCGTACTTCGGAGAGCGGCCGGGCTTTGCCCCGGGCAACCGTCTCCACGCCCTGGTCCTGGCGGACGACCAGCTGCCCCAGCCCCATCCCCTGATGCCCCAGGAGCGTCTGGAGCGGGCGGTGTACCTGCGGCAGAGCGGCGCCATCCGGGCGGTCTGGAGCGACGGACGGAAGGTGTTTTCCGCGGAGAAGTGAGGAAAGAGCGGGACGCTGTGTGCGTCCCGCTCTTTTTGTTCCCGGCCGGGAGGGTGATATGGGCCGCCGTCCGGCGGCCACGGGGGCGTCTGCTCCCGCAGGGGGCCGTTTCCACAGGGGGTGCGCTCCCCATTTCGCTGCTCCGGCTCTCCCCACCGCGCGGGGCGCGGCGGGGACCCCATATAGAGACATCAAAAAGACTGCGCTCGCAAGCGCGTGTCGAAGGCCAACCGCCCGCAGGGCGGCACTTAGGCCGGAGACAAATGCGCCGCGCCCGGTGGAAAA